>DATELN010000042.1:0-17484 GCA_035276605.1 Pseudonocardiaceae bacterium | reverse complement strand
CGTACGGACCTATGTCACCGAGCTCGACGACGGCCTCGTGCAGGAAGCCATCCTGCGTGAAATCGATCGCGGTGGACAGGTGTACTTCGTCAACAACCGCGTGCAGGGCATCGAGACCATCGCGAATCGTCTGCGGCGGCTTGTGCCCGACGCGCGTATCGCCGTCGCGCACGGCCAGATGAACGAGGACCAGCTCGAACGCACCGTCGCCGGGTTCTGGGACCGCGAGTTCGACGTGCTGGTGTGCACCACGATCGTGGAGACCGGGCTGGACATCTCCAACGCCAACACGCTGATCGTCGAACGTGGTGATCTGCTCGGCCTGGCCCAGCTGCACCAGCTGCGCGGGCGGGTCGGACGGGGCCGGGAGCGCGGCTACGCCTACTTCCTCTACCCGCCCGAGGCTCCGCTCACCGAGACGGCGCACGACCGGCTGGCCACCATCGCCCAGCACGCCGAGCTGGGCGCGGGCATGGCGGTCGCGATGAAGGACCTGGAGATCCGCGGGGCGGGCAACATCCTGGGCGGCGAGCAGTCCGGGCACATCGCCGGGGTCGGGTTTGACCTGTACATTCGGCTGGTCGGAGAGGCCGTCGAGGCGTTTCGCGGCGCGGCCGGTGCGGCCCCGTCAGAGGGGGTCGCCGACCCCACGCCAGTACGGGTCGAACTGCCGGTGGACGCGCACCTGCCGCACGACTACATCCCCGGTGAGCGGCTACGGCTGGAGGCCTACCGCAAGATCGCTGAGGCGGTGGATGCCGGCGCGCTGGCCACCATCACCGATGAGTTGCGCGATCGCTATGGTGCGCTGCCACCGCCAGTGGTGACCTTGCTGGACGTCGCCCGGTTCCGCCAGGTATGCCGGGCCCACGGGGTGACGGAGGTGACCGTGCAAGGCTCCCGGCTGCGGTTCGCCCCGGTCACGCTGCGTGACTCCCAGCTCGTACGGCTCGGCCGGCTGTACCCACAAGCGACGTACAAGTCCGCGGTGACGACCCTGTCCGTACCGCGGCCCAGCGAAGGCTCCGGCGGCATCGGCGCCCCACCGCTGCGCGACCGCGAGCTGCTCGACTGGTGCACCACGTTGGTCACCAGCGTGCTTGGCAGCGCCGGCTGAGGTTGACGCTGTCGTCAGCCTCCGTGATCATGCGATGTCGCTGCGCCTGTCGACCCGTGGTAGTACGGAGCGGTGCGGCGTATTGCGGTGATCGGGCTAGGGCTGTGTGCGGCCGGCTGCGGTGCTGCTTGCGCCGCGGTGACCGACTCCAGCCGGGTCGATATGTGCACCATCCTGTCCGAGGCGGAGCTGAGCCAGCTCGGCATTACGCCCAGCACCCGCACGCCGGTGGAGCGTGACAATTCGGTCGGCTGCGAGTGGACGGGCCGGCCGTTCATCGTGAGCTTGGAACGGGACACGCAGACCCTTGCTTCCTACCGGGATCGGCCGCGTGGTCCGGCAATGATCAGCGTTGCGGACAACACCGTGAACGGCCGGCCCGGCCTGCGATTCAGGGTGGACCGCGACGGCACGGACTGCGAGCAGCTGATGGACGGCGGGTCGGTGTCGCTGGTCGTGAGCGTGACGCCTACGGTCAGCCGCGACGGGCCGCCGGTCGACTCGTGCGCTCAGGCGCTGCGCATCGCCCGCCTGATCGAGCCCCGGCTACCGAAAGCGGCTAGTTGAGCTACCTGCCAGGGCACTGTGCAGCATCGTGATGACCTCAGCGAGATGGCGCAGCAACGGCAGCAGAGCGGTGATCGTCTTGTGCAGTTTGAGTAACAGTTGCGCGATCTCGGCGGCCTGCTTGGCGATCGCCATGGTGGCCTGCTCGGCCACCACCGGCGTCGCGACCCCTACAGTGGCCGCCTCTTCGGTGAGCCAGGCGATCAGGTTGCCGACGAGCTGGGCGATCCCTTCCCGGATCTTGTCGCGCACCGCGTCGACCACCTGACCGCTCAGCGTGATGGCGGCTTTGATGGCGTCGGCCGCGATGGCCATGGTTTCGAGCAGATAGCCGGTGTTGGTGGCGCGGCTTCGGTAGGCGTCGGCGGCTGTGCCCTGCCAGCTGGTGAGGTCGCCGCACACCGCGTGCGAGTAGTCGAGCCGCGCGGCGGTGACCGCGTCGGCGACGTTGCCCCAGGTCTGCGCATGCGCGGTGATCACATCGGGGTCGCCGGCCAGCCAGTCCAGCGGTTCGGATAGCGCCTCGACATGCTCGAACAACCAGTCAACGCCCCAACCCAGCAGCGCCCCGGCCGGGTTGTCCAGGTAGTTGACGTAGCTCAGGCCCGCCGCCAGCGCGTCGACCCCGGCTTCGATCCACTCACCGTTTCTGAGCGCCTCGCCGCACTCGGTGGCCGATTCGAGGATCCCGATCCCGGCGTAGGGCGTGTTGTGGTGGTGCTCTTCGGCGATCAATGGATTGTCCGGCATCTACCGCACCTCCGCGGCACGCCGCAACGCCAGGTAGTTGGCTTCGTCAACCGCTGCGTACTCCCAAGCGGTCTCCCGGATCCCATCCGCCGCGCGGCTGAGATGCTTTGCGCAGGTCGTCAGCGCGGTGGCGGCTAGCTCCTGCAACGGGTTGAGCATCATCGGCAGGGCCGCGCAGAGCGTCCCGTAGGCGTCCGAGGGCAGGCTCATCAGCTGCCCAGCGGCGGCCGCCTGCGCCACCTGGTCGGCAATGCGGTCGACCGTGCCGGCGTGCCCGGTCAGCGCCTCGGTGAGTACCTCGTACTGCTCGGCCATCGGTGTGCTCCTCAGCTCAGGTAACCGCGGTCGGCGAAGTACTCCTCATCTGCCGGCTGGGTGCGTGTCGGGCGGCGATACATGCTGGTCTGCGGCGGCGGGTCGATTGCGCCCAGTCGCAGTACCCCGGGATCTGCTGCGCTGAGGTTCTCGCCGAAGCGCTCGCGGTAGCTGGATACCACGTTGTCGACCAGCTGCTGCTCACCACCGACGGTGGCCAGCATGGCCTCCCGCACCTTCGGGGCCAGCTGTTGCTGGGCGCGCTGCAGGCAGGCCATCACCTGCGCGGCGAGCTCCGGTGGCCGCATGTCGCGGATCGCGTCGGTGAAGGCCAGATCGGTGAGCACACCGTGGGAGTCGACGGTGACGCGCACGGCGCCATCCGGTGACGACGCGCTCGCCTGAATCTGCTCCACCCGCGCTCGCATGACCTTGGCTTTGGCAGCCGTGTCGGCGAATCCCTGCGCCCACTGTGACACGCGTTGCTGCATCTGGTCCGGATCGGTGTCGAACATGGGCCCTCCTCAGGCTGGGGCGCAGATAGTACGGTCACCCCCGGCCGGACGAGGAAGGTAGGCGATGGCGAGCAGCTTCGAGCACACCAGTGCGCAGCTGGCCGATGTCGCTGCGCAGCAAAACTCCTTGGCGGCCGCGGTGGCTGCAGGTGAGCTATGGATGGACGCCGGTATAGCAGAGCGCGCCGCCGCCCGCTGCGACCAGGCCGTGGAGGAACTTGACGTGTCGCTTGCCAGCGCGGTGGACCTAGCCCGGTTGCGCAAGTTCGGTGACAACGAGGACGGCAACGCCGCTGCGGAGCGCTTTGCCCAGGCCGGCCGGGACTACATCGCGTCTATGCGGAGTGCGCAGCAAGTGTTTCGGAACATGGCGGCGACCTACCGGGCGGCCGGGCGTACGGCAGCCGAGACCGAAGCGGCCAACGAGCAGCTATTCCGGGGCAGGTCACAGTGAGGCGTGCGATGGTAGCCGCGCTGGTCCTGCTCGCGGCCGGGTGTAGTGCGCAGACGGCTGGGTCGCCCCCGAGCCCGGCGGTGGGGGATGCCAGCCGGGTGGACATGTGCACCATCCTCACCGATGCCGAGCTGGCCGGGCTGGGTATCAAGCTGACCAGCCGCAAACCGAATAACCGGCTTGGCGAGGTCGGCTGCCGGTGGGCGGGCCAGCCGTTCACCTTGGATCTGGAACGGGGCAAGGAGTCAGTGGCCCAGTACCGGGCCCGCCGGGATGATCCGGCATTTACCAGCTTCGCGGATAACACGGTCAACGGGCGGGCCGGGGCCCGGTTGTCGGTCGAGAGTGACCGTTCAGACTGCACGCAGTTAATCGACGGTGGGTCGGTAGGGCTGGTGGTGAGCGTGGCTCAGTCAGGGCTCTACACCGGGCCGCCGATCAACACATGTGCCGAAGCGATGCGGATCGCGCAGATGATCGAGCCGCGGCTGCCGAAGTCAGGGAGCTGAGATGTCCGGAGTATGGGATGCGGTGACTGGCCTGCTGGGCTTCGGCGGACCCAGCGGCAACGACCACGGATCGAGCAACTGGGCGGCTTGGGGCCATCAGGAGATCTGCACCATGCTGGACCACTCGGTCGACCCAGCTGACATCGGCGAGGCCGCCCAGGAGTGGCGTAACCAGGCCCACGGCGACGCGGACATCGTGACCGGGCTGGCCCGCGACCTGCAGCAGACCGTGTCCGGTGGGTGGCGTGGCGCGTCCGCCGACGCGGCGCTGGCCCCGCTCGGCGGGATCGACCAGTGGGCGGCCCGCCACACCGAGATCGCCGATCGCACCTCGCAGCTGATAGCCGACTCCGGGTCCTCGGCTGCGCAGGCCAAGGCCAGCGTGCCGCCGCCGCGCTCGCACAACTGGCGGGAGTCGCTGTTCAGCTTCGCGACCGGCGGCGCGGCCGGCGCACTGATCGACGCGGTCGCGCAAGAGCAAGCGCAGTCTGATTCGCACGCCGAAGCCGTGCGAATCATGACCAACGTGTACTCCGCGCCGATCAACGACAACCGCGCCGCGGTCCCGACATATGCGCAGCTCGTCGACCCGACGCAGCAACCACCTCAGGCCTCCCCCACCGGTGGTCCGATCGTCGAACCCGGCGATGCGCCCGCTGAGTCGTCCCATCCCAGCACTGGGCCGGCAGCGCCCGGACATACCGCGCACACCTTGTCCGCCCCCACCGCGTTGCAGGCAATGACTAGCGCCGACCATCCGGCAGCCCAGCACGCCGGCGGCGGCGTAGTTCCCGACCAGGCCGGCCGAGGACCTCAGCACGGCGGCGGGGAGATCGCCGCGGCGGCCGCGGCAGCGGCGGCTGGCAGCGTTCCCATCGTGGCGCCGATCGCGGAGGACGTCGCACGACGGGCTCGGGCAGGCGTGAGTGAAGCGCGCCGGCTTGCCGGGGGCCACCTAGCTGGCACCGGGCGGGTGGGCGGTGCCAGCCGGGCGAGCGTCGGCAGCCACGAATTCGGTCCGCGACCGCCGAGTGCTGCCGCCGAGATGGTCGGTCGTAGCACCAGCGGTGCGGTGGCCGGACGTGGCGGGCCGGGCGAGATGATGGCACCGCTCGGCGCACCAGGCGGCAAGGGCGGAGAAGACTCCGAGCACCGGCGCCCGTCGTATCTCATCGAAGTCGACGACATCTTCACCGACGGTCGCAAGGTTGCTCCTGCGGTGATCGGCGACGACTCGACCGGGCAGGGCGGCTCGTAGTGGTGCCGCTGGGATGGCGCATGTCCCCCGCGCAATGGGACCTACTCACCGAGATGCTGAAACTGGAGCGCTACCCCGCGCCCATCCAGGTCCATTCGCATGGGCGCACCACCGAAGAGCGCGACCGTATCCAGGCGGACGTGAGCGAGCAGCTGCACCGGCTCGGGCTGGTCCGCGCGGGCCGGGTCGATGCCGATCTGGAGGCGGCCATGCGGCTGCTGCACCGGCCGGCGATTTGGCTGGACTCAGTCTGGCTTGCCGACCCAGCGGCTGATCACCCCGTCCGGGTGCTCGCGGCCCGCAGTGGCACCGTGGCCGTCTGCGCGGTGCAAGACCCTGACCAGGCTGGCGTCACCATGCTGGACGTCATCCCGGTGACCGGCATGGCGGCGGCGGTAGTGAGCCGGCTGCCGTCGCACCCACCCGGCCGCAGTCCGGCCGCGACCATCGCGCTGGCCCCCGACCCCGGCTGGGGGGCGCGAGGTAGTGGTGGAGTGCTCGTATCGGCCTTCCCCGTACAGACCGAACGCCAGCGCGCCGCGGTGTCGGCGATCCTGGACCAACCACACGCGCGGGCCGGGCAGATTGCCGCCAACATTCGGGACGGCAGTCGGGTCAGCCGCTCGCCGTTGCTGCGCTGGTGTGACAACCCGGACGGCCGTTACCAGATCACCGTCACTACGCGCCGCGACGACACCAGATCCCTCACCGTCGCCCCCTGCGATCCGCCCCGCCTGACCGCAGCCATCCACCACCTCCTTGACACCCTGGACTGCTGACGACCACACCCCGATATGTCTCGTGTCGGGGTTAAAGGGGTAGGTGTGGGTAGTTGTGAGGTCAGCACAGGCAGCGTGAGACAGTAGCGTCCGTGCGAAGCGTCCTGCCTGCCGTCGGCGTAGCGCGCCGTGCCGTCCTGGGGGTCGGCGCCGGCGTCGTCGCCGCGAGCGTGCTGATCGGCGGCTGCGGCAGTGGCCAGTTCGGCGCCGCCGCGTTCGTCAACGGTACGGAGATTACGCAAGGTCAGGTTCACGACCAGCTCGTGACCGTGCTGGACAAGGAGGGCCCACAGGCTCGTGCCCAACTAGTGGCCGGCCGCCAGCTCGATGACGTGTCGCGAAAGATTCTCACCTTGCGGATCCGCCACCAGCTGCTGGACATCGCCGCGCGGCGGACCGGTGTGACCGTTGACCAGGCTCAGGTGAATCGCCTGATCAAAGAGGTCGGCGGGGCCCAAGAGGCATCCAAGGGCACCATCTTCGATGCCAATTCCTATCGGGAACGTGCCACGGACAGGCTGCTGCTGGTTGCCTTAGGCCGATCCGCCTTACGCGATAGCGCGGTCACCGTCGACTACACCACCGCCAATACCCGAACCGCCGCCAAACAGCGCGTCGACGAGCTGGCGCAGGCAGGCTCCAAGCGGGCCCGGCAATTGATCGACGCTGATGTTCGGGCCGGCAAGGATGCCGAGCTAGGAAAGCGGATCGTCGCCGCGGACGACCCGATCTTCGCCACCACGCCGGCGTTTGGCGTCGCCGAAAACACCGTGGTCGCTTTCCAGCTCGCGGACACCAAGCCCTGGGTAGTCATGGTGGTGAAAAACCGCGCCGACCGTGGTGTCCAGCCGTCGGAACACGCGCCTGAGATCGAGCAGCTCGATCCCGCGCTACTCGAAGCGATCGGACTGCGTCAGCTCGCCAGAGTGGCCGATGAGGTGGGAGTGCGGCTCAACCCGCGCTACGGCGTGTGGGATCCAGTGAACCTTCAGGTGGTATCTGACGAGAACGAGACCGGCGGCTTCGAGGCGCCGCTGCGTGCCGTTCCGAGCGCGTGAGCACGCCTACCGTCGTCACGCTGTCGCGTCGCCTCGGTGCCGTGCTTCCCGCGGCAGCGGTACGCCTGCTGCATGATGGGGCGCCCCTGCACGCCGACACTGACGTACCAGGCGAACTGGCGCAGCTGTGCGGGGCAGTTCCAGCGGGCGATGCGGTGCACGGACTGCTGCTCACCATGGATCCGTGTACCGGTACCGCGGCCCGCTGGGTCGCCGCCGGCGCCACCGTGTTGGTGACTCCGGAACCGGCCGGGGCCGGGTTGCTGGATGCGGTTGCAGTGATGGACCGGTTGCGTTCGCCAGGCGGTTGCCCGTGGGATGCCGCGCAGACTCACCGGTCGCTGATGCCCTATCTCATCGAGGAGGCCTACGAGCTGTACCAGGCGCTGGAAGACTGCAACCTGGATGCAGTTCGCGAAGAACTCGGTGATGTCCTGCTCCAGGTGCTTTTCCACGCCCGGGTCGCGCAGGAGCGACCCGGCGGTTTCGACATCGACGCGGTGGCCGGCGACCTGGTCGCCAAGCTGGTCACCCGGCACCCGCACGTCTTCGCGGGTAGTGAACAGGTGCGCACTGCCGCAGAACAGGAAGTCCGCTGGGAGCAACTCAAGCGCACCGAAAAACGCCGCGAGTCCAGTGTCGACGGGGTGGCGTTAGCCCAGCCAGCGGTGGCGCTGGCAGCCAAGCTGGTATCGCGGGCGACGAAGGCGGGACTTCCCCGTGACCTGCTGCCCGCTCCGGTTCATCCAACCGGTTCGGACCCATCCGACGCTGACGGCCATACCGGCGCATCGTTGTTCGCGTTGTCAGCCGCAGCGAAGCTCGCCGGTGAGGATCCTGAAGCGGCGCTTCGCTGCGTCGCCCGGCGCTTCGCTGATGACGTGCGCACCGCTGAGCGCTCCGCCCGAGCCGCCGGCTTGGACTCCGCTCAGCTCACCGTCCACCAATGGCGAATGCACTGGCCCAGGTCGAGCCTTGTGAGTGGCGATAGCGGCTAGAACGCGCGTCCCCACGCACAGGGGACCCACGTAACCGCGCAGCGTAACCGTCGTTGATCTGTGATGTGAGCGGTGAAGAACGAGCCGGTGCGCGAGTCGGGCGAATCGGGCGGGTCAGCTATACGTGGCTTCGCCGGGGAATGCCGCGAGTTTCGCACTACGTAGTCCGTGGGGTGCTGTCCGGTGGCGCGTTGGCCTGCGCCGGTCTGGTGGTAGTCGGCTTGGGTTCGGTAGCCGCGCCCCTGCCCGATCGTGGGCTCGCCGCTCCTACTCCGGCCGCGCTCGCCGCGCCCGCTGCCCTGCCCGATGTCGCGGAACCCGTCGCGCAGCCTGTCGCCAACCCCGCCGCGCCCGCCCAGCAACCTGGGCAACTCGGTCAACCGGGGCAACCCGCGCAACACGGTCAGCAGACCGTTAACATCCCCGTGCAGATGCCCGCTGCGCCGGAAAAGCCCGTCGGTGGGCCTCAGCTGGCGTTCGCCGATTGGGCGCTACGGATGGCGAAGGTCACCAACATCCCCCAGCGCGCGTTGGAGTCCTACGCCAACGCGCACGCGATGATGGCCGCCGCGCATCCGAACTGCCGCATCACGTGGGTCACCTTGGCCGCTATCGCGGCCGTCGAGTCCAAGCACGGCGGCTTCGAAGGCCGCACTCTGTTACCCGACGGCCGGCCGTCGGCGCCGATTATCGGACCTACACTCAATGGTTCTCCCGGAGTCAAGGCCATTGGGGACACCGATAATGGGTTGCTGGATGGCGACAAGGTATGGGATCACGCCGTCGGGCCCTTCCAGTTCATTCCGTCCACGTGGGCGAAGTGGCGGGCCGATGGGAATGGGGACGGGATCACCGACCCGCAGAATATCGATGACGCCTCTGTGGCGGCGGCACAGTATCTCTGCGCTGACAACCGCAATCTCAGTTCGGGCGATGGCTGGCTACGAGCAATATTGTCCTACAATGACTCTTTGGACTACGCCCAAGAGGTATACGGATTCGCCCAGGCTTACGCGCGCAGCGCTAAAGGAGTTATCTAAACAACCTGGAGGCTTAGCGGCTGGCTATCTGCATCCGCACCTCATTAAGAGCTTCTTGGTAATCCGGAGTCGGATTCATTGCTACCGCCATCGCCAGCTGCGCCCGCGCTTCTTCCAACCGGCTCTGTCGCTGCAAGGTTCGCCCTAAGGCGAATCTGGCGTAATGATCGGACGGGTTGTGCTCGAGGACTCGGAGGAAAGCCTGTTCGGCTCGACGCAGTTGGGCCGACTGCAGGTAAGCTCGTCCAGCCAGTAACTGCACACTCGGGGCGTCGGGCTCGGCATCGAGGACCGGGGCCAGCTCCCGCAGGGCTTCCAGCGGACGCCGTTGTAAGACCAGCGACTCGGCAAGCCGGAACTGCTCGACGACGTCCCGGGGTCGGTCGGCGGCTGTCATGGTCACACTAACGGTACGCGGACACGCGCTGTTACACGAGAGTTGACACTCGATGACCGCACTCGATCACTGACGCGCGCCTCCGACCGAGGGCGCGACCCCGTGGTTACGCTGTTGCTGCCTACTGCTGACGAGGAGTATCTGTGGCCGTCATCGAGGAGGTTGGAGCCCGCGAGATTCTGGACTCGCGGGGTAACCCGACTGTCGAGGTTGAGATCGCTCTCGATGACGGCACGCTGGCTCGTGCCGCTGTACCGTCGGGCGCCTCCACCGGGCAGCATGAAGCGGTCGAGCTACGCGATGGTGATCCGGAGCGCTTCGCCGGTAAGGGCGTCGAGCGTGCCGTTGCGGCGGTGCTGGACGAGATTGGCCCCGAGCTGATCGGCATCGAGGTGATCGAGCAGCGCCTCGTGGATCAGAAGCTGGTTGACCTGGACGGCACGCCGGACAAGTCGCGGCTCGGGGTCAACGCGATCCTCGGCGTATCGCTGGCAGTGGCCAAAGCGGCCGCCGAGTCCAGCGGCCTGGAGTTGTTTCGCTACATCGGTGGCGTGAACGCGCATGTGTTACCGGTGCCAATGTTCAACATCCTCAACGGTGGCGCCCACGCCGACACCGGAGTCGATGTCCAGGAATTCATGGTCGCTCCGGTGGGTGCTGACTCGTTTCGTGAGGCGCTGCGCTGGGGCGCGGAGGTTTATCACGCCCTGAAGTCAGTGCTCAAAGCCGACGGATTGTCGACTGGACTCGGCGACGAGGGAGGTTTCGCGCCCGATCTTCCTGCGGCTAAGGAAGCGTTGGACCTCATCGCCACCGCGGTGGACAAGGCCGGTTACGCGCTCGGCCGAGACATCGCGCTTGCCTTGGACGTGGCTGCCACCGAGCTTTTCACCAATGGTGGCTACGCCTTCGAGGGCAGCGCTCGCAACGCTGAGCAGATGATCGACTATTACGCGGACCTGCTCGGTGCGTACCCGCTGGTGTCTATCGAGGACCCGTTGGCCGAGGATGACTGGGATGGCTGGGCGCGGCTGACCGCAGAGCTCGGCGACCGGGTGCAGATCGTCGGTGACGATATCTTCGTGACCAATCCAGATCGGCTGGAAGAAGGCATCAACCGCCGGGTTGCGAATGCGATGCTGGTCAAGCTTAACCAGATCGGCACGCTATCGGAGACGCTGGACGCGGTGGCGCTTGCGCAGTCCAACGGATATCGCTGCATGATCAGCCACCGTTCCGGTGAGACCGAGGACACCACGATCGCCGACCTGGCGGTGGCGGTAGGTTGCGGTCAGATCAAGACCGGTGCGCCGGCGAGGTCGGAGCGGGTGGCCAAGTACAACCAACTGTTGCGCATCGAGGAAGCTCTCGGAGACGCCGCTCGCTACGCCGGGGACCTGGCGTTCGCCCGGTTCGCACCGGAGGGTTAGGCGGATGGGCGACGCCGGCCCAGCCAAGCACCGCGGTCCGCCCGATGACCGCGCGCCGATCCGTCCGCTGGGGGTACGGATCGGTCACGCGCTGGGCGTCACCTCGGGACGCCGCGCGGCGCTGCTCGCCGCAGTGATCTGTGTGCTGATCCTGAGTGTGGCGGTGCCGTTGCGCAACTACGTTAGCCAGCGCGCCGAGCTATCGGCGGTATACGAGCAGCAGCAGACTCTGACCGACAAGATCGCGGAGCTGGAGCGCCGCCGCGGGTTGCTGGCCGACCCGGAACATATCGAGACGCAGGCCCGGGAACGGCTGCGCTACGTGCGTCCCGGCGAAGCCCCTTACCTGGTGCAGCTTCCTCCCGGTGGGACCGTGGCTGTCGCCGGGGGTGCTCCGCCACCCACGGCGCTGTGGTACAGCCAACTGTGGAAGTCGATCAACGGTGGGTGAGGAGGTGCTGGACCGCGCCGACCGGGAAGCTGTCGCGGCGCAGCTGGGGCGCCCGCCCCGGGCGTTGCGGTCGGTGGCGCACCGCTGCCCCTGCGGCCTGCCCAGCGTGGTGCAGACCTCGCCGCGACTGGCCGACGGCACCCCGTTTCCCACGCTCTATTACCTGACCTGTCGCCGGCTGGTCGGACTGGTAGGGCGGATCGAGGCCAGCGGAGCGATGCGCGAGATGACTGATCGGCTAGCCACCGATCCGGAGCTGGCGGCCGCCTACCGGGCCGCGCATGAGTCGTACCTGGTCGAGCGCGACGCTCTGGAACCGCTGGGGACGCAGGTCAGCGCCGGCGGCATGCCCGGTCGGGTGAAATGCTTGCACGTCCATGTCGCCCACGCGCTGGCCCGCGGCCCCGGCGTCAACCCCTTCGGCGACGAGGTCCTGGCCCAGATCGGCCCCTGGTGGACCGCAGGTCCCTGCGCCTAACCCCGCCCCGGCCCTGCCCTCCCTCTCTCCCGGCGTGTCGCGCCCTGGTGCCCCGTGTGTCGCGTCCTCATGCCCGGCGTGTCGCGCCGTGGTGCACGCCCAGCCAGTGGCATCACCTCAGGCGCGGCGTCACTCGCTCCACCAGCAGGGCGGTGTCTGTCCCCGCAGTTAGCATGCCGAGAGTCCATCCAGTGGTGTCCCCGCCGAGCCGCGAACCGAGGAAGGCCTCAGCGACCACCGCCGGCGAATGGCGCAGCAGCAATGAGCCCTGCAAGCACAGCGCGATCAACACAGCCAACCGGCGGGCCCGCTGGGGCGCCGGATCGGACAGCTCCGCACGTAATAAGGCCACGGCCCGGTCCAAGCGGGGATATGCACCGGCGACAGCGTCCAGCTCGGCCAGCAGCGCCTCCGCCGGTGCCTCATCCCGGGAGAGCGAACGCAGCACGTCCAACGCGGTGACGTTGCCGGAACCCTCCCAGATCGAGTTCAGCGGAGCTTCCCGATACAGCCGGGGAAGACCGGAGTCCTCGCTGTAGCCGTCGCCGCCCAGGCACTCGAGCGCCTCGGCCACCACTGCCGGCGCCCGTTTACAGACGTAATATTTGCTCGCCGGCAATGCAAGACGCAGCAGCGCACGCTCACCAGTGTCCACCGCGGCGGCCAGCCGCATCGCCAGGGCGGTGGCGGCTTCGCTTTCCAGCGCGAGGTCCGCCACGACCGTTGCCATCAGCGGCGCGTCAGCCAGCCGAATCCCGAACGCGCGGCGGTGTGCCACATGGTGCGCAGCCTCCGACAGCGCCGCGCGCATGGTGGAGGCGGAGCCGAGTACGCAGTCCAGCCGCGTCATCGTCACCATCTCGATGATCGTGGGCACCCCGCGGCCCTCCGTGCCCACTGCCCAGCCCAGCGCGCCGTCGTATTCGATCTCGGCAGAGGCATTGGCCCGATTGCCAAGCTTGTTCTTAAGCCGCTGCAACCGGATGCCGTTGCCGCTGCCGTCGGGCAATATCCGGGGAACCGCAAAACACGTCAGACCCCCAGGTGCGTAAGCGAGCGCAAGGAAGACGTCGTTCATCGGTGCTGAGGTGAACCACTTGTGCCCGACGAGCCGGTATGCGCCGCCATCGACCGGCATCGCGGTGGTCGTGTTGGCCCGCACATCGGATCCACCCTGCCTTTCCGTCATCGACATCCCGGCGAGCAGACCGCGTTTGCTGGCCGGTGCGCGCGATTCCGGGTCGTATACCCGCGAGCACAGCCCTGGCTCCCACTGCGCGGACAGCTCCGGGCAGTGGCGCAGCGCCGGTACCGCGGCGTAGGTCATCGACAGCGGGCAGCCGTGGCCAGCCTCCACTTGGGTCCAGAGGTAGAAGCCCGCCGCCCGGACGAGGTGAGCCGCGTGCGCCGCGTCGGGTCCCCATGGCGCGGCGTGCAGCCCGTGCGCCACCCCACGCCGCATCAGCCAATGCCAGGATGGGTGAAACTCCACCTCGTCGATGCGATGGCCGTATCGATCATGGGTATGCAATACCGGGTGGTGGAGATCAGCCAGCCGACCATGTTCGCGGGCCAGGCCCGACCCGGCGTCAAGCGCGACTTCGCTCACCGCCGACACCGCACCGCCGTACCGGTTCATCGCATCGACCAGCGCCGGATCGCACCCGAGCGGGTCAAATTCAACCAGCGGCGGCGGCTGGTTTGTCACGTCACTAATCTCCCATTCAGCGGGCGATCGTGGGGAGGTGCGGATGGTCAGGGTGGCCGCGATCGACTGCGGGACCAACTCGATTCGGTTGCTGGTGGCGGATTTGACCGACTCCAAGCTTGTCGACGTGCATCGGGAGATGCGGATCGTCCGGCTCGGTCAAGACGTCGACGCCACTGGCCGGCTGGCTTCGGACGCATTGGAACGAACCCGCGTGGCGCTGGCCGACTACGCCGATATCGCGCGGCGCACCGAGGCGCAGCGGGTACGGATGGTGGCGACCTCGGCTACCCGGGACGCCGCCAACCGGGAGGACTTTTTTCGCATGGTCCGCCATACCCTAGGCAAAGAGGCCGAGGTGATCACCGGGGACGAGGAGGCGCGGCTGTCGTTCACCGGCGCGGTCGGCGATCTGGATCCGGCTGACGGGCCGTTCGTCGTCGTCGATGTGGGGGGCGGGTCCACCGAGGTTGTGCTCGGCGACTGGGACGGCACCAGCGCGGACGTCACCGCGTCGCGCTCGGTGAACGTCGGCTGCGTTCGGATCACCGAGCGCCACCTGCACTCGGACCCTCCGACGCCAACCGAGATCAGCGCAGCCCGGCAGTTCGCGGCGCAGACCTTGCACGAGGCGTTCGCCGACGTTCCGGTGTACAAGGCCCGCACCTGGGTCGGGGTTGCAGGCACCGTTACGACACTGTCCGCGGTGGCCCAGTGGTTACCCAGCTACGACGCCGAACGCACTCACTTGTCGCGCTTATCGCTGGAGCAGGTGCATGACACGGCGGACAACTTGCTCTCATCGACCCATCAGCAGCGCGCGGCCAATCCCGTCATCCACCCGGGCAGGGTGGATGTGATCGCCGGCGGTGCGCTGATCGTCGCGGTGCTGGCCGAGGAGCTCCATGCGCGGGCCGGCATCAGTGAGCTCGTGGTCAGCGAGCACGACATTCTCGACGGCATCGCACTCGGCCTTGGCTGACCTGAGGTGGGCATGAGAACGCGACACACCGGGCACGAGGACGCGACACGCGGGGAGATGGGGGAGCTCGACGAGGCGGTGACGGGGTGCCGAGCCTGTCCGCGACTGGTCGCCTGGCGGGAGAAGGTCGCCGCGGAGAAGCGGGCGGCCTATCGCGACCAGGAGTACTGGGGGCGCCCGGTGCCGGGATTCGGTCCGGCTGACGCGGCGCTGGCCATCGTTGGACTCGCGCCCGCCGCCCATGGCGGCAACCGCACCGGCCGGATATTTACCGGAGACCGCTCGGGCGACGTGCTTTTCGCCGCGTTGCACGCCGTCGGCCTGGCTAACCAGCCAGTCGCCACCCACCGCGGTGATGGGTTGACGTTGTACCGCACCCGGATCACCGCCCCGGTGCACTGCGCGCCACCGGCAAACAAGCCCACCCCGGCCGAACGCGACGCTTGCCGCCCCTGGCTGGTCCGCGAGCTAAAGCTGCTACGGCCCACACTGCGCGCGGTCGTGGTGCTCGGCGCGTTCGGCTGGCAGGCGCTGCTGCCCGCGCTGAGCCTCGCGGGGTGGCCGGTGCCAACTCCGCGACCCCACTTTGCGCACGGCGTCGACATCCCGGTAGGTGGGCTGCATCTGCTCGGCTGTTACCACGTCAGCCAGCAAAACACCTTCACCGGCCGGCTCACCCCAGCGATGCTGGTCGACGTGCTGCGCCGGGCAGCTGAACTGGCTGAGATCGAGCCCTCATGACCGGCACGCCAGGGCTGCAATCGGGATACTGCTGATATGGGTGTAATGCCTCGGGAGTCACCACACATCCTCATCGTGGGCGGTGGCTATGTGGGGATGTACACCGCGCTGGGGCTGCAATCCAAGCTGAGCCAGGGCGACGCAGCGATCACCGTGGTCGATCCGCAGACGCAAATGACCTACCAACCGTTCCTGCCGGAGGCCGCGGCCGGGTCGATCGAACCCCGCCACGTGGTCGTGCCGCTGCGCCGGGTGCTCAAGCGCTGCCGCGTCGTGTGTGGCCGGGTCACCAAGGTGGAACACGCCCACCACGTCGCCACGATCGAGAACTGCGCCGGCAACATCGAGCAGGTCGGTTATGACGTGCTGGTGATGGCGCCGGGCTCCATCGCTCGCACGCTGCCCATCCCGGGGCTCGCCGAACATGGCATCGCGTTCAAGACCATTGGCGAGGCCATCTACCTGCGCAACCATGTGCTGTCCTGTCTGGAAGCCGCCGACGCCTCGATCGACGTACAGCTACGCCGCAGGCTGCTGAGCTTTGTGGTGATCGGCGGGGGTTACGCGGGCATCGAGGTGCTTGGCGAGCTGCAGGACATGGCGCGCTACGCCTGCCGTTACTACCCGACCATCGAGCCATCAGACATGCGTTGGGTGCTGGTCGAGGCCACCGGCCGGATCATGCCCGAGGTTAGCCCAGGGTTGGGCCGCTATACCGCCAAGCGGTTGGCCCAACGTGGCATCAAGATCTTTCTGAACACTCGGGTCAACACGATGGAAAACAGTCATGTGGTGCTGGACAACGGCACCGAGTTCGACGCCGACACCATCGTCTGGACCGCCGGGGTCAAGGCCAACCCGGTGCTACGGCAAACCGACCTGCCGCTGGATGACCGCCAGCGGTTGCGGTGCCAGGCCACCTTGCAGCTGGTGGGTTGTCCGGACGCCTTCTCGGCCGGGGACTGCGCCGCCGTGCCCGATCTGACCTCCTCAGACCCGAATGCCACCACCAGCCCGTCAGCCCAGCACGCCGTCCGCCAGGCCGCGGTACTCGCCGACAACGTCATCGCCTACCTGCGCGGGCAACCTTTGCGGCACTACCAGCACCGCTATGCCGGGTCAGTGGCCAGCCTGGGCCTATACCGGGGAGTGGCGGAGGTCTACGGGATCAAGCTCACCGGCCCGCTGGCCTGGTTCATGCATCGCACCTACCACTTGAGCCGGATGCCGACGTTCAACCGCAAGGTGCGCATCCTGACCGACTGGACCGCTGCCCTGCTGTTTCGTCGTGAGCTGGTGGCGCTCGGCCAGATCAACGACCCGAAAGCCGACTTCGTCCGCGCCACCGCCGCGTCGTGAACTGACCCGGATACCCTTGGCGGCGCGCCCCCGTAGCCCAAAGGCAGAGGCAAGCCCCTTAAAAGGGCCGCAGTGTGGGTTCGACTCCCACCGGGGGCACTCATGCGTGCCGCCCACAGCGGCACCTTGACTGGCGCGAACACGATCAGGGTGCTGTTCTCTCGCCGCTTACCGATTAACGAACACTTCTTTGATGTCTACGCTCGTCGCATAAATCGCGTCATAAACATAGCGTAGTGCATTGATGACAGCGCGTGCTCGAAACGTACTACCGGATTGTAACCTCTGCGCACTTAGCGGCGATGAGCCTACTGGGAGGCGAGCAAGAGGCGACGATGGCCTATCAGAGTCCTGCCATCGCCGTGCCGCTAAAGTCGCACTCGGAAGGAACATTTCGTCATGAAAAGGACGCGCTGACCGTTCTGCTCGCCGTGGTATGCACGGTAGGAGCATCCTCGATCAACGTGGCCATCGCTGCACCGAGCCCCAAACAGTGCACTGACGCCCGGACCGCTATTGCTAATCTTCGGGTGCTCGCCGCAAGTACCGGCAACAAAGTGTATTTGGTGATGGCAAAG
>DATELN010000041.1:0-18186 GCA_035276605.1 Pseudonocardiaceae bacterium | reverse complement strand
GCGGGGATGCGCAGGGTGAAGGTGGAGCCGGTGCCGGGTTTGCTCCATAGGTGGACTTCGCCGCCGTGGTTGGCGGCGACGTGTTTGACGATGGCCAGTCCCAGGCCGGTGCCGCCGGTGGAGCGGGAGCGGGCTTGGTCGATGCGGAAAAAGCGTTCGAAGACGCGTTGTTGGTGTTCGGGGGCGATGCCCAGACCGCGGTCGGTGACCGCGATTTCGACGTAGGTGCCCTGGGGGCCGGCATCCAGGCGGCGGCTGATGGACACCGGGGCACCGGGTGGGGAGTAGGACACCGCGTTGTCGAGCAGGTTAGACAACGCGGTAACCAACAACGTGGCATCGCCGTGCAGGACCAGCAATGGCCGGTACGTGAGCGACGGCGTAACGACGTTGACCAACAAGTGGTGTCCTTATCGGCCAACGTCGCTACCCGCCGTGGTGAAGCGCCCAATCTCAGCTTTGCTTGGTCTCCTGGAAGATCTTGTCAATCTCGGAGATGTATTCCAGCAGCTCCTTCCCCGTCGCGGGGTCATAGGAGCCCTTGGTGCCCGCAGCGCCCGCAGCCTTGGTGGCCTTGTTGAATAGCTCGTGCAACTGCGGGTACTTTTCAAAGTGCGGCGGCTTGAAGTAGTCGGTCCATAGCACCCAGAGGTGGTGCTTTACCAGCTCGCTGCGCTGCTCCTTGATCTCGATTGCCCGCGAGCGGAAGACCGGATCGTCGTTGGACTGGAATTTCTCTTGGATTGCTAGGACCGACTCGGCCTCAATCCGCGCCTGTGCGGGGTCGTATACGCCGCACGGAAGGTCGCAATGCGCAGTAACCTCCAGGCGGGGGTGCAGAATGCGCGACAGCAGTCGCATCGTTCCTCCCTCAAATGTGTGCTCCGTCGTCACGCAGACCCTACTCGCGCCGGGCGTGTCGAGCATCTGGAGGGTGATCATCGGTGGTTGTGCACAACCTGTTCAGGTGGCCATGGCGCCGCGCCGTGGTGCGCGGACCTTCGATGTCCCCGACCCTGGCGGATGGCGACGTGGTGCTGATCAGCCTGCGAGCCCGGCCACGTCCCGGGGCTGTGTTACTCGTCCGCTGGCCACAGCGTCACGGTCAGTTATCGATCAAGCGGGCGGTGGGCCGGCACGGTACCGGCTGGTGGGTCGAAGGCGATAATCCCGGCGCCTCCACCGACTCCCGCACCCTCGGTACCGCCATCGCGCTCGGAGTCGTCCTCGCTCGCCTTTGGCCTTCCCCCCGCATTCAGCGCCCTCAACGCGGTCAATGACGCCCGAATAGCACCGCTTAGCCTGCTGAATGCGATCGAGAAGCGGTGCGGAGATCGGCGTAGTGGCGTTGGCAGGCCGACCAGTGGGGAAGGATGCCTGCTGCGGCGGCTTCGGCGAGGGTGGGGGCAGTGCGGTCTTTGTCGGACAGCACCGGCTCGAGGTCGGGTGGCCAGGGCAGGCGTAGTGCCGGGTCCAGCGGGTGCACGGTGTGTTCGGCAGCGGGGTCGTATTCGGTGGAACACAGATAGGACATCACGGTGTCGTCGGTCAGCGCGGCAAAGGCATGCCCGATGCCTTCGGCGAGGTACACCGCGCGGTAGGTCTTGGCATCCAGCAGTACCGAACACCAGCGGCCGAAGGTGGGCGAGCCCAGGCGGACGTCGACCGCGACGTCCAGCAGCGCGCCGTGGGCGCAGTGCAGGTATTTGGCCTGCCCCGGTGGCACGTCGGAGAAATGCAGCCCGCGGATCACGCCTCGGCGGGAGACGCTGTGGTTGGACTGGGCCAGTTGCAGGGGATGACCGGTGGCTTTGGTGAACGACGCCTCCTGGAACGGCGCCACGAACTGACCACGTGCGTCGGGGAAGACGATGGGTGTGAACTCGATCACTCCCGGTACGGCTAGTTCGCGGAACTGCACGAGGTCTCCTAGCTACCCACCCGACGGCGCAATGCGACTTTAGCCACCTGATCTGGTGACGTTCTAGATCCACTTCAGCGGCAGTCGGGTATCCCCTGTCACACGCGGTTGCTGCCATCGCATAACTAATCGCCGGTTCGCGCGTTGGTGCACTCGACAGGGTTGTGACTGGTCGTTGCGAGAGCGGGAGTGCTTCGCGACGAGAGGGTGGGGCCGTGGCCGAGCGAGCTGAGCGGGTCGATTTCGTGCCCGTATCGCTGGACCCAGGACAGGGTGCGTGGCGCGCCCCTGGCCGCCCACTTGCCGCATTCCGGCCCGGACGGTCTAGCTCTCTCGGCTGGGTTGCGCCTGAGGCGGTCGACTCGGCGCAGATCCCGCAGCTGCCGTTACCGGACTCACCCGCGTTGGTGTGTCAGAACGGCGTGATCGTGCAGGCCAATCCAGCGGCAGCCCAGCTTGCCGGACGGTGGCTGCCCGATTCGCTGATCGGCCTGCCACTGCACAGCGTGCTGGTGGGAGCACCGACAAGCGCGGACATCACCTACGGCGGCACCGACACCGGCACTGACGCTGGGTTGGTCGGCCCGGATGGCATGGTGCTACCAGTCCGCGTGGCATTCTGGCCCCTGCCGGGCACCGACCTGCTCATGGTGTTCTTGATCGATATCTCCGACCTGTACGCCGCTGGGCCGCCACCGGATACCAGCGACCTGGTCCAGGAAAATGCCCGGCTGCTGCAAGCTCAGCGGATCGCCCGGGTCGGCAGCTTCGTCTGGGAATGGTCCACTAACAGCATTCATTACAGTCCGGCACTAGCCGAGCTGTTCGGCGGTCAGTGCAACGACGCCGACCCGTTTCAGCACATCCATCCGGAGGATCTTCCCCGGCTGCTCCAGCAGGTCCATGAGCTGGTGTCCGACCTCGACGCGGACTCCCTGCAGGTGGGCTTCCGGGGTCTTCCCGAGCATGGTGACTTGCATTACTCATGCCGTGTGCAGATTGAGCGCTCGAACTGGGGCGAGCCGCTGCGCCTGGTAGGCACCGTGCAGGAGGTCACCCAGGAGAAGGCACTGGAGCGGGCCCTGCGCGCCGAACAACACCGGTTGGCGCAGGCTCAGCGGGTCGTCCGCATCGGCACCTGGGAGTGGGAACCGGACCGTGACCGGCTCGTCTGGTCGGACACGTTGCAAGAGCTATACGGAGTCTCCGCCGATCGCAGCACCTACCAGACCTTCCTGTCCCTGGTACATCCCGATGATCGGGAGTGGGTGGACGGGCTGTGGCGCCAGCTGGTCGCCGACCAGAAGCCAGTGACCTTCGAGCACCGGATACTGCGACCTGACGGCGCGGTGCGCACCGTCCGCTGCCACGGCGGGGCCATCGCCGACGCCTCGGGCGGTTCCCGACTGGTCGGCACGGTCCAGGATGTGACCGAGCAGCGCGCAGCGGAAACCCGGATGATGCGCTCCAGCCAGCGTTTTGCGGATCTGGTGGCAATCACCCCGGTGGGCATCGGGATCTTCGACGACAATGATCGGCTCGTCGACGCCAACGAAGCGTTGTGCAAGCTGCTGGGTTATGACCTGGAGACGCTGCGAGGGATGAGCTGCCAGGCGCTCACTCACCCCGATGAGCGGACCACCCAACTGCATCCCTTGCGCTCTCATCATGCCGCCAGGTCGGAGAGCTATACAGTCCCCCAGCGGATGCTGCTGCGCGCCGATGGCGACCCGGTGTACTGCGAATTGCACGTCTCGGCGTCCGTCCAAGACGACGGTCAACGTTTCCTTTTGGTGATCTTCACCGACATCACCGAGCGGCGCCGGGTGGCCGAGTCGCTTACCTACCGCGCGACCCACGACGAACTCACTGGGTTGCCCAATCGGGCGGCGATCCGGGATAACTTGACCGAGCTACTGGCCAGCGGCGCGTCCGACGTCGCGGTGCTGTTCTGCGGTGTCAACAACTTCAAGCGGGTCAATGACGCACTCGGCCACGATGCAGGCGACGAGCTGCTAGTCGCGCTGGCGCGGTGGCTGGCCGACGGGTTGCCCGAGGGCTGCACCGCCGGCCGGCTTTCCGGTGACGTCTTCGTGGTGGTCTGTGCTGATGTGTCCGCTCAGGGCGGGATCGGCTCCCTCGTCGCTCGAGTCTCGGGACTATTAGGCACCGCGATCCCACTGCGGGGGCAGGTGATCCGGCTGTCGGCGGCTATCGGCGTAGCCGTGCTAGACGACTCCACCAGCACGGCGCAAGACCTGATGCGCTTCGCCGACGCGGCTATGTACGAGGCCAAGCGGACCGACACCGGGCACTTCGCGATGGCCAACGCGGCGCTGATTGCGTCCGCCGACCGGCAGGTCGAGCTGGAGTGCGAGCTTCGCGAGGCGCTGGCCCGTGACGAACTGCAACTGAACTACCAACCCGTGGTCGATTCCGATGGACGAATCGTGTCGGCCGAGGCGTTGATCCGTTGGCCGCATCCGGAGCGCGGGATGCTCAGCCCGGATGTGTTCCTGCCGGTCGCTCAGCTTGGGGGGCTGATGCGTGAGCTAGACCGGTGGGTGTTGCGTACCGCGCTGCGGGAGGCACGCAACTGGGTGTCGTGGGATGGTCGGTCGGTCTCCGTCGCCGTGAACCTGTCCGATCCTGGCGAATCCGCGTTCGTGGCTATGGTCGCCAACGCGGTGGCCGAGGCCGGGCTGCCGTGGGATCGCCTGGTGGTGGAGCTGCTGGAGACCACGCTGATCGACCTGCCCAGCGCCACCCGGGAGGCGATGACCGAGCTGGTTGAACGCGGGGCGCGGTTTGCGGTGGACGACTTCGGCACCGGTTATTCCTCGCTGGCCCGGCTCAAGGAGCTGCCCGCTCAGATCGTCAAAATGGACCGGCAGTTCATCTCCGGAATAGGCGCTGACCGGTCAGATAACGCGGTGGTCCGCGCGGTGGTGGAGATGGCCCATGCGATGGGTCGCGTCTGCATCGCCGAAGGTGTCGAGACCGCGGCTCAGTTGCAGATACTGCGCGGCCTCGGCGTCAACGCCTACCAGGGCTGGCTGTTTTCCCGCGCCCTGCCCGCCGCCGACTTCCGCGCCCTACTGCAGCGCGGCCCCCTCCTCCCGCACTGATCCCTGCCTCCCGATATGGGGACATATCGGGTTTGTGGGTCCGATTCAGCCCGATATGGCTCCATGTCGGGAACGGGTTTGTCGGGTTACGGTTCGTGGATGATCGAGTTTCGGGGTGGCACGAAGCGGTTCGCGGACGGGACCGTGGCGGTCCGGGAGCTGGATCTCGTGGCTCGCCAAGGGCAGATCACCGTGCTGGTCGGGCCGTCAGGCTGTGGCAAGACCACCTCGCTGCGCATGGTCAACCGCATGATCGAACCCACGTCGGGCACCGTGCTGGTCGCTGGGCGCGACGTGCGTTCTCAACCGCCAGCCCAGTTGCGTCGGGGGAATCGGTTACGTCATTCAGCAGGCCGGGTTGTTCCCGCATCGCACCGTCGTGGACAACATTGCCACGGTGCCGCGGTTGACCGGGGTCACCCGGCGAGCGGCCCGGGCCCGAGCGCAGCAGTTGCTTGAGCTCGTCGGGTTGTCAGCCGAGTTGGGCTCGCGCTACCCGGCGCAGCTGTCCGGCGGGCAGCAGCAGCAGCGGGTCGGGGTCGCTCGCGCACTCGCCGCTGACCCGCCGGTACTGCTAATGGACGAGCCGTTCTCCGCTGTCGACCGGTGGTCTGGGAAGGCCTGCAGGACGAGTTGCTGCGACTGCATGGCCAACTGGCCAAGACGATCCTGTTCGTCACCCACGACATCGACGAGGCGGTCAAGCTGGGTGACGCCGTCGCGGTATTGCGTACCGGTGGCGTGCTGGCCCAGTTCGATCCGCCCCAGCGGCTGCTGGCCGAACCAGCGGACGACTTCGTCGCCACCTTCGTCGGCCGGGACCGCGGTTACCGGGCGCTGTCTTTCTTCCCCACCGACGGCCTGCCGGTGCACGAGGTGGCCACCCGTGCCGCTCGGCGAGGCTTCGGTAGGGCCAGGATGGCGGCTGGCCGTGGACCCTGCCGGCCGGCCGCGGGGCTGGCTCGATCCAGCCGAACCTGATGGTGCGTTGCGGCCAGGGGGATCGACTCACCGGCAAGGGGGGCCCATGCGCACCGTGCTGGATGCGGCGTTGTCCTCGCCCTCGGGCCTCGGCGTGGTAGTCGACGGCGACGGCGCCGCGGTGGGTGGCGTGCGCGCCGAGGCCGTACTCGCCGCCTGGCGCCGGAAGCGGGGCGCCGATACTCGGTGATATCGGCGGCTACCTGAGCAGCCCAAGTAAGCGGGTCAAAGTGCTCGAGCTGCTGGGCCAGCACCTGGTCTTGGCGCTGTTGCCGTTGCTCATCGGCCTTGCAGCGGCGTTGCCGCTGGGCTGGGCGGCGCAACGCTCCCGCTGGCTGCGGGCTGCGGTGTTCGGCTCGGCCACGGTGGTGTACACGGTGCCGGTGCTGGCCCTTGATCTTTTCCCAGGTGGTGGCCTGGCTCGCCGACCCGGCGCACTGGCGCGGCCCGGACGGGGTCGCAGCGCGCATCGCGGAGCACCTGTACTACACCGCCGTTGCAGTGCTCACCGCCTCGGTGGTCGCGGTACCGGTGGGGTTGCTGGTGGGGCACACCGCCCGCGGCGGGTGGTGCTGGTCGGGTCAGCCAACGCGATGCGGGCGCTGCCCACCCTGGGTCTGCTGACCTTCTTGTTCTTGCTGCTGCGCTCGCAGGGGGTAGCCACCCTGGTTGCGCTGGTCGTGCTGGCGGTGCCTCCGGTGCTTGCCGGCAGCTACGCCGGGGTGCGCAGCGTCGAGTCTGGGGTGGTCGATGCAGCCCGCGGGATGGGCATGACCTCGGCGCAACGGTTGTGGCAGGTGGAGTTACCCGGGGCGGTGGCGCTGCTGCTTGGTGGAGTGCGCAGAGTCGTGCTGACGCCCAAGCTGACCGAGCTCAACCGGCGTATCACTCAGGACCGGGCAGCCCCGGCCGACCTCGCCAAGGAATTAGTCAACGGCTTGCCGTGACGCCTGGTGTGCTGGCTGCGCGGCCGGCCAGCGTCGCCCCGAGCACACCGAGACCGGCCAGAACCCCGAGCAGCATCGACAGCGCGATCACCGGAGCATCCAGCAGCGCCAGCAGCGCTCCGCCAACACCGATCAGGATCGCTGCGGTGAGCTGGTCGGACATCTGCGCGGCCGACGAGTGAAACCCCACCTCGCCGGCGCTGGACTGTTGCAGCAGCAACAACGATACCGACGACATGCCCAACCCCATGCCGATGCCGGCGACGCCCCACAGCGGCAACGCCAACCACGGCACACCCCAGGCGGGTGCGACCAGCAGCAGCCCGGCAGTACCCACGGTAAGCACGTTGAACCCAACCCGCAGCAGCCTGTGCCGGGGCAGATCCGGATGACGCCCCTGCCACGCCGCGGCAGCCGACCAACCCAGCGAGCCGACGACCAGCGGTAGCCCGGCAGTGGCCAGGGTCCAGTGGTGGGTGCTGGTCAACATCAACGGCAGGTAGGCATTGGCAGTGAAGAACACACCGGCGAGCAGTCCCCTGGCGGCCACCACGGCCGGTACTCCCCGGCGGGCCCGAGACACTCCAGCAGGCAGCAGTCGAGACATCGACGGCACCAGCAGCAGCACCGCCACCCCGGCCACTGCGGCGGCCGGGACGGTCGCGTGCTGGGAAGCCCAGCTCAGTGCGGAAACCGCCACCGCGGCACCGAGAGCGGCGAGCGCCAGCCCGCGCCGGCGCGGGCTGGCGCTGACGCTGGTTTCGGAACGGTCGAGCTGGCGCACCGCCGGTACGACCAGCCCGACCGCAAGCACCACCACGGGGACTAGGCCGAGAAACACCCAGTGCCACGAGATCCGTTCAGTTACCAGCCCGGCTACCGGTGGGCCGATCAACGAGGGCAGTACCCACGCCGAGGACATCAGCCCGAACACAGCGGGACGGGTGCGCTCGGGGTAAACCACCGCGATCAGCACATACGCCGTGACCGTCAGGGCACCGGCGCCCCAACCCTGCAGCACGCGCCCCACGAGCAACTGCGTCATGCCGGTGGCCGTACCGGCTACCAGCAGACCGGCCCCGAACACCACCGGGGATACCACCAGCGGGACTCGCGGTCCGGCCACGTCGCACCACCGCCCGCCGAGCACGGTGCCGAACACGCCAGCCGCCATGAACGCCACGAACGGCCACGCGTACAGCGACAGTGCGCCGATGTCGGCCACCAGGGCCGGCATGGCGGTGCCCACCCCCATCGCCTCGAACGCCACCATGCTGACCAGCAGGAGGAGCCCGACCGTGGTGGTGCGGCGGTTCGGACCAAAGAGGTCTGACCGGACTCCAGCCACCTCAACGTGCGGTAGGGCGCTCATGGCAACTAGCGTGCATCGGCGACCCAGGCCCAGGTCAAGACCGCTTACGCACGGTTGGCAGCCAGCTCAGCCAGTCGATTGGGCCGTCAGGAAGGTAGTTTGCGGTTGCCGTGCAGCCATAAGCAAGCGAGCTCGCAACAATAAATAGCTCGCCGTATCGTTGGATTGGAGGGCCATTCTGGTTGTTCTCGACCTGACAGGTACATATCAGTAGCACCGTGGCGAAAATCGTCGGGAACGCGGTAGTTGTTTCGCTGCCACCAATCGCGGAGAAGGTCGAAGAAATGGGGTACCTGTCCGGTGGAAGATCGTGGATCTGGTACGTGGTGGATGTGGTGACGCGCCCCTTCGGACCGCTTGCGGAACGTCCGATGCCTGGCAACCGCCGACGAGGGCACTGCGGAGCGCATTGATGCCGCGGTAGCCGGGCGGCACGAGGATGCATCGTGCCGGAATGGGTCTCCGGTGGTCTAGCGCCTGCCTTGGTGCGACGCTGAGTCCATGGAGTACACGCAGCTGGGCCGCAGCGGCCTTTCGGTATCCCGCCTGTGCCTGGGCACCATGAACTTCGGTCCAGAGACGTGGGAGTCGGACAGCCACGCGATCATGGACCGGGCCCATGAGCATGGCATCAACTTCTTCGACACGGCCAACGTCTACGGTTGGCAGAAGGGCAAGGGGGTCACCGAGCAAATCATCGGCCGCTGGTTCGCCACCGGCGGCGGACGTCGCGAGCGCACCGTGCTGGCCACGAAACTCTACGGCTCCATGGGGGACTGGCCCAATGACAACAAGCTTTCCGCGCTGAACATCCGGCGGGCTTGCGACGGGTCGCTGCGCCGGCTGCAGACCGACTACATCGACCTTTACCAGATGCATCACGTGGACCGGGCAACCCCGTGGGAAGAGATCTGGGAGGCCATGTCGGTGCTCCGGCAACAAGGCAAGATCATCTATGTGGGCTCATCAAACTTCGCCGGCTGGCACCTCGCCGCGGCCCAGGAGGCGGCCCACCGCCAGCACATCATCGGGCTGGTCAGTGAGCAGTCCATCTACAACTTGATCAACCGGTGGATCGAGCTGGAGGTGCTACCCGCCGCGCGGCACTACGGCATCGGGATGATCCCCTGGTCGCCGCTACAAGGCGGCCTGCTCGGTGGGGTGTTGCGCAAGCAACGCGAGGGCAGCGGTTCGCGCAGCACCTCGGACTTCTATGCCAGCAAGCTGGAAACACATCGCGAGCGCATCGACGGCTACGAGAAGCTCTGTGCCGACCTCGGCGAGGATCCGGCCAACGTCGGGCTGGCGTGGTTGCTGCACCAGGAAGGGGTGACCGCGCCGATTGTCGGTCCGCGAACCGCCACGCAGCTGGACGGGTCACTGCGGGCTGTCGGGATCACCCTCGACGCCGAGGTGCTCGCCCGGCTCGATGAGCTGTTCCCGGCACCAGCCCCCAATGGCTCCAAGCCCGCCCCGGAAGCCTATGCCTGGTGACTCACGCGCCACCCCCGCCCCTCACCCCACCCAGCCGGTGTGTCGCGTGCTCGTGCCCACGCGGCGCGGCACTGCCGTCAAGCTGACAGATCGTCTGGGTCGTCGGCATCGTCGCGCGCTAGGAATGTGGCCAGCGCCTCGACAGCGTCCTCGAACTCCGGGTGCTCGTCAACGAACGCACGCATCCGCGCGGCCAGCCATTCGATGCTGAGCTGCTCGGTGGCGCGCCGGTCTTCGAGTTCTTCGATGCCGCGATCGGTGAAGTACACCTCGACTCCTCCTTATCCGAGGGGCCTGTGCTGATATCGGCTAGCGGAGGGTAGGCGAGCCGGGCGCCAGCGCACGACACACCGAGCAGGAGAGCACGACACACCGAGCAGGAGAGCACGACACGCCGGGATGGAGGGACGGAATTTAGGACTCGAGGGCGGCGGCGATGAGTTCGCGTTGCTCTACGTCGTGCACTTTGGCCGATCCCGCGGATGGGGCCGCCATCGCACGCCGTGAGATCCGCCGCAACCCGCTCAGCCGCTCGGGCATCAGCTCGGGCAGGCTCAGCCCGTAGAACGGCCACGCGCCCTGGTTGGCGGGTTCCTCCTGCACCCAGCACACGTCGGTGGCGCCCGGGTAACGATCCAGCGCGGCGGCCAGCCGCCGCTGGGGCAGCGGATAGAGCTGCTCGATCCGCACGATCGCGATGTCGTGGATACCCCGCTGCTGGCGGACGGCGTGCAGCTCATAGCTGATTTTGCCGCTGCACAGCAGCACCCGGCGCACCGCCGAACGGTCGATGATCGTCGGGTCATCGAGCACCGAGGCGAAACGCCCCGAGGTGAAGTCCTCCAGCGGGCTGACCGCTGCCTTGAGCCGCAACAGCGACTTGGGCGTGAACACCACCAGCGGCCGGTGCACCCCGTCCAAGGCGTGCCGGCGCAGCAGATGGAAGTAGTTCGCTGGAGTGGAGGGCTGGGTTACGGTCATGGAGCCTTCCGCGCACAGTTGCAGGAATCTCTCGATGCGCCCGGAGGTGTGATCGGGGCCCTGGCCTTCATGACCGTGCGGCAACAATAAGACTACGTCGCAACGTTGTCCCCATTTGGCTTCACCGGAGGAGATGAACTCATCGATCACCGGCTGCGCGCCATTGGCGAAATCGCCGAACTGCGCCTCCCACAGCACCAACGCATCTGGGTAGGCCACTGAATAGCCGTATTCAAAGCCCAGCGCCGCGAATTCGGACAATGCGGAGTCATAGGCCAAGAATTTCGCTTGGTCCGGCGAAAGGTTCATCAGCGGCGTGTACTCGGCACCAGTCTTTCGGTCGATCAGCGCCGAGTGCCGTTGCACGAAGGTGCCGCGCCGGGTGTCCTGGCCGGACAGCCGCACCATGCGGCCGTCCAGGCACACCGAACCAAGCGCCAGCAGCTCGGCGAAGGCCCAGTCGATACCGCCTTCGCGGGCCATTTTCGCCCGCTTTTCCAGCACCGGCCGAACTCGGGGATGTGGGGTGAAACCTTCGGGCAAGTTGACGTGTGCATCAGCGATGCGTTCGATGACGCTGATGTCGACCCCGGTGTCCAGCCCAGTCGGCACCAGCTGCTCGGCTTCCACCGATTCGCTGGGCGCCACGGTGGCCTTCTCCAGTTCGCGCACCTCGTTGAAGACGTGCTCAAGTTGTTGAGCGTAGTCCTTTAGTGCGCGTTCGGCCTCCTCCACAGGAAGGTCGCCGCGGCCAATGAGTGCCGCGGTGTAACCTTTGCGGACCGACCGTTTGCTGTCGATAATGTCGTACATCTTCGGTTGCGTCATCGACGGATCGTCACCCTCATTATGGCCCCGCCGACGATAACAGATCATGTCGATAACGACGTCTTTACGGAAGGCCTGCCGGTAATCCACCGCAAGCTTGGCCACCCAGACGCAGGATTCGGGATCGTCGCCATTGACGTGGAATACCGGAGCGCCAATCGTCTTGGCCACATCGGTGGGGTACTCGCTGGATCGCGCATATTGCGGCGCGGTGGTGAACCCGACCTGATTGTTCACGATCACGTGCACGGTGCCGCCGGTGCGGTACCCGCGCAGTTGCGAAAGGTTCAAAGTCTCCGCGACCACGCCCTGTCCCGCGAAAGCGGCGTCACCGTGCAGCGCGACCGGCAGCACGGTGAAACCTTCCGGTCCCTTATCGAGAATGTCCTGCTTGGCTCGGGCGATGCCTTCCAGTACCGGGTCCACGGCCTCCAGGTGCGATGGGTTGGAGATCAGCGACACCTTCGTCTCGCCCTCGCCGAACATCCGGTAGTACTTGCCCTCGGCGCCCAAGTGGTACTTGACGTCGCCGGAACCATGCGCCTGGCCGGGATCGAGGTTGCCCTCGAACTCCCGGAAGATCTGCGAGTACGGCTTGCCCACCACGTTGGCCAGTACGTTGAGCCGGCCGCGGTGCGGCATGCCGAGCACCACCTCATCCAGCGCATACTCGGCGGCCTTGTCCAGCACGGCGTCCAGCAGCGGGATTACCGTTTCGGCGCCCTCTAGGGAGAATCGCTTCTGCCCGACGTACTTGGTCTGCAGGAAGGTCTCAAACGACTCCGCGGCATTGAGTTTGGACAGGATGTATTTCTGCTCGGCGCGGCTGGGTTTGGCGTGCACTCGTTCCACGCGTTCCTGTAGCCACCGGCGCTCGTCGGGTGCGGAGATGTGCATGTACTCCACCCCGATGTTGCGGCAGTAGGCGTCGCGCAACACGCCCAGGACGTCGCGCAGGTGCATGTATGAGCGCCCGGCGAACCCCCCGACGGCGAACTCGCGATCCAGGTCCCACAGGGTGAGGCCGTGGCTGAGTACGTCAAGGTCGGGGTGTCTGCGCTGCCGGTAGTTCAACGGGTCGGTGTCGGCCATCAAATGCCCGCGGGTGCGGAACGCGTCGATCAGCTCCAGCACCCGGGCCGTCTTGTCGACCGCGCCTTCGGGAATGTCCTGCACCCAGCGCACCGGCTCGTACGGAATGCGCAGCGAGGCGAAGATGCCGTCGTAAAAACCGTCCTCACCAAGCAGCAGTTCGTGCACCCGGCGCAGGAACTCGCCGGACTCGGCGCCCTGGATGATCCGGTGATCGTAGGTCGACGTCAAGGTGATGATCTTGCTGATCGCCATGTCCGCGAGTGCCTGGTCACTGGCGCCCTGGAAGGCCGCCGGGTATTCCATCGCCCCGACGCCGATGATCGCGCCCTGCCCGGACATCAGCCGGGGCACCGAGTGGTTGGTCCCGATGGTGCCTGGGTTGGTCAGCGAGATCGTGGTGGCCGCAAGATTCTCAGTGGTGAGCTTGCCGTCCCGGGCCTTGCGGATGATGTCCTCGTAGGCTTGCCAGAACTGGGCGAACGTCATCACCTCGCACGCCTTGATCGAGGCGACGACGAGGCTGCGCGCTTTCGCGGTCTTGAGGTCGATCGCCAGGCCCAAGTTGACGTGCTCGGGTGCCACGACGGCGGGCTTGCCACGCGCGTCGGTGGTGTAGTGGCGATTCAGCTGCGGGTGATCGGCCAGCGCCCGCACGATGGCGTAACCAATGAGGTGGGTGAAGCTGACCTTTCCACCGCGCGTCCGCCGGAGGTGGTTGTTGATCACAATGCGGTTGTCGACGAGCAGCTTCGCCGGTACCGCACGCACGCTGGTGGCCGTCGGCAGCTCCAGCGAGCTCTCCATGTTCGCCACTACCCGAGCCGCTGCCCCGCGCAGCGGCGTGGTGGCCTCGTGCTGAAGTTCGGGCTGCGCCGGGATGGAGACGGCGGTCCGGTCTTCGCTGATCTGCGATGTGGCGCCGTTGTCGCCAGGTGGCCGATAGCCGGCGAAAAAGTCATGCCACGAGGTGTCCACCGCCGAGGGATCGGCCAGGAACTGTTCGTACATCTCCTCGACGAGCCACTCATTGGGGCCGAACTGGACGGGGTGGTCGCTGCGGGACACTGCTGGACGTCGCCTCTATCCGTTGAAGTGCAGGTTTGCTCAGGGGCGCTGAGGCTGGCATCCAGGCTAGTACCCATCCGCGGCGACGAGGTGCACGGCAACAAGCGGCGCGTCGGCGATGACCGCTGCCACGACCGACCTAGCTGCCCGACGCCACCGGCTTCGGCCTGGCCGATCTGGGTGGCGGACGTTGGTAGTGGTTAACGACCGCCCGGACCCGGGTTGGTGGTACTTGAAGAGCCGCAGACTTAGGCGGCCCCCACGCCCAGCTGAGGTCCATCTGGTGAGCCGGCGGCCCACAGGCGGGAGTAGGGCCCGCTGGCGGTGAGCAGCTCCAGGTGGCGGCCCTGCTCCACGATCCGGCCGCCGTCGAGCACCACGATCCGGTCGGCCTTGGCCGCGGTGGCCAGCCGGTGCGCGATAACGACGGTGGTGCGCGGCGCGGCGAGCCGCTCGGTGGCGGCCAACACTGCCGACTCGGTGGCCGGATCCAGCGCCGCGGTCGCCTCATCGAGCAACAACACGTCGGGGTCGACCAGCTCGGCGCGGGCCAGCGCGATCAGTTGCCGCTGCCCGGCCGACAAGCCCTGCCCCCGTTCGCCGACCGCCTGGCGGAACCCGTGCGGCAGCGCGGCAATAGCGGCCAGCGCGCCGACCCGGCGCGCCGCTGCCTCTACCTGCGCAGGGGAGGCGCCGGGAGCGCCGTAGCTGATGTTGCTGGCGATGTCCCCGCTGAACAGGTGTGCCTCTTGCGGCACCACACCTAGCCGGTGATGCAAAGCCGCCGGGTCGAAACGGCGCACATCCACCCCGTCGATCAGCACGGTTCCGGCGGTCGGGTCGTAAAACCGAGCGAGCAGTTTCACCACGCTGGACTTGCCGGCTCCGGTGGCGCCTACCAGGGCGACGGTCTCCCCGGGCGCAACGCGCAGCGACACCCCGGCCAGCGCGGGTGACGCCGAGCCGGGGTAGCTGAAGGTGACATCCCGCAGCTCGACCTCGCCGCGTAGCCGCGCCGGGATCGCTACCGCGTCCGCGCCCGGAGCCGGCACCGAGATCGGTGTGTCCAGCAGTTCCCGGATGCGCCGGAGCCCGACCGCGGCCTGCTGGTAGCCGTCGAAAACTTGGGATAACTGTTGCACCGGGGCGAAGAACAGGCCGAGATACAGCAGGAATGCGGTGAGCACCCCAGCGGTGAGGGTTCCGGTAGCCACCCGGTAAGCCCCGACGCCCAGCACAGCGGCCTGCCCAAGCCCGGACAGCATCGCCACGAAGGGGAAATACGTGGCGATGTAGCGCTGGGCGCGCAGCCGGCTGCGCCGGTAGGCATCGCTGCGGGCGGAAAAGTCCCGGGCCGATCGCCGCTCACGGGTGAACGCCTGCGTCACCCGCGCACCGGACACGTTCTCCTGAAGGTCGGCGTTGACCTCGCTGACCCGTTCCCGCGCCTCGGCGTAAGCCACCGACGACAGCCGCTGGAACGCCACCGTGGCGGCGATCAGCACTGGAAGGCCCAGCATCGCTACTGCGGCCAGCGCGGTGTCGGTGACCAGCAGCACGATGGCGACTCCCACCACGGTGAGGACGCTGATCAGCGCGGTGGACAGACCAGTCTGCAGGAAGGTGGACAGCGCGTCCACGTCGGTGGTCATCCGGGTCATGATCCGGCCCGGCATCTCCCGCTCGAAGTAATCGAGCCCCAGCCGCTGCAGGTGCGCGAAGCTGCGGACTCGCAGCAGGTACAGCAGCGTTTCGCCGGCCCGGGCGGCGACCACGGTCTGCGCCGCGATGACCAGCCAGTCAGCGATAACCACGCCAAGCCCGACGGCGACCGCGATGGCCAGCAGGTGCGGTGCGTGCCGGGTGATGGCCTCGACGGCGAAACCGCCCAACGCCGGGAACGCCACGGTGGCCAGCGCGTCGAGCCCGACCAGCGCAGCGGTCAGGGACAGCCACCCCAGCATCGGCCGTAGCAACCGGTGCAGGCGGAAGTGCGGATCGGGTGCTGTCGGATCGACCCTGCCCAGCGCCGGCTGCGCGCTGACCGGCGGCAACGTGGCCACCGCCGCGAGCAGCTCCGGGGTCGGCCCGATGCTGCCGACCATGCTGGCTGCCATGCCGCTTCGGCCACCGCCGCCCATCCCGCCCCGAACGCCAACGCTCTGCGCCGCTTGCGGTGTTCGCGGATCGCCGCCGGAGTCATCTCCGTCGTCCGTCAATGCTGCGTCGGGCCACAGCTGCGGGGTGATGCCGTCCGGACGGCGAATCGAGCTTAAAGCCGGATCCGGTACAGCGGTGACATCCTCGATCAGCTCGCCGGGCCCGGCGAGCAGCGCGCGGAACAGCTCACATCGTGCGGTCAGTTCCGCGTGCGTACCGACGTCGACGACGCGGCCGCCGTCAAGCACCGCGATCCGATCAGCCAACGCCAGCGACGAGCGGCGGTGCGCGATGAGCAAGGTGGTGCGCTGGGCGATGACTGTGCGCACGGTGGCATGGATGGCGGCTTCCGTTGCGGCGTCGACTGCCGAGGTGGCGTCATCGAGTACGAGTACCCGCGGGTCTGACAGCAGTGCTCTAGCCAGCGCGATCCGCTGGCGTTGACCGCCGGACAGGGTAAGCCCGCGCTCGCCGACCCGGGTGTCATAGCCCCCCGGCAGCGCGCAGATGAAATCGTGGGCAGCAGCCGCCTTCGCCGCCCGGCGCACCTGCTCGTCAGTGGCATCTGGGCACCCGTAGGCGATGTTGGCCCGTACGGTGTCGGAGAACAGGAACGCCTCCTCGAACACCATTCCTACGGCGTTTCGCAACGACGCCAGCCGCAGCTGCCGGATGTCAACGGTCCGGCCGGGCGGGCCGATCCAGATCGTGCCCTGCTGCGCCTCATAGAACCGGGCCAGCAGCAGCGACACCGTGGACTTGCCAGAACCCGGGGTGCCTACCAGGGCCAGCGTCTCGCCCGGTTCGATGCTTAACGACAGCCCGTTGAGTACCGGCTCGCTGCGGGTGTATCCGAAACGTACCCCGGCCAGCTGCACCGCCAGCGGACCGTCCGGGACATCGATCGCGTCCGGTGCATCCCGAATCTCGGGTTGGGAGTCGATCAGCTCGTAGACCCGCTCGACGCCGGCCCGGGCCAACTGGGCGAGCACCACCAGGCTGGCGACCAGCCGGGCCGGCATGACCAGCAGCGCCAGATACGCGACGAACGCCACAAAGGTGCCCAAGCTGATCGTCCCGTTCAGCGTCAGCACGCCGCCCAGAGCAAACACCGCGACCTGCCCTAATGGGGGCAGCGCAGTCAGTGTCGGGGCGAAAGTCGCATTCAGCCGGGCTGCGCGGAGCCGTTCGGCATACAGCTGCCCGGCCAGCGCATCGAGTTGGGACACCGCACGCGCTTCCTGGCCGAATCCCTTGACCACCCGGACCCCGGTGACGGTCTCCTCGACATGCTCGGCGAGGTCGGCCGCGCGCTGCTGCGCCGACCAGGTCGCGGGAAACAACCTGCGCCGCGTCCGGGTGGTGACCAGCGCGGTGGCTGGTACCACGACCAGCGCGGTAAGCGTGAGCACCGGGGACAGCCACAGCATCGCGGCCAACGCGGCGACAAAGAGCACTACCACGCCCGCCGTCAGTGGCACGATCGACAGCAGTCCCTGCACCAGCTGCAGATCGGAGATGGCGCGGGAGACGACCTGCCCGGTGCGCAGGCTGTCCTGCTTGGCGCCGTCGAGTTTCTGCACCGCGCGGAACACCGCAGTGCGCAAGTCGTGCTGCACGTTCAAGGACAGCCAGCCGCCGAGATAACGGCGTACGAACGCGGTGGCGAACTGCAGCAGCGCCATCCCCGCCAGGCCAGCGACCAGCCAACCCAGCCGGTCGGTGGTGCCCACCACGGCATCGTCCAGTGCGAGCCGGGTGAGCAGTGGAGTGACCGCCTCTGTGCCGACACCGAAACCGGACGCGAGCAGTGCTGCGAGGGTGAGGCGGGGATGGCGCCAGCACGCCGCCCAGAGCTTGCGGATCCAGCCGCCCCGTTGCGCGGGAACCTGTTCGGGCACGTTTGCCAGGTTAGGCGGCGACTGGAGACAGCGACGGACCGTTAAGACCGACTACGCAGCGTACAGCCGCTCAGCGTGTGACACTCAGCGCTGGCCAACCGGCTAGGAATGGTGAGTCGAAGCCTTCTTACCCTGGTTGAGCCGGGACGGGACGGGGGAGGCGTCAGGCTGGCGTGGCACAACAAGCACCTGGCGCGGTTGGCAGAACGGGTTGGGGTTGCGGGTGAGCGTTTCGCACGGCTCAGTTCCGTCGCCGATGAGATGTCGGTGCGCGGTCACCCACACATTGCAAGGCCACCGGCGACGGCGCAAC
>DATELN010000040.1:0-10103 GCA_035276605.1 Pseudonocardiaceae bacterium | reverse complement strand
ACATCGCCAGGATCACCAGCATGCCGGACAGGAACCACCAGCGGTTACGCGCCGAGCGCAGCACGTTCGAGCTGGTGGCCAGCGCGGTCAGCGCGGCCAGCGCGGCGCCGATCGAGGCGAACGCGCCGAAGTGGTGCGTCCACTTGGTCGGCGTCAGCGCCAGCAGCGCCAGCGCGGTGCCCGCGGTGCCGATCAGCCGCCGGCTCGGGCCCAGACCGGCACCGGGGATGCCGCCGCGGCGCAGCAGCACCACCAGACTGGTGCCCAGGCACAGCAGCAGCATCAGGACCGGGAACCGGCGGGCCAGCGCCCCGTCGGGCATGTCGGAGAACAGCCACTGGTAGCGCAGCGGTTCCTGGAACCAGGACAGGTTGGGTCCGATCTCGGTGCGGATCCGGGTGGCTTCCAGCACCCCGGCCAGCGTCTGATCGGCGAAGATCACCACGAGGACCAGCAGGCCGGCGCCGAGTATCGGTCCCACCACCGCCGCCCGACCGGACACCGCGGCGTGCTGGTGCAGCAGCTTCACCAGCGGTCGCAACGCCACCAGGATGGGCGCGACTGCGATGAAACCGGTGGGCGTGGCCGCGACGGTGAACGCGGCCGCGATCAGACCCAGCGCCAGCGGCAGCAGCCGGCGGGTGGCCACCGCGCGTTCCACCGCGCACAGCACGAGCAGCGAACCGATGGCCACCACCGGCTCCAGCCGCAGCCCGTTGTTATAGGGCAGCCAGAACGCCAGGAACACCGCGGCGGCGGCCCAGCCGGCAGCCCGGCTGCGGCGCACCTCCCGGCCCAGCCGGGGCATGATCTCCCGGCTGATCAGCATCCAGCTGACCCCGCCCATCACGAACGCGGGCAACCGCAGCCACGGCGGCACCGTGCTGATCTGCGACCAGTACGCATACAGCTCGTAGGGCCAGCCGAAGGGGGCTTCCGGGACGTTGAACCACCGGTAGTAGTTGCCGATGTAGCCCATCTCGGCCCGGGTGCGGATCATCGTCAGGATGTAGCCGTCGTCGGAGGTGATCCCGCCGATGACGACCCAGACGGCCAACACCGCGAGCACCGTGACATCCCGCCCGGTGGGGCGCCACCAGCCCGAGGGCAGCAGTCGCGGGGCGGCCCGACCAATCCGGCGATCCAGCCGCTGCACCAGGACCAGGCTGATCAGTACGCACACCACAGCCAGCGCGATCGCGGCGAGCTTGATCGGATGGGGCACGGACTGGAAGCGGGTGTCGGCGGTGATCTGCACCGACACCCCGGTCACCGGATCCAGCCGCTCATCCAGCACCGAGTAGATACCGGTCACCTGTGGGCGGACGTCCTGGCTGACCTTGACGAACTGGGTGGCGCCGGCCGAGGCGGTGGTGCCCTTCGCGCTGGACGTGACCTTGATAACGCACTGCCCGGTGCCCGGCGGGATCGCGGTCAGCAGGATGTTGCCTAGCGCCTGCCCGCGGCTGATCAGGGTCAGCTTCCCGTCGGCGACCTGCAGCACCATGCCCACCGCTGCCCCGTCCGCGGACCCAGGCGGAGTGGTGGCCAGCAGCGACTCCGGCTGCCTCGAGCGGACGTCCACCGAGGATGCCGCCGCGCAGGGGATCGTCGCGGTGAGGTTCTGCGGCTGGAAGGTGACCAGCGGCGCGTTGACTGGGGCGAGGTGCTTGCCGTTCGGCCAGGTGATCACTGCGGTGTCCTGGATCACCGGCAGCAACGGCACGGCGATCGCGCACAGCGCGCCGAGCAGCCCAAACACTGCGGCGGCCAGCCTGAGCAGCCGAAGCAGCCGGGGCGTTTTGCCCTTCTTAGCAGCGTCGGGGTCGTGCTCGGCGGCCTGTTCGTCAGCGTCGTTATCGGGACGCGACTTACGCCGCAAAATCTCGATGTGCCCGGAGGTCAGCACGCGCAGGAGGCTAGACCAATGGGACTAGCGGCAGGCCACCTGTCCCAAACATTGACCATAACTTTACCTCGCACCGTGGCCGGTCGAGCGCTCTGCGTACCGGTAGAAGCGCTCAGCGCGGCCTTGCCGCAGTAGCAGCAACCACCGCCGGAAAGCCCTCGGGTCTCGTTTAGTGACCAGGAAGTACAGCCCGAACCGGAAGATCTCGAGCATGCCAATTCGCCGCAGCCCCGGCTGGGCCAGCAGGTAGCCGCGGTTGCGGTAGGTGTAGTAGCGCTTGACGTCGTCGGCGGGGTCTTGGGCGTGGAAACGCCCGCGCAGCATCGGCTTGAACTCGGCGCTGCCGTCGGGATGGGCGTAGGAGGCCCTTAACGTGGTGCCAAATCGCAGCCCGGAGCGGACCACCCGCCGGTGCACCTCCACCTCATCGCCCCGGACGAACAGGCGGTAGTCCGGCACGCCGACGACGTCGAGCGCGTCGGCGCTAAACAGCGCACCGTTGAAAAAGCTGGCGATGCCGAACAGGAAGTCGGCGCCCAACTCGCTGCGGTGGCGCTTCCAGGTCAATCCTCGGCGCAGCGGGAAGGCCAGCCGCTCCGGGTCGTCGATGTTGACGACCACCGGCGAGATCACCGCGAGATCCCGGCGCTTGGCCTCCTCGAGCAGGGTCTGCAGCACCCGGACGTCGGCCGGGCGCCCGTCATCGTCGGCCAGCCACACCCAGTCCGCGCCCATGGCCAAGGCATGCAGGATGCCCAACGCGAACCCGCCGGCGCCACCGAGGTTGCGCAGCGACGGCAAGTACGTCGAGGGGATCGGGCAGTCGGCGACCACCTCCTCGGCGGGGTCGTCCGGTCCGTTGTCCACCACCACCAAGTGGTCCGGCAGCCGGGTCTGCTCGGCGATCACCGCCAGCGACTTGCTCAACGACTCCCGCCGATGCCGCGTCACCACCACGGCGATCACGCGAGTCATCGGACGCCCCTCACGGCCGAGCTCCGGTGAGGGGAACGCCGGGGTGTTTGTAATGGTGCAAGACGGTGTGCAGGTCGCCTTGTTCGCGAATCTCGCCGCGTTCCAGCCACAACGCCGAGGTGCACAGTTCGACGAGGAACTCGTCGGAGTGGGAGGCGAACACCAGGATCCCGGACCGCTCGACCAGGGCGGTGAGCCGGTCCCGGGCGCGTTCCAAAAACGCCGAGTCCACCGCGCCAATGCCCTCATCGAGCAGCAAAATCTCCGGGTCGATGCTGGTCACGACGCCCAGCGCGAGGCGGACCCGCATGCCGGTGGAGTAGGTGCGCAGCGGCATGGACAGGTAGTCGCCCAGTTCGGTGAACTCGGCGATCTCCTCGGCGCGGGCTTCCATCTGCTTGCGGGTCATACCCAGGAACAACCCGCGGATGATGATGTTCTCGTAGCCGGAGATCTCCGGGTCCATGCCGACGCCCAGGTCGAAGACGGGGGCGACTTTTCCGACGATGCGTGCGGTGCCCTTGGTCGGTTCGTAGATGCCCGACATCAGGCGCAGCAGAGTCGACTTACCGGCCCCGTTGTGCCCGATCAGGCCGACCCGGTCGCCGTGGCGCAACGACAGGGTGATGTCCCGTAGTGCCTCGACGACGGGAACCTTGGCGTCGATCCCGATCTTGCCGCCGGCTCCGATCTTGCCGCCGGCTCGTCCCACGGTGCCCAGCACCGCCTTTTTCAGCGACCTGGTCTTGGCGTCGAAGATCGGGAAATCAACGCAGGCGCCGCGCACGTCGATGGAGACCATTGTGCTATCACACCCAGTAGGAGACTCGGGCTCGGTAGTTTCGCAGAACCACCAGCGCTATCACCCACCCCACCACAGTGATGGCCAGGGTCACCAGCCAGTGCCGGATTTCGAAGGATTCCCCGATCATCGGCCGGCGCAGGATCTCGACGAAGTGCAAGAACGGGTTGAGCTCGGCCAGCCGGGCGCGTTCCGCGCCAGGGCCGCCCTTGTTGATGAGGTCTTGGTAGTTCCAGACGATGGGCGTCATGAAGAAACTGAGCGTGACGACGCTGCTGGTAACCGGCGGGATGTCGCGGTAGCGGGTGGCGATGATCCCGATCAGGATGGCCACCCAGGTGCCGTTGAGCACGATCACCACTAAAGCCGGGATGGCCAGCAGGCTGGTCCACCCCAGTGGTCGCGGGAAGATCAGCACTAGCGCGATCCAGACCAGCGCATTGTGCGCGAAGAACAGCAGTTGCCGCCAGACCAGCCGGAAGACGTGCACACTCAACGGTGCCGGCAGGTGCTTGATCAGGCCTTCATTGCGAATGAAGACCTCGGCGCCCTCGTTGATGCAGCTGGCCATGAACTGCCAGATGATCAAGCCGACGGCCAGGTAAGGCAGGAAGAAGGCGATCGGCTGGTCGAACAGCGCGGCGTACAGCAGTCCCATGCCCAGCGCCTGCACGCCGAGGCTTATGGTGATCCACAACGGGCCGATCACCGACCGCCGGTAGCCCTGCTTGATGTCCTGCAAGCCCAGGTGCCCCCACAGCCTGCGCTGCTGGATGCCCGCCGCGAGGTCTCCGAACGCCCGCGACCAGCTCCGGGTCGCCAGCGCTTTGATCTCCGCCGGGTTCACCGTGTCCTGCATGATCCGCGAGGGTACTAGGGCGGCGCCCAGGCCCGTGGGCTGACGTGCCGGATCGCCGACCGCAACCGGGGTGTCGCCAAGTTCGACGGTGGTACCGGGCTACCGGTGTACCCGCCACCCGCTCGGTAGGTGGTGACCGTCGCGGTGCGATTCGACCTCGCCGGCGGCTGCCTGTACTGCTGCCACATCGGCGAGCACGGGGGCGCGACACGCCGGGACGGCTAGAGGTACTGGCCGGTGCCGGGGCCTCGGGATCCGGGTTCGCCGGGCTGGGCGCCGGGAGGGATCATGCCGGGCGGGATTGCGCCGGCGGGTAGCCCGCGGCGCATCTGTTCCAGCTGCACCCGGGCGGCCATCTGCTGAGCGAACAGCGCGGTCTGGATGCCGTGAAACAGGCCCTCCAACCAGCCGACCAGCTGGGCTTGCGCGATCCGCAACTCGGCGTCACTGGGCGTGGCGTCCTCACCGAACGGCAGCGTCAGGCGCTCCAGCTCGTCGCGTAGCTCGGGGGCCAGGCCCTGCTCCAGCTCGCGGATCGAGGTTTCGTGAATTTCCTTGAGCCGGTTGCGGCTGGCCTCATCCAGCGGCGCGGCGCGCACCTCCTCCAGCAGCTGCTTGATCATGCTGCCGATCCGCATCACCTTGGCGGGCTGCTCGACCTGTTCAGCGACCTCCATGCCGCGCTGATCGCCGGGGTCGCCGGACACAGTGGCCTGCACTGGCCTGCCATCCGGCCCGACCACGATGATCTGCTGCTCATCCGGTTCGCTCATAAACCCCATCATCCGCCCCTCGCCCCGGCGTGTCGCGTCCTCATGCCCCGCGTGTCGCGCCCTCGTGCTTGCTGTGTCGTGCCCCCATGCCCGCTCACCCGCCCGTGGTCAGCAAGATCTTGCCGACCACACCGCCGTCCTCCAGCATCTGGTGCGCCCGCGCAGCTTCCGCCAACGGCACGGTCGCGTGCACCACGGGCACGACCCGACCGTCGCCGAACAGAGGCCACACTCGGGCGACGACGTCGGCGCACAAAACGGCCTTGCCGTGCGGACCGTCCACCGGACGCCCGCGCAGCCCGATCGCGGCGATGCTGGCCCGCTTGGGCAACAAGGCCCCGAGATTCACCTCGGCCTTCACCCCACCCTGCAGGCCGATCACCACCAGCCGCCCATCCGGGGCGAGCGCGGTGAGGTTACGGTCTAAATACTTGGCGCCCATGTTGTCGAGGATGACGTCGGCCCGCCCGCGCAGCTGTTCGGCGAAGTCCTGCGTGCGGTAGTCGATCAAGATCTCGGCGCCTAGCTCCGCGCAGCGGGCCAGCCGCGGACCCGCCGCCGTCACAGCGACCGAAGCGCCCAGCGCCCGGCCCACCTGGATTGCGTGCGTACCGATACCCCCAGAACCGCCGTGCACCAGGAGCAGCTCACCGGCGGCCAGCCCGGCGTGGCGCACTACCGTGGACCACACCGTGCAGGCCACTTCTGGCACCCCGCCGGCGGTCACCACATCGACGCCGGGCGGCAGCGGCATCACCTGCCCAGCGGGCACCGCGACGCGTTCGGCGTACCCGCCACCGGCCACCAGCGCACATACCTCGTCGCCGACCGCGAACCCGGTCACCCCGTCACCGAGTGAGGCCACCCGGCCGGCACATTCCAGCCCAGGGATCACGGTGGTGCCGCGTGGCGCGGGATAGCGCCCCTGGCGTTGCAGCAGGTCCGCCCGGTTCACCGAGGTCGAGGCGACGTCGATGAGCACTTCCCCGGCGCCCGGCACCGGATCGAGTTGCTCGCTCAACACCAAGACGTCCGGACCGCCGTAGGAGGTAATGGAAATCGCGCGCACGGTGCCTGACCGTAGTCGTAGCGTGGCCGCCATGCCCGAACCCCAGCCAGAGCCCTGGCCGCTGCGGCACCTGGTGTTGCGCACCCCGCGCCTGACGCTGCGCCCCGACGACGATGAGGGCCTCTACGAGCTGGCGGCGCTGGCCCTGCGCGGCGTGCACCCGCCCGAGCGAATGCCTTTCCTGTACCCGTGGACCGACCAGGAACCCGACGATCTCGTGCTCGGGGTGATGCAATATCACTGGACCATCCGCTCGCAGGTGAGCCCGTCGAACTGGCGGGTCAACTTCCTGGTGCGGCATGGTGGGGCAGTCATCGGCACTCAGGGGCTGTCGGGGCAGGACTTCGCGATCACCCGGGAAGTCTCGACAGGTTCCTGGCTGGGCATGGAACACCAGGGCCGTGGGTTCGGCACCGAGATGCGTGCCGCCGTCCTGCTGCTGGCATTCGACCACCTCGGTGCCGTCGCCGCACGGTCGGGCGCGTTGTCCGATAACCCAGCGTCGCTGCGGCTGAGCGAGAAACTGGGCTACCGCCCCGACGGCACCGGCACGTACCCTCGGCGCGGCGCCGCTGCCACCGAGGTCCGGCTCCTGCTAGAAGTCACGCACTTCCTCCGTCCGGAGTGGACGCTCGAAGTGGACGGACTCGAAAGCTGCCGGTGGCTGCTCGGCGCCGGTTAGGGTGCCTGATATGGCCCACTTCGGCGATCTGGCGAAAGAGATTTACAAGAAGGGTCTTGCTGGGCAACGGCCAGAGCTACCGATGACCGCTGACGGGCTGGAGGCCGCGGCGCGCCACGTGCTGACGGCTGAGGCGCTGAGTTACGTGGCCGGCGGAGCGTCCACCGAGCGGACCATGGCCGCGAACCGGGAGGCGTTCTTCCGCTGGCGGATCGTGCCCCGGATGCTGCGTGGCGTCACCGAACGTGACCTATCCACCACTGTATTGGGCACACCGATGGCGGCCCCGGTGCTCACCGCACCGATCGGGGTGTTGGGCCTGGTGCACGAGGAGGCTGACCTGGCCGTCACCCGCGCCGCCGCGGCACTGGGACTGGCCAGCGTGCTGTCCACCGCGTCATCAACCACGCTGGAGGACGTCGCCGCCGCAGCCCCGGATGCGCCGCGATGGTTCCAGCTGTACTGGCCGCGCGACCCGGAACTGGCCGAGTCGCTGGTGCGCCGCGCTGATGCAGCCGGCTACCGGGCCATCGTGGTGACCGTGGACACCTGGTCGCTGGGCTGGCGGCCGCGTGATCTGGCGTTGGCGCACCTGCCATTCCTGCAACGAAAGGGCATCGCCAACTACCTATCCGATCCGGTGTTCCAGGCTCGGCTCGGTGCGCCACCCGAGGAATCCGAGCAGTCGATGCAACAAACCATCGGCGTCTGGATGGAGCTGTTCGGCAACCCCGCGCTGAGCTGGTCAGACCTGTCCCGCTTGCGGGCGTGGACCGCCTTACCGGTGCTGGTCAAGGGCATCTGCCACCCTGACGATGCTCGGGCTGCGCTGGACCACGGTGTCGACGGGCTGGTGGTGTCCAATCACGGCGGCCGGCAGGTGGACGGGTCGCGGGCGGCGCTGGACTGCCTGCCTGGGGTGGTCGCCGCGGTCGACGGGCGGGCTGCGGTGCTGCTGGACTCCGGAGTCCGGTGCGGCGCTGACGTGTTGATCGCGCTGGCGCTGGGCGCGCAGGCGGTGCTGCTGGGCCGGCCCTGGGTCTATGGGCTGGGGTTGGCCGGGCAGCGCGGGGTGGAGCACGCGCTGCGGGTGATCCTGGCGGATCTCGATCTCACGCTGGCGCTGGCCGGCTACGCCGGTCCGGCGGAGATTGGCGCGCACAGCGTCGTCCGGGAGACGGTCGGATAACCTGCGAAGATGAGCGCGGAGCCGTGCTGGCTCAATGCCGAGGAGATGCGCGCCTGGCGCGCTTACGTCGTGGGGTCCCAACTCCTCGAGTGTCAGCTCAACCGAGAGCTGCAGGACGAACACCAGTTGGCCCTGGCCGACTACGAACTGCTGGTCAGGCTGTCCGAAGCGCCATGCGGGCAGATCCGCATGAGCACGCTGGCCGAGCAGGTCGCCTCGTCGAAGAGCCGTGTGTCACACCAGATCGGCCGGATGGAGAAGACCGGGCTGGTACGCCGCCAGGACTGCCCGGGTGACCGGCGGGGAGTCTTCGCCGTGCTCACCAGCCACGGTTGGGACGTGCTGCGCAACGCCGCGCCGACGCACGTCCGTGGGGTCCGCGACCACCTGGTGGATCTGCTGTCTGTCGAGGAGCGGCTGGTGCTGGCCGGCATATTCGAGCGGGTGGCCGAGCGCCTGCGCGGTCAGTGACCACGTAGTTTCGTTGCGCTATCAGATCCGCCTAGGGGCCGACCAACCCCCTCCCGCCGTACTTGCGCCGAATGGAGTAGTAGGTTCCCCGCACCCAGCCTGGCTTTGGAATGTGGTCGAGCATCACGACGGGGAGGGGTGGAGCTGATGACTGATCCAGTAACAGGGGTGGCGACCAATGGGTTGGCCGCAGATCGTGGCCTGATGGGCGACGGTGGCGCGAACGGCACGGTGGTTGGCGAGCGGACGCCATCGGAACAACGCTTCGCTCCTGCCCCGCCGCGGCTGCGGGCACCAAGTCAGGTTCCGGTCCTGACGGCGGACACCGCTATGCAGAAGGTGGTCTTGCCGGGCCTGGTGGACTTGACGTTGGGCAATGTGGTGGTGTCCGGGCGTTTTGACCCGCACCGCATCGCTGGTTTCGTGACCCGACTGGAGGACGTTCCGGCGAGCTCGTCGTCCGAGCTGATCCGGCGCTACGGGCTGGATCAGGTGACCGGCTGGCCGGTTACCGACGTGCTGCACGTGCTGCGCTTTTACGCGCACGATCCACAGCTGTACATCGCTCCGTTTGCGCGCAGCGTGTTCCAAGTGGATCTGATCGAGCTGCCGGCCGGCACCGAGCTGTGGCGGATCGACGCTCAGGGTGACGAGCAACGCGTCGGCGCGTACCTCAACCGTCAGGTCGGATGGGTCAGCACCGGGCCCGCCACACTGAGTCCGGCCGGTTGGAACCGGCCGCCGGTACCCTTGCGGCCCAGCGTGCGGCGCGGGCTGGTCGCGCAATTCCGCGGCGGTGACTACGACGCCGACTTCGGTCCGCACCCCGGCGAGGTAACCCTGCACCCGCTGCCAGGTCGGCGAGCGCCCGAGGAGTTCATCGAGCAGGCAGGTGTGTGCACGTTACCAGTCATGATCGACGAGCTGGACTCGCTGGAGCTGGTGCGCTGGTGCGGTAGCTGGCATGGCCTACCGGTGGAGTTGGTGGAGTCCGGTCCGGACCAGGCTGTGATCCACTACATCGGCGAGAACGGCTCGCGGGCAGCTGACCTCGGCCTCGCGGAGGTCGACTACCGGGTCTGGCGCGGCTGGGTACCCCGTACCGAGCTATCGGACGTGGCTGTGCAGCGCTATGCGCTGCACAGCTCGTGAGTGGCGTTCGGTGCTAATAGCACCGAACGCCACTCACGACCTTCCTCGCGCGCCACGGTACCGTGGCACGCCGGGAAGCGTGGCAGAGCGGTCTAATGCACTCGCCTTGAAAGCGAGCGTGCTGAGAGGCACCGGGGGTTCGAATCCCTCCGCTTCCGCAGCTCAGCCCACGTTTTCATGATCTTGGTTCTCCTCGGTCGTCTCGTTGACGGCATCAGTTGA
>DATELN010000039.1:0-3508 GCA_035276605.1 Pseudonocardiaceae bacterium | reverse complement strand
ACGCATTTCGAGTTTGTGGAGTTGCGGCACAAGGTTGAGATCCGAGGTCAACACTGATCGGGCGCCTGGCCTATCCGCGGGTACTCGATGAGTTGCTGCCGTCGGCGTGTCACGTGGTGGAGCGATATGCGAACAATCCTGTGGAAACTGATCATGGGCGGTTGAAGGCCCGGCTACGGCCGATGCGTGGTCTCAAACAGCTCCGGTCAGTACGGGGTGATCAGCGTCGGGCACGCCTTTATCCAAAATGTTCGCCGCGGCCACTACGAACTGGCCACCGACGTTGCCCCTCAGCATCGGCTGGCAACTGCATTCGCCGAGCTCATGTTCGCCGTCTGATCCGGCTCAATCGATCGTGGCACTTGCGTCCTCCCCGCCAAAGCAACAGCGCCGCCAGGGGACGGTGTCCGCTCATGGCCGATGAGCGGATGTCGTGTCAGTTAGGGACTCCTTGCAGTGATCGCCGGGAAAGCGGTCGGTCGCGGCCGCCCGCAGCCGCACGGGTGTTCCACGCGGTTTCGGGTCTCGAGCGGTTTCACATCGCCATGACGAGTCCGGATCGACGTTGTCTCCCGACTTCGAAGACTCTCCGAAACTTATTCTTTCTCGTCGTGGTCAGGCGGCCGGAACTCGGTGTGGACTTGTTGGTCGTGGTGGTAGGTGCGTTCCTTGGCGTAGGCGTCGTAGGCCCGATGGTCGGCTTCGGTGCCGGGGGCGGGGACCAGTCGGCGGGGATGTAGCCGTTCCTTGAGCACTACGTTGAGCTGCGCACCGACCAAGGTGACGACGCTTTGCGAGTAGAACCAGGACAATATGGTGATGACGGTGGCGAAATTGCCGTAGATCCGCTCGGCGTTGTGCAGATATCGAAAGATGATCAGCGAGGACAGCTGCTGAAGCAGCCAGAAGACGATGCCTGACAGCAGGGCACCCGGCAGCACGTCGCGGGTGGAAACGTCACGGTCGGTGAGCACGCGGAAGGCCACCACGAACAATCCCACGTCGAGCCCGATGGCGATGAGGTAACCGGCTGGGCGAGCGATCATGCCGAGGTTGGTCCCGGTGGCGGCTCCGGTGACGTAGTTGCTGATCATCGTGCTGACGATCAGGCCGAGCGCGATGGCGCCTAGGGTGAACACGCCGCGCTTGATCTGCGCACCGATGCTGGGTCGCTGGGCATGAGGGATTTCCCACACCGAGTTGAATGCTGACTGGATCGCGATGATCACGAAGGAACCGCTCTACAGTGCGCTGAGGATGCCGACCACCAGCGTCCACCACTGGCCGCTGAGGTGGCTGATCGAGTCCGTGCTCAGCAGTGGGACAAACCGGGCCGCGCTGCGGAGCACGTCGCCTTGCAGGGTGGGCGGCAGGACGTAGCCGAGCAGGGTGACAAAGAGGAGGAGCAGCGGAAAGATTGAGAAGAATGCCCAGAAGGCGATCACGGCGGCAAGATTGATCGATTCGTCCTCGAGAAACTTACGGGCCACGGCGATCGGCACGCCCAGCGCCGGGTGTCGTTGTTGATAGGAGTCCAACCGATCAAGCTTGGCCCGCACCCCGCCGGCAACGCTGTCGTCGGGTCGACTCATCAGTCAGCTCCTGAAGAAAAGTCCCGCAGACAATCATGACACGGGTGAGCCTCCGATTTGGGTAACCGCGTCGCGGCTCGTAGCGACGAGATCGTGAACGTCCCGGGGCACGGGGAAGCTAGTCGTGGCGCGTCTTTCCGGATCTTCAATGGTTACGACGTGGACATCCAGGACGCGGGGAGAAGCACGGTCACCGGGTCCTGCGTGCCACTACCGCAGGTAGTAGCAGGGGCGCTGGGCCGGGCGATCGCCGACCGAACTTACGGGTCAATCCTGCTCACCGGCGCGGGGCGCGAATGTACCGGCATCGTGCTAACCAGGTATCGGTTGCGTAGACGGACAGCAGGCGAGATTTTCGCTGCTGCCTCGATCAGATGGCCACCGTGCGCTTGGTCACCCTGTCAAAGTCGCGCCGGCTCGATGAGGAGGTGGTCGGCTTCGAGGTAGTCCAGTTGCGCAAAATCTGTCGGCTGATGCCCTTCCAAGGTTCGAATCTTTTTGACCCGCCATCCGGTGCGAATAGGGTGTGACCTGCGATCGAAGGTTGAGGTCTTCGCGGGCGGTGAGAATTGGTGTCCCGTGGCTTCCTGCTGTGCTGCGTCGGTCGCCGCCGCATCTGGCACAGCCACTGGCTCGATTTCTCGCTGTGGGCGGGGTCAAAGCAGGGTGCATCACTCGGCAGTTAGCGCGGCTGAGCGGGTGCCAGCGCGTGGTGTTGTCTCCGCGGGCGGGTCCCTGACTGGGTTCGAGGTTTGGCTGAGGTGGGTGTCGGCGGGGAGGGGTGTGGTGGTGGCGGGGTCAGGGGTGGGCTCGGAGGGTCCGGTCGGCGACGGCCTGGTGCCCGACACCAGTGGGGAGGTGTTGGGCCGGGTTCCGGTCGGGTTGCGGGTGGCGGCGGCGATCGGGTGGCGGCTGGTGGTGGTACTGATCACGATGGCCGCACTGGCCTGGGTGATCAGCCGGGTGCAGTTCATCGTGATTCCGGTGGCGGTGGCGGTGCTGCTGGCCGCCCTCCTGGCCCCCGCGGTGCGCCTGCTGTCCCGGTTCCGCTGGGTGCCTCGTGCCCTGGCTACCGCGGTGGTCGTGGTGGGCGGGCTGGCTGTGCTGGGTGGGGTGCTCTATGGGCTGGTGGTGGCCTTCCTCGCTGGGCTGCCGGCGCTTCAGGCCCAGTTGGGGCAGACCTTCGCACAGATCCGCGACTGGCTGGCACGCAGCCCGCTGCACCTTGCGGTGCCGCAGTTGAACAACCTGGGCGCCAGCATTGTCCACGCCGTGGGATCCAGCCAGGCCGCGATGACCTCGGGGGCGCTGGGAGTGGCCAGCACCGTGAGCGAAATCGCAGCGAGCGCGCTGCTGGCCATCTTCACTCTGGTCTTCTTCCTCTACGACGGGGCGCGGATTTGGCAGTTCCTGCTCCAAGGGGTTCCCCAGAAGGCCCGGGACCGGGTGAACGTGGCCGGCCGGCGGGCTTTCGCGGCTTTGGTCAGTTACACCAGAGCGGTGACCCTGGTGGCGGCCACCGACGCGCTGGTGGTCGGGTTCGGGTTGTGGGCGATCGGGGTGCCGTTGGTGGTTCCGCTGGCGGTGTTGGTGTTCTTCGGCGCGTTCATCCCGTTCGTTGGCGCGGTCGTGACCGGGGTCATCGCGGTGCTGATCGCCCTGGTCGCCAAGGGCTTGCTGGCTGCGCTGTGGGTGGTGATGGTGCTGATTTTGGTCGGTGAGTTGGAGGGCCACGTGCTGCAACCCCTCCTGCTGGGCCGGGCGGTCCGGCTGCACCCCTTGGCGGTGGTCCTGCCGGTAGCGACCGGTTTCATACTCATCGGCGTGATCGGCGCGCTGCTCGCCGTCCCGGTGGTTGCCGTCGTGGACGCCGGGATCCGCTCCCTATACCAGCCCAACCCTCCCAACCCGGACAC
>DATELN010000038.1:0-8887 GCA_035276605.1 Pseudonocardiaceae bacterium | reverse complement strand
GGCCCCGAGGGTGAACGTAAGTGCCACCAGTTACCATCTTGAATACGGGAGTACCCGCCGGAGAGGCGTCCATGCCTGCGCGTCCAGATCCGGCGGTCGGGAGGAGCCACCGTGAGTGCAGCGTTCCAAACTTTAGGAACGCGGTGAGTGGTACCGTAACGGCTCCCAGCGCACCGCGTCTTCGTCGGCGCGCTGGCGTGCTACGCGGCTACCTCGCCTTGACCAAACCGCGAGTGATCGAGCTGCTTCTGGTCACCACCATCCCGGCGATGTTGCTCGCCGCCCGCGGAGTGCCGTCGCTGTGGCTGATTTTGGCCACACTGTTCGGCGGCAGCATGGCCGCGGGGAGCGCGAACGCGCTGAACTGTGTGCTGGATGCCGACATCGACGCACAGATGAAACGGACCCGGAGCCGGCCGCTGGTTACCCATGAGGTGCCGGTCCGTCACGCCCTGATCTTCGGGATTGGGCTGGGCGTGGCGGCGTTCGGCTGGTTGTGGGCCACCACCAATCTGCTGTCCGCGTTGCTGGCGGTGGCGACGATCCTGTTTTACGTTTTTGGCTACACCCTGCTGCTCAAACGCCGTACCGCGCAGAACATCATCTGGGGCGGTGCCGCGGGATGCATGCCGGTGGTGATCGGTTGGTCGGCGGTCACCGGCACGGTGAGCTGGCCGGCGCTGGTGATGTTCGGGGTGGTCTTCTTCTGGACGCCGCCGCACACCTGGGCGCTGGCCATGAAGTTCCGTGAGGACTACCAGCGGGTGGGTGTGCCGATGCTGCCCGCGGTGGCCTCCCCGCAGTCGGTGGCGCGGCGGATCGTCCTATTCAGCTGGCTGATGGTGACCTGGAGCCTGCTGTTGTTGCCGGCCACCAGCTGGGTGTACGCCGTGGTGGCGGTACTCGCCGGCGGTTGGTTCTTGACGATGGCCCACCGGCTGCACGCCTCGGTACGGCGCGGTCTGGCGGTCAACCCGATGCGGCTGTTCCACCTGTCCAACACCTACCTGGCACTCCTTTTCGTCGCGATCGCCGTCGACTCAGTCCTCGCCTGGCCGCCCCTAGTGCACTGATTCCCCGATGGGAGACATATCGGGGTCATCGACTCTGTGAAACCCCGATCTGTCTGCATTAACGGGGTCGTCGGGGTCCGTCAGACTCGGGCGCGAGTGGCGGCGCGGGCTCGGGCTTTGGAGGCTTCGATCTCGCGATCCTTGGGGGGCGCGGTGGTCACCAGCTCGTTGAGCAGCTGCATGGAGACGCCGGCGACGGCATCGACCGCTCGTTGGAACGCTTCCGCGTTTACGCGGGATGGCTTGGTGGATCCACTGATTTTGCGCACATACTGTAGGGCCGCGCTATACACCTCGTCCGACGTCGCCGGTGGGTCGAAGTTATGCAGCGGACGGATATTGCGGCACATGTATGGAATTCTACGGACGACAGCTGGTCACGACGTGGTGATCCGGCAGTCTCTGGGCCGGCCGGCATTTCTCCCTACCGCGCTCCTGATTGGCGGCACAGCGAGCTGAGCGCGCGGATCAGGGCGTCCTCGTGCAAAGGGTCGAGATGCCGGGTGTGCTCGACGCGGTGACGTGTTGCAGCCAACTGGCCAGCACAAGATGGTTCAGTCCGGATCTGCGAAGTGACCTTCAACTCGACGAGCAGCTGATCGGTGATGCGGTCCAGGATCGGCCGGACCTGATCCAGATCGGGCCGGGTGGTCGGCGCCCGGCCCGGATGCGCGCGCCACTGGGAGTAGAGCCCGTTTTGGACGGCCTTGTTCGCTTCGATCTGATCGGTGAACACCACCCGTGCGAACACTGGATCGACGCCGAGTTGTGTCGCTTTGGTTGCCGCCGCGTCGAGCACGACCTGCTCGCGCACCGGGTCGTCGATGGGCGCGGCAGTGCCCCACTTTGCTGCGGCCACGGTGTCAGCGAGCAGTACGCGTTGCGCGGCGACATCGGTCAGGGCCAGCAGAAAGTGATCATTGCCGGTCTGGTCGGCGGTCAGTGGTGCCGTGGCGGAACAACCCAGCAAGGCGGCGGCCGCGGCCAAGGCGACAAGCGCAGCGCGGGCGAGCGGCATGTGGGCGAGCCTATTCTCCTCGATCACACAGCAGCGGGCGCAGATCATGCGCCTGGAGTGATTGGCCGGCGGGGACGGTTGTCGAACGCTGGCTGAACGAGTTGGTCGTGCGCGAGATGCCTGGTGCACAGTGGGGTGCCATCAAAACTCTGTTCTCGATCGGTAGACCCGGCCGGTACGGACAACTGATCGATACTGTCGGTGAGTTCCAGCGCGTGCCGTCGTCGAAGAGTTATGTGGCGACCAGACGGGGGCACTGTGGTGGTGCTCGTCCGTGGCGGCGCCGTGCTGGCCAGTTGGCCGCTGGCACAAGGCGACCGTCTGGACCTCGCGGTAGTGGACCAGCTGGCCCGATGGCAACTCGCTGCTGGACGGCTGGGTTGTGCGATCCGGCTCCTTGGTGCCTGCCCGGAGTTGGCCGGGCTGCTGGACCTGGTCGGCCTCGGCGAGCTGGTGAGCGGCGGCCTACGGCTCGAGACGCACGGGCAGACCGAAGGCGGCGAACAGCGCGGTGTCGAGAAAGTTGTGATGCCCGACGATCCGGTCTCCTGATATTTCAATAACCTGCAGGGCCCACGGCTGGTGACCGCCGTGGCCGTCCGGGCGGTAGGAGCCGAACGCAGCGCAGCCGTTCGCCGCTGTCGGCACCAGGCGCGAACCACGGCACCCGCTGCCCTCGCCGAGGAACCACCGGCCCATCTCAACCGGCCCGCGCAGCCAGAAGTCGTAAGGCGGCATCGACATGACGGCGTCATCGTGGAGGAGCGATACCAGGGAGGTGATGTCGTAGCGCTCGAAGGCATTCACGTATCGGTCGAGCAACGCGCGCTGCTGGGCATCCACCGTAGGCGGGTCCGAGACATCGCGGGTCGCGAGCGTGGCCCGGGCTCGCTGCAGTGCGCTGTTGACCGACGCCACGCTCGTTCCCAGCAACTCGGCCACCTCGGTGGCCTGCCAGCGCAGCACCTCGCGCAGGATCAGCACCGCTCGTTGCCTGGGCGGAAGGTGCTGCAGGGCGGTGATGAACGCCAGCCGGATGCTCTCCTTCGATACCGCCAGCTCGGCCGGGTCGCCATCACCGGGTAGGACGCGAGCATCAGGCACGGGCTGCAGCCAAGCATGCTCAGGAAGCGTCGCGCCGTGAAAGGAATCCGCCGTCGAGGACGGTCCCAGATCCATCGGTAGGGCCCGGCGCTGGCGCCCGCGTAGCTGGTCCAGGCACACGTTCGTGGCGATGCGATACAGCCACGAACGCACCGCAGAGCGGCCCTCGAAACCGTCGAACCCCCGCCAGGCCCGCACCATCGTCTCCTGTACCGCGTCCTCGGCTTCGAAAAAAGATCCGAGCATCCGGTAGCAGTAGCCGGTAAGTTCCCGGCGGTGCTGCTCCAGGTCTTCCGAGGAGAGATCGACGGTATCGGGTTGAACAGGCACGGGAGCCCATGCTACGCGGCTGCCGTGCCGGCGAGAGATGAGTACTTGGCGCGCCGATCGTCATACCGGGTGTCAGCAGCGGCAGGTTGATCGAAAGGGAGTCCGGATGAGCCGGGTACGGGTACTCGTGGGAACCCGCAAGGGTGCGTTCGTGCTGACGTCGGACGGTAAGCGCCAGCAGTGGACTGTCAGCGGTCCGCACTTTGGTGGTTGGGAGATTTACCACGTCGCGGGATCTCCCGCGGAGCCGGCTCGGCTGTATGCGTCCCAGTCCAGCGGCTGGTTCGGGCAGCTGATCCAGCGCTCCGACGACGGTGGCACGACCTGGCGACCGGTGGGTAACGAGTTCACCTACGACGGCGTACCCGGCACTCATCAGTGGTACGACGGCACGCCGCATCCTTGGGAGTTTGCTCGCGTGTGGCATCTCGAACCGTCGTTGACCGACCCGGATGTGGTGTACGCAGGGGTGGAAGATGCCGCTCTGTTCCGCTCCGTCGACGGCGGGCAGACCTGGCAGGAACTTGCCGGGCTGCGCGATCATGACTCGGGATCCTTATGGCAGCCCGGTGCCGGTGGGATGTGCCTGCACACCATCGTGCAGCACCCGACCGACCCCGAGCGGATCTTCGTCGCCATCTCGGCCGCCGGGGTGTTCCGCACCGATGACGCCGGCAAGACGTGGCGCCCGGCCAACCGTGGTTTGCGCTCAGAGCAGATTCCAGATCCGACGGCCGAGGTCGGCCACTGCGTGCACCGCCTGGCGATGCACCCCTCCCGCCCAGACGTCCTGTTCATGCAGAAACATTGGGATGTCATGCGCACCGATGACGCCGGCCAGTCGTGGCAGGAAATCAGCGGTGATTTGCCGACCGACTTCGGGTTCGTCATCGATGTGCACGCGCATGAGCCGGACACTATTTACGTCGTTCCCATCAAAAGCGACTCGGAGCATTACCCGCCGGACGGGAAATTGTGCGTGTATCGCAGCCGCACTGGCGGGCACCAGTGGGAGGCGCTCAGCAGTGGATTGCCACAGGCCGACTGCTACGTCAATGTCTTGCGCGACGCGATGGCCGTCGATTCGCTCGATCCGTGCGGGGTGTATTTCGGGACGACTGGTGGGCAGGTCTACGGATCGGCCGACGCAGGCGACACGTGGGCGCCTATCGTCCGTGACCTGCCGGCCGTGCTGTCGGTGGAAGTGCAGACACTGCCATGATCCGGGTGGTGCTCCCGGCGCATTTGCGCACGTTGGCGCATGTCGAAGGCGAGGTCGTGTTGGACGTTGCGGGTCCGGCCACGCAGCGTTCGGTCCTTGATGCGCTGGAGGCCCGGTATCCGGTGCTGCGTGGGACGATTCGCGACCGCGATACCCACCAGCGCCGAGCGTTCGTGCGGTTCTTTGCCTGCGAGCAGGATCTGTCCCACGAATCGCCGGATAGCCCGCTGCCGGCCGCGGTCGGAATTGGAGCCGAGCCATACCTCGTCGTGGGGGCCATGGCGGGCGGCTAGAGGTGTCGACCAGCCCGAACCGCGGTCGCCGGGGACCATTGACCCTAGCTTGCGGCACCATCCCGGACGGCGCTGTCGCCGTACTCGCCACCGTGCCCGTGTGGTGGGCCCGCCGAGCGGCGGAGGTAGGGCTGCACGGCGCCTGCCTCGACGTTGAACACGCCGTCGCTGCTCCACCGCCCATCGAAGTTTCAGGTACTGCGCCCCGGACGGACCTGCTCGACGCGACACCCGAGCAGCTCGGCGATGCGTACGTGACCGCCCTCGACCCCACCGCCCGCAGTCACACCGGCCGCCACTACACACCGCCGGTCCTGGCTAGGGCGTTGTGGGAGCAGACCCAGGCCACCGCGGGCGGACCGATCGACGGGCTGGTGTTTGACCCGGCCTGCGGGACAGGTGCGCTGCTGCTACCACCCCTGCGATCCTGGCTCGGCGCCTGTGCCGAGCTTGACAGGGTGGCAGCGGTGTCTAGCGCGGTCGGTGGCTGCGATCTCGACGAAGCTGCGGTGTGGTTGGGCAACGTCGCGCTGGCCTCGGTGCTGCTTCCCTGGTGGGCGCAGCTAGGGCCACCGCGCCAGCAGCGCCGAGGCCGGCTGCCGGCGCTGTTGCACGTCGGTGATGGTTTGGCGCCGAGCGGCGTGCGCGCCGCAGCCGTGCTGATGAACCCGCCGTATGGCCGAATCCGTCTCGACGAGCACGAACGGCTGCGCTGGTCGCACGCGGTGTATGGCCATGCCAACCGGTACGCGTTGTTCATGGCCGCCGGAGCGGCCCAACTCAGGCCAGGCGGCGTCCTCGCGGCGCTGGTGCCCGCCGGGTGGTTGGGTGGCGCCTACTTTCAGCGTCTGCGCACGCACCTCGCAGCCGATGCTCCGTTGGATCGGGTCACCTACGTGCGCCAGCGCGCCGACGTGTTCTCCACCGGGGTCCTCCAGGAAACCGTGCTCGCCAGCTTCGTGCGTGGCGCCGCGCCGCGTGAGGTGCGCTGTGCCGCTCTCGCCGGAAATGGACAGCTGATCCGGGTATGCATCGGGTCGGCGCGCCCACCGGAGCGACCTGACCTGCCGTGGCCGCTGCCCCGCGAGGTATCCGACGTGCCGCTGGTACGCCGCGCAGCAACCCTTGGTGCCCGGCTGCCCGACTACGGCTGGAGAGTGAGCACCGGACCGCTGGTGTGGAACCGGGCCAAGGAGCGAATCTCAGCCCAGCGCCGGGCTGGCAGTGTCGCCATCGTGTGGGCGGCCGATCTGGACGGCGGGACACCAAAGCCCGCGCGGACCCGGCAGCCGCAGCGCTGGATTGCGTTGGGTCCGGGCGACGATCGCGCCCTCGTCCTGGACCGTCCGGCGGTGCTGGTCCAGCGGACCACCGCTCCGGAGCAGCCGCGGCGCCTGCTTGCCGCCGAGCTCGACGCCGGCTGTCTTGCGCGCTGGGGTGGCCGCGTCGTCGTGGAAAATCACATCAACGTCCTGACATGCCTCGATCCGCACTCCCCGCTGACTACCCGGCTGTTGATGTTGTTATTGAGATCAGCCGCTTTCGACCGGCTGTACCGGTGCCTGACCGGGTCAGTGGCGGTGTCGGCCTATGAGCTGTCCGCGATGCCGCTGCCGGACCGGGATACTCTGCTGGACTGGGCACGCCACGATAACGCCGCCGTGGGCCAGAAAATCGAGAATTACTACACCATGGCGCGGTAGTGGTTGCGCAGAGTGATGATCTCGACGCGGCGGGTCGAGGTGAGGTAGTCGGGCGAGCCGAGGTGCATGGTGCCGAACCGGTCGGCTGGATCGACGCCGATGGCGCGCAGGAAAGCCTCGCTACGCTGTGAGACGCTGCCCTGGCTGATTCCGAAGAAGCCCATGAGGTCCTTAACCTGCAGCGCCGGGCTGAACAGGTCGTTGGCCTTGCCAATGATCCAGAGAATTGCTCCGGCGGCGGTCTCGGCGCGGCCGCGGCGACGGAAGATCTCCGGATCTTTGGCGGCCGCGAGACCGAGCAGGCGCCGACACGCCGTGCGGTATTCCAGGTTCAGCCGCTTATCGCAGCAACGGTCGAGCAGGCCGAGTACCTCACCCACCCGCTGGTGGGTATCGGCCGGGATGGGCTGCCAGTCGAAGGGCTCGTCGGGCAGTGGGGTGTCGTCAAGTGCCGACAGCGCGTCCTCGCCCCCGACGGCGCGGCGCAGTGAGTCCAGCATGATTTCGCTGATGGTGGGCAGCTCGCCGTCGGCGTCCGACCAGGGGTTGTCAGGGTGCAGGGTGCCCATCGCCGCCAGCAGTGCGGCCGGCCCCTGCGGCCGCGGTGCGGCGATGATCTGCTGGTACTCCGGCTCGTACTCATCGACCGCGGCGAGGGTCTCGTCGGTCAGCCCCGGTCGGATCTTGCGTTCGTGGTGGCAAAACCGGATGAACGCGCGCAATAAGTCGGGTGCCTCGGCCAAGTAGGCGATGTCTGCGACGATCTTGCGGGGAATCCAGTCGATGAGCACGATCTCGACGGCTACCGGGCTCCAGCGCAGCGGGTCGCCCGGCCCGTAGTCGGTGCCGAACCACAGCAGGGAGCCAAGCAGGTTGCGGTGGTCGGCGTCGTCCAGACCAGACCCGTACGGGGAGGCGAAGAAGCGATCGGTCAGCTTGCGCAGTCTCTCCGCGTTCCAGTTCGGCCGCCGATAGCCCTTCCCGCCCGCGGGAAGCATGCCGATGGCCCACTCGACGAGTGGCCGGCATGCTGGCCAGGAGTCGGTTTCGAACGGAGGAAACGTGATGGCACCCCGGTCGATCGCCTCCCGGATCCGGACCCGGGCGTCAGCAGGAGCAAGGTCGGCCCAGGTGGTGTCCGGACCGCCGCCGGCGGCGATGCGCATCTGCTCGATCAGCTCATCCAGCGACTCGGGCACCACGAACGCGTCCTTGACCAGGGTGCCCATGTTGTGATCGATGTAGACCACAATCGACAAGGCGTAGCCACCGGGCAGGCTCAAGCCGATCATGATGTTGTCCCCGTCGCCGAGCACGTGCACCATCTCGACGGCTCTGTCCACCGTGGTCCGGCTCAGGTCGGTGAGCCATCCGGGCAGCGCGTGCGCCCGTTCGACGATCTCCCGGCGGATCCGGCGGCGTGTGATGTCGTCTCCCGACAGCTCGGCGATGACCGCTAGCAGTGCCGAAGTCTCTAGCAGCGGCGCGTCGAGGAAAATCCGCACCAGCTCGTCGCGGGTCGGCAGGTCGGGCTCGGGAGCCAGTTCGAAGGGGCTGGGACGGCGCGGCTCGAGCGCGGAGAGTAGCGAGCTGGCCAGCGACAGCAGCAGCAGTGGTTGGTCCTCGGCCAGAGCGGTGGCGACATCTGCCATCAAGTCGGGCTCATCAGCCCGAGCGCGGCGGTGGCTGGGCCTGCCGTGGCCCGGCCGTCCCTTCGCAGGACCGCGCTTGTCGCGTCGCGTTCGCTTGGACACGCGAGGCAGATTAGACGGTCGTCTCCCCGGCCATACACGGCCGGTGCCGATTTCGCGGGGCGCGCCATCTTAGATGACGGTACGTATGCGTGGCACGACATTTTTGTTAGGTCAGCCGGGACAGAAGCGGCCTACTTTGGCGGCGGCGCTGGGTTGTGGGGTGAGGTGGTCGCCATGGCCGGGTCGGCGACGATCGCCTCAATAGCCGCTCAGTAGTGTGCGGACGGCGCCGAGTTGGTCGGGTCCGACGTTGCTATGAATGCGTGCCATGTCAGCGGGCTGGCGTCCCCACAGGAGCAGGACCCGGGCCGCCGCGTCCGTGGTCAGGGCGGGTTGAATGCCGTCCTGGGAAGGGCCGAGGCTGACGTTCGGGTCCGCGCCGCCTGTGAG
>DATELN010000037.1:0-35583 GCA_035276605.1 Pseudonocardiaceae bacterium | reverse complement strand
GCTTGGTGGGGGCTCGCCCAGGACGAGCGACGCGAGCTCTTCGAGGAGAGATCCCACCACATCGCGATCGGTTTGGAGTACCTACCGGCAGTCGCGCGCCGGCTCTACCACGGCCACGACCTAGACGAGTGTTTTGACTTCCTCACCTGGTTCGAATACGGCCCCCAGAATGCCCCCGTTTTCGAGGAACTCGTATCACGACTCCGCGCGACTCCCGAGTGGGAATACGTGGACCGAGAGGTCGACATCCGCCTCGCGCGTTAACCAGCAATTGAAAGTAGTAGGGCATCGTCTGCCACAGCCAAGCCATGAAATACACGAAGCCCCCGGCCTTGTTCACCAAGGAGCGGGGGCTTTCAACGTGACCGACGGTCAGACCAGGCAGATATTCTCGGCCTGCGGACCCTTCGGACCCTGCGTGATATCGAAGGAGACCTTCTGACCCTCCTGAAGCTCCCGATATCCTTGGGCAGCGATGTTCGAGTAGTGGGCGAAGACGTCCGGGCCGCCACCTTCCTGTTCGATGAAACCAAACCCCTTTTGCCCGTTGAACCACTTCACTGTCCCTGTCGCCATGATGCTGTCCCTCCAGCCCGTTACAGACTGTGCTCGGCCCGTTGCCAGCCAGCCATGTCGCGACGCACACTACAGCCATCACGCACACTCGTCCGCGGGCGCTGGTGCACAACCGTGGGCCCATGCAAATTTGTGATGCTCCATGCGCACGCTCTGATCACCTGCACGCAGCCGCAGGAATGGGGTCGACAAGGCGACGGAAAAAGATCCTGGAGACACGCGAGGGCCTGCGATCTCTGCGAACACTTCTGCGAACACAGATCGTCCGCACAGCCGCGTGCCTGGGAGCCGCTGGGCGCCCGAGCCGACGGCGTCGACGTTGGTGTGTGGGCAGACACCCAGCGCGCCCGGTACTGGGCGGGGATTCTGCATCCCCAGCGCATCGCGGCGTTGGAAAGCCTGCCGGGCTGGGACTGGAGCGGAAGGCACCAACACAAATGGCACCGTCGACTCGCCGCGCTGCGCCGCTACGCCCGCCCCCACGGCGACGCGGGGCACATCCCCGCCGATGCCACCCTCGACTGCCACTGACTGACGCCGCCTTTCCCCGCAGTCTTTGATTGGACGGTTCCCGACGCATCTGATGTCTGGCCCGGATACATGGTGTCCATGGTGATGCAGGGGGCTATCTGCTGTTCCATTGCAGAATTTCTGCTGTGCACCTCCAGGACAGGGTTGCCGCCATGTGAACCAGCATGCCGGGAGGTGTTGACGGTAATGACCTCGGCAGCTACGGGATATGACGATCACGTTCACGGATGCTGCTCAACGTAGGTACATCGCGTCAGCAGCGCAATCCCGACCAGTCAGGAATATTGCCCTGGGGCGCGCACGCGATGTTCCCCAGTCTGACCGTCAGCAACCACGGTTGTTGGTCCGCCAACACTTACGGAAGCTGCAGCTCAGTGCGGCTGACCAGGGTGGGGATTTGGGTCTGATCCCCCCACGGACTTGAACCCCCACAGCAAGCTCACTGAGCCACCACCGCCCACGCAGATCCACCATCCTGCCCTATCCCCCGCGGTGTCCGTGTCAGCCCGTTACCGTGCACCAAGCTGCTATATGCATTCCGGACCGGTGCTCGACCGCAGTACTACCTATGCCGAGGAGTTGCAGTCGGACACGATCCACAACAGGGGGTGGATACCCCGGGCTCGACCGGTAACCACTTGCAGCACAACCCAGGCGATAACCTACTGCCTAAGCCATTAGCGATTGAGTAGGTGAACGGCATCACCACGATGGTCAGAAAAGCCGGCAGCGCGATCGAGAAGTCGGTGAAGTCGATGTCACGGATCTGGCGGACCATCAGGGCGCCGACCACCACCAGCGCCGGTGCGGCCGCTTCGATAGGCACCACCTCATACAGCGGGGTGAAGAACATCGCGGCCAGAAACAGCAGCCCAGTGACCAGGTTGGCCAGCCCCGTCCGGGCACCTTCCGCGATCCCGGACGCGGATTCGACGTAGACGGTGTTCGACGAGGCCGACGCCGCACCTCCGGCCACCGCGCCGAAACCTTCGATCAGAAGCGCCCGGCCTACCCGGGGCAGTTGGCCGTCTGGACGCAGCAGTCCGGCCTGCTGCCCGAGCCCGGTCATGGTGCCCATCGCGTCGAAGAAATTGGCCAGCACCAGCGTGAACACCAGCAGGCTGACCGTGAGCATCGGAAGACGGGTAAATGCCCTGAAAGAGACGTCACCGACCAGTGAGAGGTCCGGGAGCCCAACCACTCGACTCGGCAGGGCGGGGTATCCGAGGTTCCATCCCTTGGGGTTGGTGCCGTTGGATGGTCCGACTTTGGCGACGGCCTCGATCACGATCGCGAGCACGGTGCTGGCCAGCACGCCGATGAGGATTGCCGCCCGCACCCGGCGTGCCACCAGCACTGCGGTGAGCACGAGTCCAACGACAAACACCACTGTTGGCCAGGACGCGATCGAGCCGCCGATGCCCAAGGTGACGGGCACCGTGGTGTGCGCCGCGTCCGGGATCCGGCGGACGAACCCGGCGTCGACCAACCCGATGAAGCTGATGAACAACCCGATGCCGACCGCGATTGCGGCCTTCAGCTCGGCCGGCACCGCGTTGAACACTGCGGTGCGGAACCCGGTGGCCGCCAGCAGCATGATGATCAGCCCGTCGACCACCACCAGGCCCATCGCCTCGGGCCAGCTGACCTGGGGTGCGATGGTGACTGCGACCAGGGTGTTGATGCCCAACCCGGTGGCGATCGCAAACGGGTAGTTGGCGATCGCCCCGAATAGCAGCGTCATCACCCCGGCGACCAGCGCGGTGGCCGCGGCCACCTGCGCCACCGGTAGCACCGCGCCCAGCACATCCCGTTTGGCCCCTGGGTCGCCAGTATTGAAGCTGCCCAGGATCAACGGGTTGAGCACCACGATGTAAGACATCGTGACAAACGTGACCAACCCGCCGCGCAGCTCGCGACCGACCGTGGAACCGCGCGCCCGCACCCCAAACACGGATACCACCATCAGGTCCGCTCCCACCGGTTCGACTGGCATTGGATGGCTAAGGGTCAGGGGCACCCGGTGGGATGAACGGCAGTCCCGGCGGGGGGCCGTGGCTTATCAGATCGGCTAATGCAGTGGTGTCCAAGTGTGCCGAGACCAAATCGCCGAGCAGATCCAACTGGGCAGCGCGCGCCGCGGCGAAGTCGGTGCTGGATGCGGGCTGGAAGCCGGGCCGGCCGGCAAGCTGGGCTACCCGGCGCAGCAGCGCGCGGCGGAAAGCGTCGTTCTCCAGCAGCCCGTGCCAGTGGGTACCCAGCACATGACCACTGTCGCTGCCCTCGTCTGCATCGGGCACCAGGGCAGGCCCACCACGATGCACGACCCGGCCGTGGTGGATCTCGTAGCCGCTGACCTGCTCGCCGAACGCGGTACCTGACGCGCGCCTGAGGTGTTTGACGGGGTCGAAGACCACCTCGAGGTCCAGCAGCCCCAGGCCAGCCACCTGACCGGCACAACCTTCGACGTCATCGACGATCACACGGCCCAGCATTTGGTAACCGCCGCAGATGCCTAGCACAGGACGTCCTGCCGCGGCGTGGGCCGTGACAGCCGCAGCCAACCCGGTCCGGCGCAGCCAGGACAGATCCGCCACGGTGGACTTGGAGCCGGGCAGCACCACCAGGTCAGCGTCGGCCAACCGGGAGGGCTCGGTGACGTACCGCACTGCTACCCCGGGCTCGCAGGCCAGCGCGTCGATATCGGTACCGTTGGAGATCCGCGGTAGCCGCACCGCGGCCACTCGCAGCCACTGCCCACCCACCGGCGGAGCCGGCCGGCCGACCACGCCGTCAGCGGCATAGGCCAGTGAGTCTTCGGCATCCAGCCACAGTTCGTCAGAAAACGGCAACACCCCGTAGCTGGGGCGGCCGGTCAACGCGCGCAACTGCACCAGGCCGGGGCCGAGCAGGCCCAGGTCACCACGAAATTTGTTGATCACGAAGCCCGCCACCAGTGCCTGGTCAGCTGCAGACAGCAAGGCCACGGTGCCGAACAGGTGCGCGAGCACACCGCCGCGGTCGATATCCCCGACGACCACCACAGGAAGCCCGGCAGCCCGGGCCAGGCCCATGTTGGCAATGTCGGTGGCCCGCAAGTTGATCTCGGTGGGTGATCCGGCGCCCTCGCAGATCACCACGTCGTGTTCGGCCCGCAGCGCCGCCAACGCATTCACCGCGACGTCGAGCAGTTCAGCTTTCCGGCTCCGGTAGGACGACGCCGACACCGTGCCGCACGCCCGTCCGAGCACCACCACCTGCGCGGACCGGTCAGAGCCCGGTTTGAGCAAGACCGGGTTGAGCCGCACCCCTGGCTCGATGCCGCAGGCCGCGGCCTGCATCGCCTGGGCGCGGCCGATTTCCCCGCCGTCGGGCGTGACTACCGAGTTGTTGGACATGTTCTGCGCCTTGAACGGCGCCACCGACACCCCGCGACGGGCCAGCCACCGGCAGATTCCGGCCACCAGCACGCTCTTACCCGCATCCGAGGTGGTGCCGGCCACGAGCAACGCGCCACGCATGACTGGGGTATCTAGGGCTGAGGTGTCTTAGGGCAACTGGCTAGGGCAAGGTCAGGATCTCAGCCCCCTCGGCCGTGACGACCAAGGTGTGCTCGAACTGGGCGGTGCGCTGCTTGTCCTTGGTGGTCACCGTCCAGCCGTCGGGCCACACGTCATAGTCCACCGTGCCCAGCGTGATCATCGGCTCGATGGTGAAGGTCATGCCCTCCTGAAGCACGGTGTCCACGGCAGGCTCGTCGTAGTGCAGCACCACCAGCTTGCCGTGGAAGGAGCGGCCGATCCCGTGACCGGTGAAGTCGCGGACCACACCGTAGCCAAAGCGCTTGGCGTACGCCTCGATGACCCGCCCGATCACGTTGAGCTGCCGGCCGGGGCGGACCGCGCGGATGCCGCGCATCAGCGCCTCACGGGTCCGCTCGACCAGTAGCCGGTCCTGTTCTGCCACGTTACCTGCGAGGAAGGTGGCGTTGGTGTCGCCGTGCACACCGCCGATGAACGCCGTGACGTCGATGTTGACGATGTCGCCGTCCTCAATAACGGTCGAGTCCGGGATGCCGTGGCAGATCACCTCGTTCAGTGAGGTGCAGCAGGATTTGGGAAAGCCCTTGTAGCCCAGCGTCGAGGGGTAAGCGCCGTGGTCGACGAGGAACTCGTGCACCACCCGGTCCACCTCGTCGGTGGTGACGCCGGGGGCCACCATGCGCCCGCCCTCAGCGAGTGCCTGCGCGGCGATCTTGCCCGCCACCCGCATCGCTTCAAGCACCTCCGGTGGCTGGACCCACGAATCGGTGCACGGTTTAGGCGCAGGCTTACCGACGTACTCTGGCCGTTGGATCTCCGGTGGCACTGGACGCCTCGGTGTCTGCACGCCAGGGCACAACGGTGTTCTCACGGGCATACCCCCACTCTATGCCGGGTCAGGAGCGGTTACGGCTCGGTCATTGCGAAGGCAGAGCGGACAGAAGGTGTCCGGACACGTCCAGGGCTGGACCGGATGAACCCGCGCCGACCACCAGGGTCGCAAACGCTAGGTCGCCACGGAACCCGACGAACCAGCCGTGTGCCTCAGTGGGGTTGTCTTCAGCAGTTCCCGTCTTGCCGTAGAGCTCGCCCTGCCCGGCCAACGACTTCGCAGTGCCCTGGGTAACCGCCTCTCGCATCATCACGCGCAGCGCATTGGCGACCTCACCCGGCACCGGGGCCACCGGTCCCAGCGCGACGTGGGTGGGTATACCCCTGATCAGAACCGGATTCGGGAGTTTGCCGCCAGCGGCCACGGTCGAGGCGACCAGCGCCATACCGAATGGACTGGCGAGTACCCGTCCCTGCCCGAAGCCGTTCTCCGCGCGCCGCACCATCGACTCCGAAGGAGGGACCTGACCGGTGACGGTGGTGATGCCAGCGATGTCGTAGTCCATCCCGATGCCCATCTGGTCTGCCGCATCGGTCAACGCACCAGGTCCTAGCCGAGCCGCCAGCTGCGCGAAAGTGGTGTTACAGGAATTGGCGAACGCGGTGCGCAGCGGCACCGTGCCCAGATCGAACAAGTGGTCATTGGGCACGACCCGCTCTCCCACAATGGTGGTCCCCGGGCAGGCCACCGGCGAATCCACCGTGACCTGCTTGGCCTCCAGCGCCGCCACCGCCGTGACGATCTTGAATGTGGAGCCGGGCGGGTAGCGCCCAGTCAGCGCCAGCGTGCCTTGCGCGTCGGCGGCCCCATTCTGGGCGACCCCGAGGATCTCCCCGGTGGACGGTTGGATCGCCACGATCATCGCGGGGTTGGGCACCGTGTCGACGGCGTCCTCTGCGGCGTTCTGCACGGCGCGGTCGACCGTGGTGGTCGTCGGCGGCACCGCATGAGGCGGCTGGGAGGCCAGGGTTTCGACCTCCTCGCCCATGGGATTGACCGTGACGATGTGCCACCCGGCGGCATTATCAAGCTGCTGTTCCACCACCCGTCGAATGCCGGGCACGAGCTGGGTGGCGAAACCCCGGTCGGATCCGAGCAGTTGTCGTTGGGTAAGAAAGCTCACTCCGGGCAGGTCGTAGATGCGATCTCGCACTGACTGGTAGTCGCGTTCCCGCAACACCGCCACCGCGCTGGGCTGTCCCGCCGGCGCCGCGTTGGCGCCCGCGATGATCGACTGCTCGGTAATTGAAGGATCGAACTGCCTGAGGGTGGCCGCCAGCGGGGCGGCCACTGCGGGCAGATCCGGGACCTTGCTGCGGTCCAGCGCGACGGTGACCACGGTCTGCCAGGTGAGCAACGGCGTCCCGGCCCGGTCGACCACCGGGGGCGGATCGACTGGCTCCTCACGGAGCATCAGCCGCTGCTGTGCCGACAGCCGCGGGTGCAGCACCGCCGGACTCCACCGCACCGACCAGCCCTCAGCTGTATCGGCCGGGACGAGCTCAAAACCGCCCATGTACCGCCATTGCCGGTTGCGACCCAGATTCCAGACCGCGGTATAGGAGGCGGAGGCGATGTGGTCGCCAGACCGAGTATCACCCAGCGTGACCTGCACGCTCTGTGGTTTCAAGTCGTCACGGACCTGCCGGATCACGTCGGTCGCGGCAGCCGGATTGTCGGTGAGCCGTCCAGCTCCGGCAGCGTCGCCCCGGGCGAGCGCAGCCAGGAACGCGGCTGCGGCATCCCGCGGATCGGACCCGAAGATCCCGCAACCAGTCAGCGACGCTGCTAGCAAGGCAAGGCTCAGCGTCAGGGCCGCCAGCAAGGCGGTTACCGGACGTTGTCGGCGCACGGGCGCGAGTATCCCCCTTGTCGGTTCACTCCAGCGACGGGTCTAAAACAGCACCGTGGCGAAGCAGCCCACCTGGGTGAAACCGACTCGCCGGTATGCGGCGCGGGCCGGGTGGTTGTAGACGTTGACATAGAGGCTGGCGATGCGGCCCATCTGCTGCAATCGCAGCACCACAGCCGCGGTCGCGGCCGCCGCCAATCCCTGCCCACGCCGCTCTGGATGGACCCAGACTCCCTGAATCTGACCCACGGCGGACGACATCGCACCAATTTCGGCCTTGAACACCACCTCACCGCCCTCGAACCGGGCGAATGCTCGACCGGCCGCGATCAACTCCGCGACCCGGGCCCGGTAACCGGCGCCTCCGTCGGGAAGCCGGGGGTCGATCCCCACCTCCTCGGTGAACATCGCCACGGCAGCCGGCAGGTACCGGTCCAACTCATCCGGACGCACTGACCGCACCAGCGGATCGGCCCGCACCAGGGGCGGCTCGGCGAGCACCAGCAGCGGTTGGTTCGGCCGTTCCTCACGGGCCGGCCCCCAGCAGTCACCGAGCTGCGACCACAGCGCCAGCACCTGATCGGCCGGTCCCACCATCGACGAACAGAACCGGGCCCGGCGGGCCGCCCGATCAGCGAAAGCGCGGATCGCGGAGCGTCCACCGCACAGCGGCACGAAGTTCGCACCGGAGAAGCACAGCCCATCCAGCTCAGCGTCGCGCCCCCGGTGCGGATTACTGGTAAAGCCCCACAGCTCCCCGCCGAGCCGCCATGGATCCAGGCCGCCGTTTTCGATCCGCGCTGCCACCATGCAGGACATCACCGGATCCGTGGCCAGCACCGCGCGGACGCTGCGTGCATGGCGGTCGTCCAGCAGGTGCGCGCTCGCGTGCTTGAGCACCCGCATAGCCTGCCAGAACAGCAGCCGACCGGCTCAGGAACCCTCCGGCGAACTGTCCTGAACCAACCGGAATGCCTCCTCGATGAGAGTTTCGACAATCTGCGACTCGGGCACTGTCTTGATCACCTCGCCGCGGACGAAGATCTGGCCCTTGCCGTTGCCCGAGGCCACGCCCAGATCGGCTTCCCGGGCTTCCCCCGGCCCGTTGACCACGCAACCCATCACCGCCACCCGCAGCGGCACCTCCATGCCCTCCAGGCCCGCGGTCACCTCGTCGGCGAGCTTGTAGACGTCCACCTGAGCGCGCCCGCATGAAGGGCACGAAACGATCTCCAGCCGGCGGGTCCGCAGGTTGAGCGACTCCAGGATCTGGCAGCCGACCTTGACCTCCTCGACCGGTGGCGCGGACAGCGAGACCCGGATGGTGTCGCCGATGCCCTGGCTGAGCAACGCCCCGAAGGCGGTAGCTGACTTGATGGTGCCCTGGAATGCGGGACCGGCCTCGGTGACCCCAAGATGCAACGGGTAGTCGCACTGCGCCGCGAGCTGCTCGTAAGCCCGCACCATGATGACCGGGTCATGGTGTTTCACCGAGATCTTGATGTCGTGGAAGTCGTGCTCGGCGAACAGGCTCGCCTCCCATAGCGCCGACTCGACGAGCGCCTCCGGGGTGGCCTTGCCGTGCTTAGCCAAGATCTTGGGGTCCAGCGAGCCTGCGTTGACGCCGATCCGGATCGGGATACCGGCGTCCTTGGCGGCCTTGGCGATCTCAGCGACCCGGTCGTCGAACTTCTTGATATTGCCGGGGTTGACCCGCACCGCCGCGCATCCTGCATCGATCGCGGCAAACACGTACTTGGGCTGGAAATGAATGTCGGCGATGACTGGGATGCGGGACTTGCGGGCGATGGCCGGCAGCGCCTCGGCGTCGTCGGCGCTGGGTACCGCCACCCGCACGATGTCGCAGCCCGCCGCGGTGAGCTCGGCGATCTGCTGGAGGGTGGAGTTGATGTCGGCGGTCAGCGTGGTGGTCATCGACTGCACCGACACCGCGTGGTCGCTGCCTACTCCCACGGTTCCGACTTGCAGCTGGCGGGTCTTGCGGCGCGGCGCGAGCACCGGCGGTGGTACAGCGGGCATACCGATCATCATGGGAGGCCTCTATCGATGTAGGCGGATCGGATTGACGATGTCTGCAGTGATCGTCAACAGGCTTACCCCGATGAAGACGAGGACAACCGCATAGGTCAGCGGCATCAGCCGGGTGTAGTCCACCGGCGGTCCATTGGCGCGCCCGGTGGCCCGCCGGATGGCGTTGCGGACGCCTTCGTAGACGTTGACCGCGATGTGCCCGCCATCGAGCGGGAGCAGCGGCAACAAATTGAAGACGCCAAGGAACAGGTTCAGCGCCACGAGCAGGAACAGGAAAAACCACCACGCCCCGAAACCTGCGGCGTCGCCGCCGAGCACGCTGGCCCCAACCACGCTAAACGGGGTATCCGGCCGGTCCTGTCCCTGAATCCGGTCCAGCAACGCGGGAACTCGCTGCGGGAACTCCTTCACTCCCTGCCAGGTATTGGCGAACATGGTGCCGGTGAAGGCAGCGGTCTGGCCAACCGCTTCCACCGCGCCGTAGCGCGGCGTCACCGTAGGCGGCTGGGGCGTCGACACCCCGATCGCCCCGATAACCTGGTCGCCCCTACCGCCCAACGCCGAGATCGGGACCCTGGCGACGTCGATCACCACGGTGCGTTGCTGCCCGTGGCGGTCGAGCCGGAACTCGGTCGGACCGGAACGGCTGCGGATGGCGGTGACCAGATCGCCGGAGTCATGTACCGGGGTGCTCGCCACGGCCAGCACCCGGTCACCCGGCTGCAACCCCGCATCCCGGGCCGGCGATGGGGAGCCCGGCTGGCACGAACCGTCGGCCCGCATCGCGATGCAGGGGCTGACCGAGGACACCACCGCAGGGGTGGGCGCCGGCTTGAGATTGGGCAGGCCGGTAGTCACGGCCATCGCGTAGATCAGCACGACGCCCAAGATGAAATGGGTGACCGCACCCGCGGATAACACCACCACGCGCTGCCAGATGGGGAACCGAATGAACGCGCGCCTACGGTCATCCGGGTCGGATAGCTCCTCCAGCGCGGTCATGCCGGCGATATCACAGAAGCCACCAGCCGGGATCAATTTGAGCCCGTACTCCGTCTCACCCCGCCGGAACGAGAACAGAGTGGGACCAAAGCCGATGAAATAGCGACGCACCTTCATCCCGAAAGCTTTTGCGGTGCCCATGTGGCCAGCTTCATGCAAGGCGATGGAAACCCCGATGCCCACAGCGAACAGCACTACCCCCAGCACGAACGTCACGCTGTGCTCCTCCTCATTCAGGGCTCCTACTAGGTTGAGCAAGTCGGCCGCCCAGCAGCTCAGTAGCCCTGCTCCGAGCCCAATCCTCGGCGGCCAGCACGTCCTCCACCGTAGTCGGGTCGGCTTGCCACCCGGACGACTCGTCCGTCACGGCCGCCACCGTGTCCACGATCCCCCGGAAGGGGATGCGGTCGGCCAGAAACGCGGCCACGGCTTCTTCGTTCGCCGCATTGAACACCGCAGGCACGCAGCCCCCCGCAGCGCCCGCCGCTTTGGCCATCTCGATGGCGGGGAAGGTCTCAGCGTCCACCGGCTCGAATGTCCAGCTCGCTGGGCTACCGAAGTCGCATGCCGGGGCCGCGTCGGCAACCCGGTCCGGCCAGCCCAGTGCCAGTGCGATCGGCAATCGCATATCCGGCGGGCTGGCTTGGGCGATCGTCGAACCGTCGGTGAAGGTGACCATGGAGTGAATCACCGACTGCGGGTGCACCACCACGTCGATGCGGTCGTAGGGGATGTCGAACAGCAGATGAGCCTCGATGAGCTCCAGGCCTTTGTTCATCAAGGTGGCCGAGTTCACCGTGACCACCGGTCCCATCCGCCAAGTCGGATGGGCCAGCGCCTGCTCGGCAGTGACCCCGTCGAGTTCCTCACGGCGGCGCCCGCGGAAAGGGCCACCGGATGCCGTCAGCACCAGCCGCTTCACCTCGGCCCGGGTGCCGGCACGCAGGCACTGGGCCAGCGCGGAGTGCTCAGAGTCCACCGGCACGATCTGCCCGGGCGCGGCTGCGCGGGTGACCAGGGTGCCGCCTGCCACCAGCGACTCCTTGTTGGCCAAGGCGAGGGTGGCGCCGCTGCGCAGCGCGGCCAGCGTCGGGGCCAAACCGCGGGACCCGGTCACGCCGTTGAGCACCACATCGGCTGGCTGGGTCGCGACGAGCTCAGCTACCGCGTCGGGGCCGACCAGGATTCGCGGCATTCGATAGCCACCCTGGCTGTACCCGCATCGTTGCGCCTCGGCGAACAGCGCCAGCTGCAGGTCCTGCGCTGCCCGGCCCCGGGCGACGGCGACCGCGGGTGCACCGGTCTGCAGCACTTGCGTGGCCAGCGCCTGCGGATCTGCGCCGCCCGCCGCCAGCCCCACGATCCGGAAACGCTGCGGGTTTCGACGCACCACATCCAGCGCCTGCACGCCGATTGACCCGGTGCTGCCCAGCACCAGCACCGTGCGAGGCTGATCCGACACGTCCATCTAGGTCATTGTCCCCGACCGCAGGGTGTTTATGCGTGCGAGGTGACCTCACACCGATCACACTGATCGTGAGTGCTCACGGAGGGAGTCGGGCATGGGCATTCTCGGTTGGATTGTTCTCGGGTTGGTCGCCGGCGCCATCGCGAAGTTGATCATGCCAGGTAATGACCCCGGCGGGTTCATCGTCACCATATTGTTGGGCATCGTCGGTGCCATCATTGGTGGATTCATCGGCAAGGCCATTTTCGGCCAAGGTCTGGAGACGTTCTGGAACCTCCAGACCTGGGTTTGTGCGATCATCGGATCGCTCATCCTGCTGATAATTTACCGGTTCGCCTTCGGGCGACGAGGAGTGTGGCGGTACTGAACCTGCTGGGCTGGCTGGAGCAGCCTCTGGTCGGATCCCGCCAGTTCCTGGGCGGTATGCGATGATGCCGCTGTGGCTGTGACAGACCAGCATTCCACCGAAGCCCACACGTCCCATGGCGCTGGATCACCTTTCGACGATGCCGAGCGGGAGCCCTCCGCCGACTGGGGCTGGCACGGCAGCTTTCCCCGGGCCGGTAAGGCCGCCGGGTGGTTCACCGCCATCGCGCTGTTCGCGATGCTCATCGGTAACCACCAAAGCCATGTCGAGGACGTGTACCTGATCGCCCTTGGCACTGTGCTCGTGGTGATGCTTATCGCCAGCCATGTGAAGGCCTACAAGCACAAACGACGCTGGCGGGATTGAGCGGTTCACCGGCCGTCGAGCTGGAGGTGGGCCACCGCAGGGTACGGATCACCCACCCGGACCGCATTTACTTCCCCGCTCGCGGCGAGACGAAGATCGACCTGGCGCGCTATTACCTGTCGGTCGGCGACGGCATCGTGCGTGCGCTGCGTGGCCGTCCATGCATGCTGCACCGCTTCCCCAGCGGAGTGATCGGTCCCAAGGTGCACCAGAAGCGGCTGCCGGCCGGCGCTCCCCCCTGGGTGCAAACCGTCCGGGTGGATTTCCCCTCGGGGCGTTCCGCGGATGAATTGTGTGTGACGGACATCGCAGACGTGATTTGGGCAGTACAGATGAGCACTGTGGAATTCCACCCGTGGAATACCCGGGCCGGCAACGTCGAATTTCCCGACGAGTGGCGCATCGACTTGGACCCGCAACCCGGCACCGGATTTCCGCAGGCGCGCCAGGTTGCCTTGGTGGTGCAGGAACTGCTCGCAGAGGTCGGTGCGGTGGGCTGGCCGAAAACGTCTGGCGGTCGGGGAATGCATGTATACGTGCGTATTGAGCCGCGCTGGAATTTCGCGGATGTGCGCCGCGCGGCCCGCGCCTTCGCTCGCGAAGTGGAACGGCGCGCCCCCGATTTGGTCACCACCGCATGGTGGAAACGGGACCGGATCGCCGCCGTCTTCGTGGATTGGAACCAGAACACCCGAGATCACACGATCCGCAGTGCGTACTCGGTGCGGGGTGTGCCAGAAGCAGTAGTGTCCACCCCGCTGCGGTGGGACGAGGTGCCAGACGCCGAGCCTGGCGATTTCACCCTAGCCAGCGTGCCGGAACGGTTCGCGCGCCTAGGCGATGTCCACGCCGGTATCGACGATGCAGTGTTCTCTCTAGAACCGCTTCTCGAATGGGCCGACCGCGACGCGAAGTAATCCCGCCGTCCCGTTGCGGCCGTGCCGCCTTTTTGTCGTCGAGCTCGACAGCAGGGCCGTTTTCAGCTGGACGTCAGCCGGCGAGGACCTCGGCGATGCTGAACCGCACGGGACGCTCAAGCTGGTCGTAGGTACAGGAACGCGGATCGCGGTCGGGGCGCCAGCGGACGAACTGAGTGGTGTGGCGAAACCGGGGACCTTCCATGTAGTCGTAGCGAACCTCGACAACGCGCTCGGGGCGCAGCGGGATGAACGACAGATCCTTACCGGCGTTCCACCGGCTCGTCTCGTTCTTTCGCGGAGTGCGCTCGCCCCGCTCATGGGCAGCCCAGTTCCACGGATGCTCATCGATGGTGGTGACCAGCGGCTCGAGCTCGGTGAGCAGTCTGCGCCGCGTGGCCATCGGAAAGGCGCCGACCACTCCGACGGACGCCAGCACGTCCTGCTCGTCGTAAAGACCAAGGAGCAGGGAACCGAGGGCGTCAGGTCCCGATTTATGCAGCCGGTAACCGGCGACGACGCAGTCGGCGGTGCGCTCATGCTTGATCTTGGTCATCACGCGCTTATCGGGTTGGTAGGTCAGATCCAGTGGCTTGGCAATCAGGCCGTCCAGGCCGGCGCCCTCGAACTGCTCGAACCACCGCCGGGCCAGCTCGAGATCTTCCGTGGCCGGGGTGAGGTGCACCGGCGCCGCAGCCTTAGCCAGGGCGCCCTGCAGGGTGACCCACCGTTGACGCAGCGGTTGCTGGGTGAGGTCTTGATCGTCGAGTGCGAGCAGGTCGAAGGCGATGAAGCTGGCCGGAGTCTGCTCGGACAGCAGCTTGACTCGGCTGGCGGCAGGATGGATGCGCTGCTGCAGTGCCTCGAAATCGAGCGTGTTGCGCTCGGTGTCGGCGATGACGATCTCGCCGTCGATCACCGCGCGGGGCGGGAAATTGGCCAGCACAGCCGCGATGACCTCGGGAAAGTAGCGGGTCATCGGCCGCTCGTTACGGCTGCCGATCTCGACTTCGTCCCCATCGCGGAAGATGATGGAGCGGAAGCCGTCCCACTTGGGTTCGTAATGCTGGCCGGCAGGGATGTCAGGAGCAGGCTTGGCGAGCATCGGCGCGATAGGTGGCATGACGGGAAGGTGCACAAGCTTGAGTGTGCCGCCTCGCCCGCTCACAGTGCCGCAGTGGTAAACCTGGCCACGGCTTTCGATGCCGCCGCGACGACCACGGATTTGCTCATGGTGGCGGCATAGCCGCGAGTTGACCGCAGGCGGCGGCGATCTCGCGGCCGCGGGTGTCCCGGACGGTGCAGGTCACCCCAGCCGCGCGCACCCGTGCCACGAACTGCTCTTGCACGGGTAGCGGGCTGGCGTCCCAGGAGCTGCCCGGGGTGGGGTTGAGCGGGATGAGATTGACGTGGACCAGGCTGCCTAGCCGTTCGTGTAGCAGCCGGCCGAGTAGCTCGGCTCGCCACGGCTGGTCGTTGACGTCCCGGATCAGCGCGTACTCAATGGATACCCGGCGTTTCGTGGTGTCTGCGTAGTGCCGCGCCGCGTCGAGCACGTCGGCTACCTTCCACCGGCGGTTCACTGGGACGAGGGTGTCGCGCAGCTCGTCATCCGGGGTATGCAACGAGACCGCGAGCGTGACCTGTAACCCCTCGCCGGCCAGCTGCCGGATCGCCGGCACCAGTCCTACGGTGGAGACTGTCACCGACCGCTGGGACAGCCCCAGCCCCTCCGGCGCGGGATCGGTGATCCGGCGTATCGCAGTAACAACCCGCGGGTAGTTAGCAAGTGGCTCGCCCATACCCATGAACACGACGTTGGACAGCCGTCCAGGCCCACCGGCCAACGTCCCGTCCCGCATCGCGGCCGCCGCCGCGCGCACCTGGTCGACAATCTCCGCGGTGGACAAGTTACGGACCAGTCCACCCTGGCCAGTAGCGCAGAACGGGCACGCCATCCCGCAGCCCGCCTGGCTGGAGATGCACACCGTGGCGCGGTCGGGGTACCGCATCAGAACGCTTTCAGTGTGGGAACCGTCTGCGGCGCGCCACAGCGTCTTGCGCGTCATGCCAGCGTCACAGCTGACGTGCCGCACTGGGATGGCGAGCTCCGGGAGCAGCGTCGCCACCAGTCGATCGCGGGCTGCCGCGGGGAGATCGGTCATCGCGGCCGGGTCGGTGCTTAAACGGCCGAAATAGTGCCGGGCCAGCTGGTCGGCGCGAAAGGCCGGCTCGCCTAGCTCGATTACTGCGGCGCGGCGCTGCTCGTGATCCAGGTCGGCGAGGTGCCGGGGCGGCTTTCCCCGGCGCGGAGCCTCGAACACCAACGGCAGCGGACTCATCTCACCCTCTACCATCCCAGCCCCGCGTCAGCGCCGCTCCTGACATGGAGACATATAGAGGTTGGAACAGCCTCCGGAACCCCGATATGTCTCCACCCCGGGGATCAGGGATGGCGCGGCGGGTGTGTAGGCGGTAGCGGACGGGGATCGTAAGCCCTGGGGTGTGGGCGATCGCCCGGGCCGCCACCCTAGGCGAGAACTCGATGCGCAGCGCCTGCTCCAGCTCACCTCGATCACGGAACTGCCACACAGTGTCCACCCGACGGCAGTCGAAACCTTCCGCGGTGAAGAACGCTTCGACTGCGGCCGGCCGGTAGCGGGGCGCTGCCGCGCATAGCCACGGGCCGTAGGGCGGGTGCGTGCCGTCCAGGTCGATGACCGCCAACATCCCGCCGGGGCGCAACACCCGCCCTGCCTCGGCCAGACCTGGCTCGCAGCCCGGGCCGAAGAAGTAGGCGAGGCGGGCATGCACCAGATCAGCGCTGGAGTCGGGCAACGGCAACTGTTGCGCACAACCGCTGAGCACCCGGGCATTGGGCAGGTCGCGAATGCGGCGCCGGGCTCGGAGCACCAGTGGCGGGTGTGGCTCCACACCGATGACACTGCGCACCCGCTGCGCAAATCGCGGGAGGTGAAAGCCGTCTCCGCAACCGACATCGACAACGTCGGCACCGCACCAGTCCACCAGCTCAGCCAATGCTGCCCACAGCGCGCCATCGGCGTCGACGGCATAGTTTTCCCGCTCGTACACCTCGGGCCAGTTCCAGATGTTGGGGCTGGCCAGCACACCGCGCCCGGCAGAATTCACGGCTGGCACCGCTATGCCGGCACGAGCAGGCTGAGCAGGATCCAGGACACCACCGCCGACGGCAGCAATGAGTCGATCCGGTCCATCAACCCACCGTGGCCGGGCAGCACAGTGCCCATGTCCTTGACCCCGAGATCGCGCTTGATCAGAGACTCCACCAGATCTCCCGCGGTGGCCGTCAGTACGATCGCGGCCCCGAACAGCACGCCCTGCCACCACTGACCACCCAACAGTTGAGTTACCGCCAGCGCACCCGCCGCAGTGCCGACCACCAACGATCCGACGAAGCCCTCCCACGACTTTTTGGGGCTGATCGACGGTGCCATCAGGTGCCGCCCGCCCAAGACACCGGCGGTATAGCCCCCCACATCCGATGCCACCCCGGCGAACATCAGGCACGACGCGCGCGCCGCGCCATCGACCGGCACCACCAGCAGTGTCGCGAATGCGGCGAATCCGGAGACGTAGGCCGCGCTGAACACCGACGCGGTGACATCACGAACGTAGCCCGCCGCACCTTTCTGGAAGCGCCAGAGCAAGCAGACCAGCGCGGTGAGCACAAAGGCGACGAGTATCCCGTCGGGACCGAACGGCCACGCCAGCCACACCATGGCTTGCCCGCCGATCAGTACCGGCGGCAGCGAGACGCCGATACCGGCCCGGCGCAAAGCGCCGGCCAGCTCCCAGGTAGACACCGCCACGCTGACAGCCACGATCCCGATGAACACCTGGCGCACGGTGTACAGGGCCACCAGGATCGCCGCGCCCATCGACAGCCCGACGATGATTGCCGCCCACAGGTTGCGGCCCGCCCGTGGAGTGCGGGGACGCTGCGTCGGGGGCACCGCAGAAATGGGTTGCTCAGGAAGCCTGCTTGCAGACACTCAGACCTCGAGCAACTCGGATTCCTTGTGCTTGACGAGTTCGTCCACCTGTGCGACGTACCGGTGCGTGACGACCTCGAGTTCCTTTTCGGCCCGAGTTACGTCGTCTTCCCCGGCCTCTCCGTCACGGCTGATGCGGTGGAGTTGGTCCTTGGCCTTGCGGCGGATGTTGCGGATAGCGACCTTGGCGTCCTCACCCTTGGAGTGCGCGACCTTCACGAGATCCCGACGGCGTTCCTCAGACAGGTGTGGGATCACCACCCGGATGATCAGCCCATCATTAGTGGGGTTGACGCCGAGGTCGGAGTCCCGGATCGCCTTTTCCATCGGTTTGAGCTGACTTGGATCGTAGGGCTTGATCACGGCCATCCGGGCTTCCGGGACCGTCACGCTGGCCAGCTGGATCAATGGGGTGGCAGCCCCGTAGTAGTCCACCATGATCTTGGAGAACATCGCCGGGCTAGCGCGGCCGGTACGTACCGTGGCGAGATCCTCCTTAGCCACCAACACGGCCTTTTCCATCTTCTCCTCGGCATCGAGGAGGGTGTCATCGATCACGGCTGCTCCTTGTTACTAGCCTGATGCCCGGTTAGCCCCTGATGCCCGCTAGACACCGTGCTGACCAGGGTTCCTATCGGCTCACCCCGCACCGCGCGGGCGATGTTTCCCTCGGTCAGCAAATTGAACACGATGATCGGCAGTTTGTTGTCCATGCACAGGCTAAACGCGGTCGCATCGGCCACCTTGAGCCCACGCTCGAGTACCTCGCGGTGGGTGATATGGGAGAACATGGTGGCCGAAGGATCCGTTCTAGGGTCGGCGGTGTAGACCCCGTCGACTGCCTTACCCAGCAGTAGAACCTCACAACTGATCTCCAGCGCCCGCTGGGCGCCGGTGGTGTCGGTCGAGAAATACGGCATCCCCACGCCGGCACCGAAGATCACTATGCGGCCCTTCTCGAGGTGCCGGATGGCCCGGCGGGAGATGTAGGGCTCGGCGACCTGGCCCATCGTGATGGCTGTCTGCACCCGAGTATCGATCTTGTACTCGCGCTCCAGGAAGTCCTGGAGCGCTAAGCAGTTCATCACGGTGCCGAGCATTCCCATGTAGTCGGCTCGGGAACGTTCCATGCCGCCCTGTTGGAGCTCCTCACCACGGAAGAAGTTCCCTCCGCCGATCACCACCGCCATTTGGACCCCACCGGCAACGACATCGGCAATCTGGCGAGCGACAGCCCTGACCACCTTGGGGTCTACCCCCACTGCCCCGCCGCCGAACATCTCACCGCCGAGTTTGAGCAGCACTCTGCGGTATCCCGGAACCATCAGCCGGCAGGCATTCATTGCAGGGTCAGGCCTGGCCGACCTCGAAGCGAGCGAACCGCCGCACAGTCACCCCGGCCTCGTCAAGCAGGGCTTTGACCGTCTTCTTCGAATCTTGCACTGACGCCTGCTCCAGCAACACGGCGTCCTTGAAGAAGCCGTTGAGGCGGCCTTCGACGATCTTCGGCAGCGCCTGTTCGGGCTTGCCCTCCTCGCGAGCGGTCTCCTCGGCGATGCGCCGTTCGTTGGCCAGCACATCGGCGGGCACCTCGTCCCGGGCTACAAAGCGCGGTTTCATGGCCGCGACCTGCATCGCTACCGCCCGCGCTGTCTCCGAGGAACCACCTTCGTACTCGACCATCACGCCCACCGCTGGCGGCAGGTCGGAAGCGCGACGGTGTAGATAGGTGGCCACCTCTCCGTCGAAAGACACCACTCGGCGTAGCTGCAGTTTCTCGCCGATCTTGGCGGATGCTTCCTGCACTACCTCGTCCACCGTGCGGTCACCCAGTTGCGCCCGGGCGAGCGACTCGGTGTCGGCTGGCCGGATGCGGGCCGCTTCGGCAACGATCCGGGTGGCCAGCTGCTGGAAATCGGCTCCCTTCGCGACGAAGTCGGTCTCGCAGTTGAGCTCGATCATCACGCCGTCCTCGGCAGCCACCAGCCCGTTGGCAGTGGTGCGTTCGGCTCGCTTGCCGACGTCCTTGGCACCCTTTATCCGCAGCAGCTCGACTGCTCGATCGAAGTCGCCGTCGGATTCTTCCAAAGCCTTCTTACAGGCCATCATGCCGGAACCAGTCAGGTCCCGGATTCGCTTGACATCGGCGGCGGAATAATTCGCCATCGTGGCTCTACCGTCCTGGAGTTCGTTAGCTGGATCGGAAATGGTTGTGTCGCTGACCGTTAGGTATGCGATACGCCATTATTTGCAACCATTGCTTCGGTTTGCGGCGCTACGGATTCGCGTTCCGTGGTGCTGGGCGCGGCGCCGGCATGAGGATCACCCGCGACCATCAACTCCTGCTCCCATTCGGCCAGCGGCTCATCGACGCCGACGCCGGATTCCGGCTTGTCGGTTCCGTCGGCTCCGGTGGAGCGCCCGGCCCGCGACATCAGGCCGTCGGCAGTGGCATCCGCCACCACCCGGGTAAGCAATGCCGCCGAGCGGATCGCGTCGTCGTTGCCCGGGATGGGATAATCGACCTCATCCGGATCGCAATTGGTGTCCAGGATGGCCACCACCGGGATGCCTAGCTTGCGGGCTTCGCCGACGGCAATCTGCTCTTTTTTGGTGTCCACCACCCACACCGCGCTGGGCACACGCTGCATATCGCGAATGCCGCCCAGGGTCTTTTCCAGCTTGTCCTTCTCCCGCGTTCGCATCAAGATCTCTTTTTTGGTCAGCCCGGCAAACCCACCGGTCTGTTCCATGGCCTCGAGTTCCTTGAGGCGTTGTAGCCGCTTGTGCACGGTGGAAAAGTTCGTGAGCATGCCGCCCAACCAGCGATGGTTCACGAATGGCATGCCAACCCGCTGTGCCTGGTGCGCGATCGCTTCCTGGGCCTGCTTCTTGGTACCGACGAACAGGATCGAACCGCCGTGGGCCACAGTCTGCTTGATGAACTCGTAGGCCCGGTCAATGTAGGTCAGCGTTTGCTGCAGGTCGATGATGTAGATGCCGTTGCGCTCGGTGAAGATGTATCGCTTCATCTTCGGATTCCAACGGCGGGTCTGGTGACCAAAATGCACGCCGGAGTCGAGCAATTGCTTCATGGTGACGACGGCCATCGCCGGTGCACACCTCGATGTGTCGGGCGCACCGGCTCCGCCGGCGCGCTCATGCGGTTGTCGCGACAGTCCGGGTTGGACCGCCGCCCTGGCGCCAGGCCGACATCCGGACCCCGTGCGATCACGACCGCAGCGAGGACCGCCGGACACCGAAGCCCCGGAGGGCGTAGCGCTGGCGCGCGAAGTCGACCCGCACGTGGGCCGCCCCTTTACTCTACCCGCCCGCCAGCCGCACTCCGCGCCCACCACCGGCGCAGTCTGGATGCAGACTGCCGTTTTGGAGGGCCGGAAAACGGCAGTCTGCATCCAGACTGCGGTTGGCGGGGGCAGTTGTGCACATCGGGCCGGTTGTCCACAGGCTGAGCGAGTGGCAGTGGCGGGGCGGGGTGGGCGAGGGCAGGGTGCGGGGGTGCTTCGGATTCTGATCTGCAGCGTGCTGGTGGTGCTGTCGGTGGGATCGCCGGGCGTGACCGACCCGGCCTCGCTGCGTGGTCACGCGGGCGCGGCCGCGCAGCAGCGGTTCGGCTGGCCGCTGGCCGGTTCGCCGACCGTAGTCCGGCCCTTCCGGCCCCCGGTTTTCCGGTACGGGCCCGGTCACCGCGGTGTCGACCTGGCCGCGGTAGCGGGTGCGCCGGTGCTTGCGGCGGGCGCCGGCACGGTGGTCTTCGCTGGAATGGTGGCCGGCCACGGTGTGGTGTCGGTGAGCCATCAAGGCGGTCTGCGAACCACATATGAACCAGTGTCAGCAACCGTCGCCGCCGGCCAACGGGTCGCCAAAGGGCAGCAGATGGGTACCGTACTGCCCGGGCACGCGAACTGCCCCGTGCCGGTGTGCCTGCATTGGGGGGTCGTCCGTAGCCCAGTGTCAGGGCCGCAGCCGGGTGAACTCGAGCGCGAGTACTTAGACCCGCTTCGGCTGCTTGGCTGGGCGCGGGTGCGCTTGCTGCCGATCGACGACGCGGAACGAAGCCGGTGCCTCGTAAGGCCCGACGTGCTCAGCCCGCGGAGGCTTCCAACATCTTGCTCCGCAGCCGCAGCACTGCACGAGTATGGAGCTGGCACACCCGAGATTCGGTGACGCCAAGCACCCGGCCGATCTCTGCGAGGGTGAGGTTCTCGAAATAGTAAAGCGATACCACTACCCGATCGCGGTCGGTGAGCTGCGAGACGGCTTCCGCGAGTAGGCGCCTGTTTTCGACTGAATCAAGGAAGGCACCCGGTTCCTGCGCGGTCTCGTCGGGCAGCGTCTCGGCTATCGAGGTACCCCCTCGACCTGCGGTCATCAACTCGTCCAAGGCGACCACGCTGGTCAGCTGTAGCTGGGCGTAAAGTTCCCGCAACTCGGCGACGCTGATTCCGAGCTCTTCCGCAACCTCCGCATCGGAGGCCGACCGCTGCAACCGCGTCTCCAACCGCTCCAGCGCCCGCTCCACCTCCCGTGCCCGGCTGCGCACCGAACGAGGCACCCAGTCCTGGGCGCGCAGCTCATCCAGAATCGCCCCCCGGATCCGCTGCATCGCATACGTCTCGAACTTCAAGCCTCGTTCCGGCTCGAACCGGTCGATGGCATCCCACAAGCCGAATACGCCCGACTGCACAAGGTCCGCGATGTCCACATGGGAGGGCAACCCGGTGCCGACCCGTCCGGCCACGTACTTCACCAACGGTGCGTAGTGCAGCAGAAGTCGATCGCGCAGGGTGGGGTCGCGGTCCCGGCCATAGGCGTGCCACAACGCGACGATGCCCGCGTCTACCTCCTCAGCCTTGGCGTCGGCAGGCCAGCTACGTGGTGCGACGTCGGCGGCAGGGACGGCGGTCAGGATGCCATCACAAGCCCCGGAATACTCAGGAACGGGGATGGCTTCGGTCATGGATCGCTTTCAGCCTCTCGACGGTGACATGCGTGTAGAGCTGCGTGGTGGCGAGCGTAGCGTGACCGAGTAACTCCTGAACGCTGCGAAGGTCCGCGCCGCCCTCGAGCAGGTGGGTTGCGGCGCTGTGCCGTAGGCCATGCGGACCCATGTCGGGCGCCCCAGCAACGGTGCTGACCGTGTCGTGCACGACGGTTCGGATGATCCGTTGATCGACCCGTCCGCCGCGGGCACCGAGAAACAGGGCCGCCGCCGAATGGGGTCGCACGAGTGCGGGCCGTCCCTGCGCAAGCCAGCGAAGCAGGGCTCGCTGCGCGGGCACCCCGTAGGGAACTGCGCGCTCCTTTGATCCCTTACCGAGTACCCGCACAAGGCGCCTCTGCTGATCGAGGTCGCCAACGTCAAGGCCGCACAGCTCAGCGACACGTATCCCGGTCGCGTATAACAACTCAACGGCTGCGTGATCACGCAACGCCAGGGGGTCTGCCTCAGCGGCGCCGCATTGGGCAGCGTGCAGTGCGGCTGCGGCCTGTTCCGGATGCAATACCGCGGGTAGGGCTCGCCGCACCCGCGGTGCCACCAGTCTGGGACCCGGGTCGTCGTCCATCACACCGACACGGGTGGCCCAGGCAGTGAAGGTACGAGCCGCCGCAGCCCGCCGCGCCAGCGTGCTGCGTCGGTGCCCGGCCCGGTGCTGGGTACCTAACCAGCCACGCAGCAATGGCAAATCTAAGGCAGCAAGATCGTCACGCCCAGCGTCCGCCACATAGCGCAGTAGGGCGGTGACGTCGCCACGGTAAGCGCGGACGGTGTGCGTGGACAGCCCACGCACCGATGTCAGGTGGGCCACGAAGCGCTCTCGATAGGCCGCCAGACCATCGGGCAAGGAGTCGGCTGCCCGTCGGTCCTCGCGCACCCGCAGCACGCTGCGCTCCCGAACACGTCACGTCAAGCACCGCCACGCCCGAGATCGGCAACGATCCGGTGCCAACCGCTCATTCCGCAGCCCACCAAGCCCTGCAGCTCAAGTAACGGCAGCGCGGAACGCACGCGGTGTAGCGGCACCCCGGAGTCGTGTACCAGCTGTTCGGGATGCCGGCAGGCGCGCGCGGGCAACGCCTCGTATACCGCACGCAGCTCCGGACTCAGTCCGTCAGTTGGCCGGGCAGCGGTGGTCAACGGTGGCGCGAGGTCTCCGCCGATTCGCCCGACCGCTTCCACCACCTCTTCCACCCGGGTCACCAGGACCGCTTGTTCCTCACGGACCAGCAGGTGGCAGCCGACGGACAGGGCCGATGTCACTGGGCCGGGTACGGCCATTACTACCCGACCGAGTGCAGCTGCGGCAGCGGCGGTGCGCCGGGCGCCGCTGCGCACCCCAGCTTCGACCACCACGGTGCCCGCGGCGAATGCGGCAATCAGGCGGTTACGGACCAGGAAGCGGTGTCGCGCCGGTCGCATACCGGGTGGGTACTCGCTGACCACGCCGCCACTCGTAGCGATCCGATCCAGCAACCCCTGATGGCCCGCAGGATAAGCCTGATCCAACCCGCAGGCCTGTACCGCGACGGTGTAACCGTCCGCCGCCAGCGCGCCTCGGTGCGCGGCGCCGTCAATACCGAACGCCGCGCCCGACACCACTGCGCGGCCACGCTCAGCGAGACCATAGCCGAACTCGGCGGCCATGTGCTCGCCATACCCGGTCGCCGCCCTGGCCCCCGCCACCGCCACGGCTTGCGCACCGACGTCGTCCAAACGGCTTCCTCGTACCCACAGCGCCACCGGTGCTGCCCAGCGCTCGTCGGCCTGCGCGGCCGGGGTGGCGAAGCAGCTGAATGTCTCGGCAGGCCACTCAGTGTCTTCTGGGATCACCAACCGGCCCCCGATCGTGGCGATGGCGGACAGGTCCGCCTCGGCTCGATCGTCTCCTCGCCGCGCACCGGTTTCGACCGCCACCCGGTGCGGCACCCGCCCGGCGGCCACCAGGTGGGCCGATCGCACCGGCCCTACTTCGTCGATCAGTTCACACAGCGCCTGGGCCGGAGGTTCAGCTACCCGGCTGAGATAGGCCCGAGCACGCCGCAGCTCACACTCGCCCGGCGTCATGCCGCACTCCGATGGCGCAGCCCCATTGCGGCGGACACGTCCTCGACCAGCGGGCGGTCCCGCCCGGCGAGGTCGGCCAACGTCCAAGCCAATCTCAACGTGCGGTCCGCTCCTCGTGCGGTGAGCAGGCCTCGATGCAGTGCCCCCTCGATCGGCTCAGTCACCGCTCGCGGCAGCCGGAACTGTCGCCGCAATATCGGACCGGGAACATCGGCATTGGTGGTCCAACCGATCTCCGACCACCGCAACCGGGCGGACGCACGAGCTCGCAGCACCCGCTCACGAACCGTCGCGGTGCACTCCGGCTCCGCGTCGGCCTGGCCAAGGTTCTTGACCGGACGCATCACGACCTGCACGTCGACCCGGTCCAGCAGCGGCCCAGAAAGCCGGCCCAGATACCGCCTGCGCGCTGACGGTGCACAGATGCAGTCGCGTTCATCGGCCGGCGCACAGGGACACGGGTTGGCGGCCAGCGCGAGCTGGCATCGCGCCGGATATCGCACCACCCCGTCCCGGCGGGCCAACCGGACCTCACCGTCTTCCAGTGGGGTGCGCAACGCTTCCAGCGACCGCGGTCCAAACTCGGCGACCTCGTCCAGAAACAGCACCCCACGGTGGGCGCGGCTGACCGCGCCAGGCTTGGCCAGCCCGGAGCCGCCACCCACCAGCGCAGCCACCGAACTCGTGTGGTGCGGCGCGACGAATGGCGGCGCCGTGATCAGTGGGGCATCGGGAGCGAGCAGGCCGGCCACCGAGTGCACCGCAGTGACCTCGAGCGCTTCGGTGTCGGTGAGCGGCGGCAGCAGGCCCACCATCCGTTGGGCCAGCATGGTCTTGCCAGTCCCCGGTGGTCCGGTCAGCAGCAGGTGGTGGCCGCCCGCGGCGGCAACTTCCACGGCCCAGCGGGCATCACCCTGTCCTAGCACGTCGGCGAGATCCGGGATGGCTGGCGATACTGCCGGTCGAGGCGCATCGGGTCTAACTAGCCTGGCGGCGGGGTCCCCTAACCACCGGAGTACGTCTTTAAGGCAAGTCGCGCCGTGTACCTGCACACCGTCGACCAATGCCGCCTCGGCGAGCGAGGCGGTCGGCACGACCACCTGGCCGATGCCCACCCGGCGCGCCGCGAGTACCGCCGGGAGCACGCCCCGGACCGGGCGTAGCCGGCCGTCCAGCGCAAGTTCTCCGATCAGGACCAACCCGCGTAGCCGATCAGCAGGGATCCGGCCATCAGCAGCCAGCAACGCGCAAGCCAGGGCAAGATCGTAACCGCTGCCGACCTTGGGCAAAGTCGCCGGCGACAGGGCGAGGGTCATCCGCCGTGGTGGCCATCGGCGCCCTGAGTTGAGCACCGCGGCCCGCACCCGATCCCGGGCTTCGGACAGGGCGGTATCAGGCAGGCCGACCATCTGCAGTCCCGGCAAACCCGGACCGATATGGGCCTCGATCTCGACGAGGACGCCGTCCACCCCATGCAGCGCCACCGCCCAGGCGCTGGCCAGCGACATCAGAACGCCCCCTGCAGGTGCTCCACGGTGATCGGCCCGTTCGGAGGGCACAACACCGCCAGCACGTCGAACCGGATCTCGCACCATCCCACCCGATGCGTCCGCAGCCAGGCTGCCGCCACCCGCCTGATGCGAGCAGCCTTCGCAGGTGTCACGCCCTCGGAAGGTTCTCCGTAGCCGGTGCCCGACCGGGTCTTGACCTCGCAGACGATCAGACGTTCACCGTCAGTTGCGACGAGATCGACCTCACCACCCCGGCAACGCCAGTTGCGCGAGAGCACTACGAGCCCGATGCCAGACAGGTACTCCGCTGCCACATCCTCGCCTCGCTTGCCCAGCTCGTCGTTATGCAGATCCGCAGCCTGCGCCGCCTCCATCTCGACCTCCCCGTCGCTTGGTGATCTGGCGATCGTCAGGCTGCCGCGCCGGGCCGCTGCGGTCGACCCGGCGCAGGCCGATCTGTGGACAACAGGGTCGGCTGTGGATAACTGGCAGCCCAGCACACGCGGTCGATGAGGAACTGTCAGAGTGGTGTGGTAACGCGCAGACGCCCAGGCGCGCGCTGGGCAGGAGAGGCGAAAGTCCTGGTCAGATGATCAGGCGGCGTCGTCCATCTTCTTGTGCTGCGATGGCCGCCAGACCGGCGCCACCGGCAAATCCGTAGTCGGGTCGCCCCGCTGCCAGGTCCGCGTCGAGTAGCACGGGCAGAACCGGAATGACTCGGTGCGGCACGCACAGGGACGCTCGACGCGCTGCGCGAACGTGGTCTCATGATCACTCGTTGATGGCCTGCTCATGGCCGACCTCCGTCCGTGCGCGGCCTTGTGATGGTGCGTTGATGGTGACCGAGCACCGTTTCCCCACCGTGACAGCCAGTTCACCAACGTGTTGCTGCGTCGAGTGGCCGGTATCTCAGCGCCCGACGAGTCGCTCTTGTCGGTAACCGGGTTGCTATCACCGCTAGTTGACGAGAGGGCACAGACCATGACCGAGACCGTGGCGCAGGTGCCATTCACCGTCACCGACGGGCTTGCGCGCCGAGCCAGGTACGCCGAGCTCGCGAGGACCGGTCCGGTGCACCGCATCGTGCTGCCCACCGGGGAACCTGCCTGGCTGATCACCGGCTACCCCGAGGTGCGCCGAGCATTGAACGATCCGCGCCTGATCAAAAGTGAGACGGTGACGGCCAACTTCGGTCGGGACCTACTGCCGCCGGAGGTATTCGCGGCAATGACCTGCCACATGCTCAACCGCAACCCGCCGGACCATACTCGGCTTCGCCGGCTGGTCACCAGCGCATTCACCCGGCGCCGGATCGAGCAACTGGCGCCACGGATCCAGCAGATCACCGACGAGCTGCTCGACACCATGGATACCACAGCGCAGGCCGATCTGATCGCGTCATTCGCGCTGCCGCTACCGGTTGCCGTGATCTGCGAGCTGCTTGGTGTGCCGGACCGTCGCCGCACAGACTTGCACGACTGGTCCACGACCTTCGTCACCGGCATGCTGGCCGGGCCTGATGCACTCGTCGCGGCAATCACCGGAATGGTCGGCTATTTCCGAGAACTGGTACACGCCAAAAGGGCCGCCAGCGGCGACGACCTGCTCTCCGCGCTGGTGGCCGCCCGCGATGGCGGGGACCGGCTGTCCGAAGACGAGCTCACCTCGATGGCCGCGTTGCTGCTCATCGCTGGTCACGAAACCACGGTCAACCTGATTGGCAATGGCGTGCTGGCGCTGCTCACGCACCCCGACCAGCTGGCGTTGCTGCGAGCCCAGCCGCAACTGCTGGGAACGGCAGTCGAGGAGCTGCTCCGCTTCGACGGCCCGCTCCAGGCTGCAACCTTTCGGCTGAGCACCGAACCGATCGAGATCGGTGAGGTCACCATCCCAGCCGGAGAGATCGTGATGGCCGGCTTGCTCGCGGCCAATCAGGCCCAGGTGAGCACCAGTCAACCCGAGATGCTGGACATCACCCGGACAGATAATTCGCATCTGGCCTTCGGCCACGGCATCCACCATTGCCTCGGCGCGCCGCTGGCCCGGCTGGAGGGATGCATCGCGCTGGGCACCTTGCTGAGCCGTTTCCCCCGGCTACGGCTCGCAGTCCCCGCCGAGCAGCTGACCCGGCGGCCCGGTGTGGTGATGAACGGCTTGACCGCGCTACCGGTGCTGCTGAACTGAAGGGATATGCACGCCGTTGAGCAGGAAACCGCGCTAATTCACCTGCCGCGGTCATGGTGCGCGAGCACTGGGCGGCAGGATCGTCAGCCGTCGAACGGCGAGCCCTCAGGCAGCCTTAGGTCTGGTTTATCGACTTCTTCGATGTTGACGTCCTTGAACGTGAGCACGCGGACGTTTTTGACGAACCGGGCCGGCCGGTACATGTCCCACACCCAGGCGTCGGACATCCGCACCTCGAAATACACCTCACCCTCGGCATTGCGAGCTTGCACGTCCACCGCATTGGCCAGATAGAAGCGTCGCTCGGTCTCCACGACATAGGCGAACTGACCGACGACGTCGCGGTACTCCTTGTAGAGCGACAGCTCCATCTCGGTCTCGTACTTCTCGAGATCCTCGGTGCTCATCGGAGGCTCATCAGGGGGTTACCCATCCAATGCTGCGTCGGTCGTTTCATCGGGTGCTGACTCCTCCCGCTCCTGCCGTCGCATGGTCGGCGCTTCTCCATTCTGGACCACAACCCGACGTCACCAGGCTCGCGCGTCTGCGCAAGGGGACGACCAGGCCGTGCGCACGCGCCGCCATCACTACGTTGACGTAGCTAAACCGGTGTTCGGCGCAGGGACCATGCGCCAGCAGCGACGCATTGTGCTCTGGCGTGCAGTAACCCTTGTGTTCGCCGAAGCCGTACCACGGCATGTCCGCGTGCAGGTCGAGCATGATGCGGTCACGGGTCACCTTGGCCAGTACGGAAGCGGCCGACACGCAGGCAGCGGCCCGATCGCCGCCGATCACCGCCATGGTGGGCGCGGTCAGCCCTGGCACGGGGAACCCATCGGTGAGCACGTAACCGGGGTGAACGGCAAGACCGGCGACAGCCCGGCGCATGCCCTCCAGGTTCGCCACATGCACGCCCAACTCGTCGACGTCAGCAGGTGGAATGATCACGACGCTGCGGGATACCGCTCTGGCGATGATCAGATCGTAGTAGTGCTGCCGGCGCGCCGCGGTGAGCAGCTTGGAGTCGGTGAGCCCAGCCAGTGCCTGCGCATCGGCAGGACGCAGCACACACGCCGCGACCACCAGCGGACCCGCGCACGCTCCTCGACCGGCCTCATCCACCCCGGCGACCGGGCCTAGGCCCTTGCGCTGCAGCACCGACTGCAGAGTCCAGATGCCGCCGTCCTTGCGCACCACCGCCCTCGGCGGTCGCGGCAGAACCTCGTGGATGCTGCGTTTCACGGCGCTCCTCGTCAGCCACGCCGGCGGCCGGTCACCCGTTCCCGCAGGGCTTGACTACCTCGCAGCGCCGGCCAGCTCAACAGCAGGCCAGCGCCCAGCGGCAAATCCACCGGGGCGAGTGGCGTTGAGGACGTCAGTGCAGCCGGGGCACCCAGCGCCTTGGCCGACTGCGGATTAGGATCCGCGATACCTTGCCAGCGGGATAGTGGCAGCACGATCAGGCGAGCCTTGCCGATCACATTGTTCAGCGGCACGGTGCCCGAACGCTGATCCGCGACATGTCGTCGCGAGTCCGCGCTGTTGTTGCGGTTGTCGCCCATCATCCACAAGTTGCCTTGCGGCACGGTGACCGGACCGAACTCCTCTTGCGGTTCGTGCCCGGCGAACACCGCGTAAGGCTCGTTGAGCGGTCTGCCGTCAACCATGACCCGGTTCTGCTTATCACAACACTGCACGGTCTGACCCCCGACCGCGATCACCCGCTTGACGAAGTCTCGCTCGTCCGGCGGGGCTAGACCGATCACTGAGCCGGCTTGCTGGAGTCCCCGGACCAGGATGTTGTCCGACCGCTGGCTGATGAACTCACTACCCCATGAGTCGGTGCCGCGAAACACCACCACGTCTCCAGGTCTCGGATCGCGAAACCGGTAGGTCAGCTTATCGACCAGGACGCGATCGTCCGTGCATCCCGGGCAGCCATGCAGGGTTGGTTCCATCGAGGCCGAGGGGATCACATACACCCTCGCCAAGAACGTCTGGATGAGGAACGTGAGCACCAGTGCGGTGAGTACCAGGATCGGCAGCTCGCGCCAGAAAGAACCCTTCTTGTGCCTGGACAGCCGATGCCGGTGCGCGCGGGAGGCACGGGAATCGCCGGGATCGTCGCCACGAACGGGTTCGGTCGAGCGCGCCAGGTGGGCCACGTCCTCAGGCTATCGGCAGGAGACCGGTGCCAACCGGTTAGGACGCGGATGGCGTCTCACGCTTCTCCTTAATCTTCGCGGCCTTACCACGGAGATCGCGAAGGTAGTACAGCTTTGCGCGCCGGACATCACCACGAGTGACGACCTCTATCTTGGCGATGTTCGGCGTGTGGACCGGGAAGGTGCGCTCCACGCCCACGCCGAAGGACACCTTGCGCACAGTGAACGTTTCCCGCGCTCCCCCACCCTGACGGCGGATAACCGCGCCCTGGAAGATCTGGATCCGCTGGCGCGAACCCTCGATGACGCGGACGTGCACCTTGAGCGTGTCGCCGGGCCGGAAGTCGGGGATGTCAGTCCGCAGCGACTTCGCGTCCAGGGCGTCCAGGGTGTTCATCGCCAAGTCCATCCTCGTCTTCGAGTGCAGTGCACGGTCTGGGGCGCCTCGGTGGCGCGGACAGCAGCGTGAACGACGGTACGGATTTCCGCCCGGGGGGCAGCCCGCTCCGGCGCTCCGCTGCGGTAACCGGTTCAGTGTGCCAGACGCCGCCGTGCACTAGGAAACCGGGCGGTATCAGCCCGGTGGCATGACGAGTCCCTTGAGCACAGCTTGGTCAGCACCGTCCAACGCGCCGGGTGGCAATGCCGCCAGCAGATCGGGTCGCCGGACCGCGGTGCGCTCCACGGCACGGTCCCGGCGCCAGCGGGCGATTGCGGCATGGTTGCCCGAGCGCAGCACGGCAGGGACCTCCCGACCACGCCAGATCTCGGGACGGGTGTAGCACGGACCCTCCAGCAGGCCGTCGGAGAACGAATCCTGCATCGCGGAGGCGGGATTGCCCAGCACCCCGGGCAGCAGTCGGGCGATCGCCTCGATCATCACCAAGACGGCGACTTCGCCCCCGACGAGCACGTAGTCGCCGATGGAGATCTCATCGACCAGCACCCGCTCGGTCGCGTCATCAATCACCCGTTGATCGATGCCCTCATAACGGCCGCAGGCGAAAACGATCCGCGGCTGCGCGGCGAGCTCGACAGCCAGGTGCTGGGTGAACGGCCGTCCGGCGGGGCTGGGCACCACCAACCGGGGCGGCGGCGGTCCGGCCAGCACGTCGTCCAGGGCGTCGCCCCAGACGTCGGGACGCATCACCATGCCTGGACCGCCGCCATAGGGCGCATCGTCGACCGACCGGTGCACATCGTGGGCCCAGTCCCGCAAATCATGCACGGTGAAGGCGATCAGACCGCGCGTGATGGCCCGGCCCAGCAACGCTTCTCGGGCTGGAGCCAGGTATTCGGGAAAGATCGTCACAACCTGAATATGCACAGCGAGAACACCTGGAATCAGTCGAGCAAACCGGCTGGTGGGTTGAGCACCACCCGACCTGCAGCCAGGTCCACTTCGGGCACGATCGCCTGCACGAAGGGCACCAGTACCTCGCCGTGCGCGGTGTCCAGCACCAGCAGGTCACTGGCCGGGGCGTGCACGACCTCGCGCACCCGGCCCAGCGTCACACCGTCAGGTCCCACTGCCGCCAAGCCTTCCAGCTGGTGGTCGTAGAACTCGTCGGGATCGGTCAAGTCGGGCAGCTCAGCGGCATCGACGCTGAGCGTGCGGCCGCGTAGTTCGGCCGCCGCTTCGCGATCGGTTATCCCGGCGAATCGGACCAGCAACACGCCGCGGTGGGATCGCACGGTCTCAACAGTGAACATGCGACCGGTATCACCGTGCAGCTGTGCACCGACCGCGAAGCGCTGCTCGGGGAAGTCGGTGTGCACCTGCACGGTGACCTCACCACGCAGCCCATGTGGCCGGCCGACCTGGCCGACCACCCGCCGGGCGTCTGCCCCCGACGTCTCAGCCACTGCGGCCACCGCGCTCAGCGGTCGGTGTCGACGACGTCGACGCGGACCCCACGCCCGCCGATCCCGCCCATCACGGTGCGCAACGCCGTGGCAGTGCGCCCGCCACGGCCGATCACCTTGCCGAGATCATCAGGATGCACATGGACCTCAAGCGTGCGGCCTCGCCGTGTGGTGACCAGTTGCACACGCACGTCGTCCGGATTGTCGACAATCCCCCGTACGAGGTGCTCCAGCGCGTCCGCCAGCATGCTCACACCTGGCCGTCCGCGGTGGTCGCAGTGTCCTCCTGGTCATCCGTTTCGGCTGGGGGTTGTGCTGAGGCCGGTGCCGAGTCGGTGGCCTTCTCCGTCGCCGTGCCGGCATCGGTCTGGCGAGGGGCCTTTTTTCGTGGCGTGGTCGCCTCGGTGGTGGGCACTTCGCCGGCTTGCGCCAGCGCCCGGTTGAACAGCTCGGCCTTGTCCGGCTTGGGCTCGGCACGCTGCAGTGTGCCTTCAGCACCCGGAAGGCCTTTGAACCGCTGCCAGTCGCCGGTGACCTGGAGGAGGTGCTGGACCGGCTCGGTAGGTTGAGCTCCCACCCCGAGCCAGTACTGCACCCGTTCTGAGTCGACCTCGATGAGGCTGGGTTGCTCCTTAGGGTGGTACTTGCCGATCGTTTCAATCGCCTTGCCGTTGCGGCGATTGCGAGCGTCGGCGACGACGATTCGGTAGTACGGCTGGCGGATCCTGCCGAGCCGCATAAGCTTGATCTTGACAGCCACGGGTCGTGCTACTCCTGTCCCACACGCAGATGTTCACGGTGAGCGCGCACGGTCCATGGTGGGGACACAGACCGACGATGCTCTCGAGGTCAGTGGTCACGGCGTGATGAGAGGACTCGCCGCAACAACAGCGACCTATTGTGCCAGACCATCCCGACTGCCCGTATCACCCGCCCGTCGTGGGTCGGCGCGGGTGCACGAGAGCCCGGCACACCGGGCACGAGAGCGCGACACGCGGGGCATGGGGGCGCGACACGCGGGTGGGCTAGCTGGGTGCGATGCCTTGGGTGACGAGCAGCAGGCCGATCGCGGGCAGGAGGTTGTTCGCCTGGTGGGCGACGATGCTGGCGAGCAGGTTCCTGGTGAGCAGCCGAGCCAGCGCGATCGGCAGCGTGAGCACCACCAATAGGGGGCTGCGCAGCAGCTCGATGTGCGACCAAGAAAACAGCGGATGAGCCAGCGCGAACAGCACGGTGGTCATTCCGGCGATCACCCAGCGGTTCCACCGCCAGTACTCCATCGCCCGCCACAACACACCGCGGTAGAGCAGTTCCTCACCCAACGGCGCAATTAGGCAGACCCCGGCAAACAGCGCGAGCCCCCACCCGAGCGTCAGCCGCTGCCCGTGGAACACCTCGCCCACCGCCGAGTTTGCTTGATTCTCACCGACCAAGTGGGCCCACAGCGCTGAGGCAGGCACGGTGACGGCCAACCCGACAACGCCCAGCGCCAAGCCGATAGCCACATCCGACAGCCGCCACCGGAGCGAGAGCTGGTCACGCAACCGGTGCCGTACAGACCCCTTGCCCAGCAACACGGCGCCGAGCACGACGACCAGTGCCGTCGCCGCAGGAGGCACCGCAAGGGCAGCGACCAATGCGGCACCGGGCAGCCGCGGGCTGCGACCAGGATGCGGAGCGGCCACCAGGAAGGGCAGCACAGCCAGCACCGATGCTGCTACGAAGGTCATCTCCGCGACCAGGAAGCAGGCCAGCAAGTGCCAGCCACGCCGGGTGTCACGGCCGACCGGCGCGGGCACCGGTGGTGCAATCGCCCCGGTCGGGGCGATCGCCTGCGGGAGTGGCACCGCAGGCGTCGGTGGAAGCTCGCGGCCGCTCAGGAGCTCCTCCTCATCGCGTTGTTCCGACGGCCCGGCCGCGCAGCAGCAACAATACCGGGTGTCGCAGGGCATCCGGGTCTAGCCGCGGGTCGGTCGAGGTGACCAGCAGATCCGCTGGCGCGCCGGGTACCAGGCCGGGTACTCCCAGCCAGTCCCGGGACGCCCAGCTTGCCGCCGCCAGCGCCTGGACACCGGTGAGCCCAGCGGTGCGCAGCGCGGTGATCTCGTCCACCAGACGACCGTGCTGGATACCCCCGCCAGCGTCGCTACCGGCAAAAATCGGGATTCCCGCGTCGATGGCGGCCCCAATGGTGTCCCGGACCCTGGCATGCAGCGCCCGCATGTGCGCGGCGTAAAGCGGGTACTTGGCGGCGCGGTCGGCAATCACCGGAAACGTCTCAATGTTGATCAGTGTAGGGACCAGAGCCGTACCCCGCTCGGCCATCTCGGCGATGGTGCCCGGGGACAGGCCGGTGCCGTGCTCGATGCAGTCGATCCCGGCCCTGATCAGACCGGGCAACGCCGCGGCGCCGAAGACATGCGCGGTGACCTTGGCCCCCGCATCGTGTGCGGCGGCGATCGCCTCGGCGAGCACGTCATCGGGCCACAGCGGGGCGAGATCGCCGGTCGAGCGGTCAATCCAGTCACCGACCAGCTTGACCCAGCCGTCTCCTGCCGCCGCCTGCTCGCGCACCGCGTGCGGCAACAGTGTGGGTTCATCCAGGTCCATGCTGATGGTGGAGATGTACCGCTTGGGTCGCGCCAGGTGCCGGCCGGACCGGATAATGCGCGGCAGATCATCACGCGACTGCAGGGGCCGGGTGTCGATCGGGGAACCGCAGTCCCGGATGAGCAACGTGCCGGCGTCCCGGTCGGCGATGGCTTGATCGGCCGCCTCCGCCAGGCTCGCCGGACCCTGTGGCCCGATACCGATGTGGCAATGCGCATCGACCAGACCCGGCAGGATGTAACCACCGTCGCAGACGGTAGTCGCCCCGGGTACCGGCTCGGCATGAATTATTCCGTCCGCTACCCACAGCTGGCCGGGTTCGCCGGCGGGCAGCACGATGCCTCGTAAGTGCATCGCCGGTAGCGAGCCAGCGGACGCGGCAGCGTGTCCAGGATCGGACCCGGCGGCGGGGCCCGTCACTTCTTGCGGAACTTCACTTTTGACGGGTCGAAGCCGGGCGGCAGTTGATCCAGACCGGAGAGATTCGACAGGTCCGGCAACTCAGGCAGGTTGCCGGGCAGGCCAGCGGATAACCCGCCAGGCAGCGCACCACGCGTCCGC
>DATELN010000036.1:0-12659 GCA_035276605.1 Pseudonocardiaceae bacterium | reverse complement strand
CGTCGGCAACCACCTCCAGCTCCGCGCCCGGGCGCCACCGGCGGGCCAGCACCTGCTCCAGCGAACCAGGCACGGCCAACGGGCACGCCAGCACCGGCACCACCGTATGGCTGCGATGCGCGCGGAAACCGGCCCGTCCCGAGGAGTCCACCGCCAGCCGGGTACGGGTGCGCCAGCCCAGCGGGCCACCGGGCAGTTCCTGCACGACCACCGCGACATCCAGGCCAGCGATGCGGCGCAGCTGCTCGGCCACAACCTGCGCCTTGAGCTGCCGCTGTAGCGCCGGGTCAACGTGCTGGAAATCGCAGCCGCCGCAGCCACCCGGACCCGATACCGGGCACGGCGGCGGCACCCGGCCTGCCACGGGGTCCAGCACCGCCACCGCATCGGCCCGGCAGTAGGACCCGCCCCGGTCTTCGGTCACCACCGCCCGGACCCGCTCGCCGGGCAGAGCGTGCCGGACGAACACCACCCGACCGTCGTGGCGCGCGACGCAGAACCCACCGTGGCCCACCGACCCGACGGTGAGCTCCAATTCGGTGCCGACTTCGGTCCGCACATCGATCACGGCCGATCGACCGAGCGCTGCGGCGAGGTGATCGCCGCCGTACCACTGGCGGGCGCACCATCGGCTGGAGGGTGGCCGCCGGTCGTGCCGGCGGGTCGGGTGTGCATGCCCCACCGCACCGCGCCCGGCGCTATCTGTTCGCGCTGCACCACCCGGTCGGAGGAACGCAGCTGCCACGGCACGCTGGTCACCATCACGCCGGGCTCGAACAGCAGGCGGGCTTTGATCCGTAGCGCACTCTGGTTGTGCAGGATCTGCTCCCACCAGTGGCCCACGACGTACTCCGGGATGAACACGGTGACGACGTTGCGCGGGTTGTCTGAGCGGGCTCGTTTGACGTAGTCGACCACCGGCTTGGTGATCTCTCGGTACGGCGACTCGACCACCTTGAGGGGGACGGGAACCTCGCGTGCTTCCCACTGGTTGACCAGGTCCCGGGTGCTCGTGTCGTCGACGTTGACGGTGACCGCCTCGATCACGTCGGGGCGAGTCGCCCGGGCGTAGGCCAACGCGCGGAGGGTCGGCAGGTGCAGGGTCGAAACCAGCACGATCGCGTGGTTGCGCGACGGCAGCACGGCGTCAGTCTCCCGCGGGACCAGCTCGGCAGACACCCGGTCGTAGTGCCGGCGGATCCCGCGCATCAACGCGAAGATCACCACCATGGCCGCGATCGCGATCCACGCGCCCTGGGTGAACTTGGTGACGACGACCACCACCAGCACCGCGCCGGTCATCACGAAGCCGAAGGAGTTGATCGCCTGCGCGCGTCGCATCCGGCGACGCAACCCGGGATCGGTCTCGGTGGACAGCAGCCGGTTCCAGTGCCGCACCATGCCGCTTTGGCTCAACGTGAAGGAGACGAAAACCCCGACGATGTAGAGCTGGATTAGGCGGGTGACCTCGGCTTGGAAGGCGACGACCAGGATGATCGCTGCGGCGGATAAGAACACGATCCCGTTGGAGAAGACCAGCCGGTCACCTCGGGTGTGCAGCTGCCGGGGCAGGTACCGATCCAACGCCAGGATCGAACCAAGCACGGGGAAACCGTTGAACGCGGTGTTGGCCGCGAGAACCAGGATCAGCCCGGTCATCGCGAGCACGAAATAAAAGGCTGGTGAGAACCCCGAGAACACCGCGTCGGCGAGTTGCGCGACCAGGGTGCGCTGCTGGTAGCCCGAAGGCGCACCGATCAGCTGCTGCTCGGGGACTTCGGCGATCTTGGCGCCCGTGATGGCGGCGAGCAGCAGCAGCCCCAGGAACATGCTGATCGCCAGCGTGCCCATCATCAGCAGGGTGGTGGCCGCGTTACGGGACTTGGGCTTGCGGAACGCGGGCACCCCGTTGCTGATTGCCTCCACCCCGGTCAATGCGGCCGAACCGGAGGAAAAGGTTCGTAGCAGCAAAAACGCGAAGCCGATGCCGGCCAGATGCTGACTTTCCGCCACCAGGCCGAACCCGGCGCTTTCGGCTCGCAAACTGTCGCCCAACAGGAACGTGCGCACCAATCCGACCACGATCATGCTGAGGATGCCGAAGACGAAAGCGTAGGTCGGGATTGCGAACAGGGTGCCGGACTCGCGCACCCCGCGCAGGTTCATCGCAGCCAGCAGCAGGATTGCGCCCAGCGAGAACCCGACTTTGTGTTCGGCCACCAAGGGCAGCGCAGCACCGATGTTGGCGGCGGCCGAAGCGATCGATACCGCCACGGTGAGGACATAGTCGACTAGCAAGGCGCTGGCGACCACCAATCCCCAGCGCTCGCCGTGGTTGACGGTGGTGACCTCGTAGTCGCCGCCTCCGGACGGATAGGCATGCACATTCTGCCGGTATGACGCGACCACGGCGATCATCACCACGGCGACCGCCACCCCTACCCAGGTGGCGTAGGCGTATCCGGTCAGCCCGGCAACGGACAGGACGAGCAGGATTTCTTCTGGCGCATAGGCCACCGACGACATTGGATCGGAGGCGAAGACCGGCAGCGCGATACGTTTAGGCAACAAGGTGTGGGTGAGCCGTTCGCTGCGGAACGGCCTGCCGACAAGGATCCGTTTGACCGCAGTCGCGAGCTTCGACACCCAGAAAGCGTACGGCCGCGCCGCCTCCCAGCGCGGCGCGACGGCAGCATCGGCGATACGGTTTGGCTGGCAATCCCTTGGCAACTTCTGTCAACCCCCACCCCTGCTAACCAAACCAGGAGTGACCGCGTGCATGTCGTGATCATGGGTTGTGGCCGGGTGGGTGCCGGTCTGGCGCTGGCGCTGGAACGTATCGGCCACGACGTGTCGGTGATCGACCAGAACCCACAGGCATTTCGTAGACTTGGCGTCGACTTTCACGGCCAGCAGGTTCGCGGCGGCGGCTTCGACCGACAAGTGCTCATCGAGGCGGGCATCGAGCGCGCCGCGGCGTTCGCCGCGGTGTCCAACGGGGACAACTCCAATATCATCTCGGCTCGAGTCGCCCGGGAAACCTTCGGGGTGGCGCACGTCGTCGCCAGGATCTACGACCCCAAACGAGCCGTGGTATACGAACGGCTTGGCATTCCGACCGTGGCCACAGTGCCCTGGACCACGGATCGTTTCCTGCGGATGTTGCTGCCGAACGGGGTGGCCGCCGCCTGGCGTGACCCCTCCGGCACGGTGGCAGTGCTGCAGCTACCGCTGCACGAAGGATGGGCCGGGCACACCGTCGGGGAGTTGGAAGAACACAGCGGGGCCCGGATAGCCTTCATCGTTCGGTTCGGCACCGGGGTGCTGCCCAATCACGACACTGTGGTGCAGGCTGATGACCAGGTGTACGCCGCGGCGGTGTCCGGCACCGTCACCGATGTCACCACGGCGGTCAGCGCGCCCCCACCCGAGTGAGCCACCTCCCTCATCGACCCAGGAGTCGACATGCGCGTCACCATCGCTGGAGCCGGCGCGGTGGGCCGATCCATCGCAGCCGAGCTGCTCGAGTTTGGCCATCAGGTGATGCTCATCGAGCGCGATCCCGACCAGCTTGACCCGCATGTCGTCGAGGGCGCTGAGTGGGTACTGGCCGACGCTTGCGAGCTGGCCTCACTGGAAGAGGCCGGTCTGGAACACTCGGACGTCGTGATCGCGGCGACCGGTGACGACAAGGTCAACGTGGTGGTATCGCTGCTGGCCAAGACCGAGTTCGCAGTGCGTCGGGTAGTGGCGCGGGTCAACGATCCACGAAACGAGTGGCTGTTCACCGAGGCGTGGGGGGTGGACGTCGCGGTATCGACCCCGCGGATGCTCGCTGCGATGGTGGAGGAGGCGGCCTTCGTCGGCGACCTGGTGCGGTTGATGACGCTGAGACAAGGACAGGCCAATCTGGTCGAGGTCACGCTACCCGAAGACACCCCGCTGGCGGGGCGGCCGGTGCGGCAGCTCAGGCTGCCCGCCGACGCCGCGCTGGTCACCATCCTGCGAGGCGGCCGGGTGATCGTTCCGCAGGGCGACGATTCCCTCGAAGGTGGCGACGAGCTACTGTTCGTCGCCGCGGCAGAGGTAGAACCCGATGTGCGGGCGGCGCTGGACGCTCGGCGACGCTAGCCAGCCACCCGCGCTGCGCGACGGATTGACCAGAGGGTGACCAGGGCAGCCAGCGCAGTCAGTGGCAATCCCATGGCGAGCCGGGCCACCCCGAGCCATTCGGTCTGCTGCAAGTCGTACAGGTAGCGCTGCACGACGAAGCGCGCCAGCAGGAACACCGCCCAGACCAAGGTGGCCACGTCGTAACCGAGCATGGCCCGGCGGTTGGTGCGCCAACCAAAGTTTGAGCCGTTGAGCACCGACCACAGCACGCCGACCAGCGGACGGCGCACAGCCACCGACGCCACCAGCGCCAGACCGGCGATGAGGCTGTACCAGATGCCATACAGGAAAAAACCCCGCGCCTCACCGGTGCGGTAGGCGATGAAGGCACACAACGCAACCCCGAGGATGCCGGACAGCGCCGGCTGGACAGCCTGCCGCCGGATCAACCGCCACGCCCCTAATGCGACGGCGACACCCAGCGAGGCCCAGATCGCCGGAACCAGCCCGGCCAGCGGGTTCACCGCGACGAACACCACCACTGGGATGACAGACGCCACCAAGCCGCCAATACCACCCAGTTGTTCCAGCAGAGTGGGAGCGCGCTGCTCGGAGTGCGCGGGCTCGCCCGCCGTCATAGGCTCCGAAGAGGTGTCGGTCATGAACTCCGCTGCAGCTCGTAGTAGGGGTTGTACAAAACCTTGCGGCCGTCCCGGACGGCGATCCGGCCCGATGCCTTGACGGTTCGGCCAGGCTCGATACCAGGAATCCGCCGCCGTCCAAGCCACACCAGAGTAATCGCCTCCGAGCCGTCGAACAGCTCGGCCTCCAATGTAGCCGCGGCCGGCCGGGGGCAGTGTTCCACACTGCGTAGCCGCCCCAGGACAGTCACGGCCTGGCCGCTGCTGCAGTCGCAGGCGCGCCGCGCACCAGATTGCTCAACCCGGCGGGACAGGTCTTCAGCGTCGAGTTCAGAGGCATCGCTAGTGAGCTGGCGGACAAGTCGCCGCCAGTAGCCGCGGACCGCACCGCTCATGTCAATCTCCGCCAGGGGCGAACGCGGATACCTCGACGGACCCGCCTTAACGCCAGAGTAACCCGATGGCGCAACGATTCCCGGCGAGCCACGCCCGATGTCGCCGATCGGGTGGGTTCAGGTCCCCACTGCGGCGTCCTCACGGCCAGCGCTGCCACCGTCAGCGGCGGCGTTCACTAGTTCGGCAGTGACTTGCCTGAGTTGCTCGGCCAGCGCATCGGGCAACTGCACGGGCAACGGGCTGCGCACGGGAAGCGGCTCGCCACCGCGCACAACTACGGTCTGCCGGACGACGTCGCGCAGCAACTCGGTGCGAGCCTGCGCGCTATCGGCGGGACCGGCGGCGACTCCACGCAGCATCCAGCGCGGCCCGTCCACGCCTAGAAACCGCAGGACAGTTTGCTCGGTTACGGCCTCGATCTCCTCGCCCCACTCGCCGGCCGCCCGCCCAACGTGTGCCCTCTCGGCTCGCAACTTGGCTTCCAGTTCCGGCACGACCTCGCGCCACAACCCGCCGCTGCGCGGGGCGGCGAAGGCGGAGAGGGTGATCTGGCCGAACTCGGTCATCAGGTGCACCGCGCGCACCGGGCCAGAAGGCTCCACCTCGATCTGAAGCTGCGCCCCCTCCGGCACTGGCATGCGCAGCGAGCCCAGGTCGAGCCTGGCCAACCTGTCGTCGGGCGGCGCCTCGCCATCGTAGGGCCCGAGTGCCCCCGCGCTAGGGGCCGCACCGCGGCCGTCGCCCACGAACTCCTGAGGCAGCTCACGGTCCTCTGACAGCTCACGGTCCTCTGACAGCTCGAAATCCTCTGATAGCTCGAACTGCTCAGGCAGCTCAGCGACCTCGGCCGGCTCGGTGTCCTGGCCATGACGCCGTGGCTGGGCCACAACTTGGGCCGTGGCCTTGGACCGGCGGTGACGTCCAAACACTGCTCAACATCCTTTCTGCGGCGTGGTGGCGAGCGCGGTCACTCCGGTCGAGCCATAGCCGCGCGCTGCCCGGGTAGCGTCGGGTAATGCCGTCACCTCGCGGAACGCGACCCGTTCGACCCGTTGCACCACCAATTGCGCGATTCGATCCAGCCGCTGCAGCATCACCGGCTTGCGGACATCGTGGTTGATTAGACAGACGCGCAGCTCGCCCCGGTAGCCGGCGTCGATCGTGCCCGGCGCGTTGACAATGCCCAAGCCGGACCGCGCCGCCAAACCAGAACGAGGGTGCACGAACGCCGCATAGCCAGCCGGTAGCGCGATGGCGATACCGGTCCCCACCACGGCCCGCTCCCCCGGCTCGAGTACCACGGCCTGCGTGGTGACCAGGTCGGCTCCCGCATCGCCGGGGTGGCAGTACCCGGGCATCGGTACGCCCGGGTCCAGTCGGGTCAGCAGGACTTCGAGAGTCGCCGCGTCGATTCGCTCGGGGGACACGGGCCGCGAGACTACCCTCGGTCGGGTGGCCGATCGTCAACCCCCGGACCAGCGTCCGGCTGGATCCGAGGCCACGGGCGATGAACGGTTCGATGAACGCTTATCCGTACCGTGGTGGTGGTGGCCGTTGGGTCTCGGGGTGGCCGCCCTACTGGCGGCCGAAGTGCACATGGGCTATTCGGGGATTCGCGCGTGGCTGCCCTACGTGCTGATCACCCCGCTGGTTGGCGTCGTGCTCGCAGTCATGGGACGGCATCGGGTCGCGCTGCGCGATGGTGAGCTGCGGGTAGGTCCGGCCCATATCGCGGTGCACGAGCTAGGTCAGCCGGAAGTGATTCGTGCGAACGCCAAGCGGCGCGCGCTGGGCCCGGATTTGGATCCAGCAGCGTACGTGCTCCATGCCGGCTGGGTCGGCCCTGTGGTACGCGTCACTGTCACCGACCCGGGGGACCCGACCCCTTACTGGATCTTCAGCGTTCGCCAGGCCGACAAGCTGGCCGCATTGCTCCGCCGCGACACCGGTGAGGTGCCCCCTGACAACTGTAGGGACAGTTCCGGGCCGCGCTTCCCCGGCCGGTAACCGGCTAGTTTGATCGGTTCACGCAGCGCAGTCTCGACAGACCATCCGCCCGTTGCGTTGTTCGGCCAACCGGCTGCGATGATGGACTAAAAAGCAGCTCGAGCAGGTGAACTCGTCGGCCTGCTTGGGCAGCACTCGAACGATTAGCTCCTCACCGGACAGGTCGGCGCCGGGCAGTTCGAAGTTCTCCGCAGACTCCGACTCGTCAACGTCGACTGAACCCGACTGCGCCTCGTTCCGTCTCGCCTTGAGCTCGTCCAGCGAGTCCTCGACAAGCTCATCCGCCTCGCTCCGCCGTGGAGCGTCGTAGTCGGTCGCCATGGTTCCCACCCCTGAGTCGTACGGGTCGTGCCGCAGCACAAACGCACAGGCACCGCAATTTGTGCCCGAGACGTCGGTCACACTTCGACGCTGCGGGTTCGGCCCAGCGCGCGCCCTCCAGTAAGCCCCTCGGCGGCGCCAGACCGGCGACAATAGCCCTCTGCCCGGCGCAGGCCACAGATTCCGCCCGGCGTGTCGCGCCATCATGTTCACCGTGTCGGGTCTGACGGGCGGCCAAGTGGGCGAACCCGACCTCGAACACGCCGCTGCCAGCTGCGCCACTCAGCTGCCGCGCCTACGCTCGCCAGACAGGGCTGGCCAGGTGGGCGTCCAGGAGGGGCGGGGCCGTGGCTGTGGTGGGCTCATCGGACGTGCGGGTGGAACGTTATCGCACTCGCCGGCCCCTGCACGCGTTGGCCTTGGTGGTCGTCCTCAGTGCAGCCGTAGCGCTGGTGTGGACCAGCGTGCTGCATCAGACCGACAATGGCTGCCAGAGTGCGGTTGTCGACGCCAGCCAGCGCCTCCCGGCCAACGGCCTGGATGACGTCGTGCCCGCGCCGCCCCAACTCACCCGGGTGCAGGTACTCAACGCCAATGGTGTGCGCGGGGAAGCCACCCTCGTGGATGACACGCTGGCCCATCTCGGTTTCGCCCCCACCACGAAGCCGGCGAACGATCCCCTCTTTCCAGGGTTTGACTTGCACTGCTACGGGGAGATCCGGTTCGGCGCGGCAGGGCAGGCTGCGGCCCGGACATTGAGCTTGGCGGTGCCCTGCGCCGAACTCGTCCGCGACGCTCGCCCGGACGCAGGCGTCGACCTGGCGCTGGGCACCAAGTTCCTTGCGGTGAGACCTAACAACGCCGCCCGCAGCGCCCTGCTCGACCTGGCTTGGCATGCCGTGCCCAGCCGCTCGGCGCCGGCTGGGCCGCCCCGCGGCGGCCTGGCCGCTGCACCCGACCTGCCAGCGGGTTTTGAGGCGATGCCACCGCCAGCGGTACCCGTGGTGAACCCGGACCTCATCCGCCAGGCCCGCCAGGTGAAGTGCTGACTCGCGTGTTACACGGCGTCGGCGCCGCAGCTTGCGACGAGTTCCGCGAGCGCGTCGACGATGCCCGGTGCGGCTGCGAGCACCAGATCCGACCCATGCCGCGGTAACCGGACAACCGCACCAGCCTCCGCTGCGATCAACGCACCGGCCGCCCAGTCCCAGCGGTGCAGTCCGTGCTCGGCGAACCCGTCCAACCAGCCCGACGCCACCGAGCACAGGTCCAGCGCGGCCGACCCCGCCCGGCGCAGGTCCCGGATCTTGGGCAGCATGCAAGCAACCATGGCCGCCTGCCGCGCTCGCCGCTCGGGCCGGTAGGAGAACCCGGTACCTATCAGCGACAACTCCAGCTGGGTGGCCGTGCTGGCCCGCACGGGCACCCCGTCGCAGTCAGCGCCGCAGCCTTGGGCAGCGCTCCACAGCCGGCCGGCGGCGGGCTGGCCCACTGCCGCAGCCAGCGACTGCCCGTCGCGTTGAACCGCTACTGAGACCGCATACCAGGGCAACCCATAGAGGTAGTTCACTGTGCCGTCGATGGGGTCGACCACCCAGCACAACCCCTGGGTCGGCGAGCCGGTCGCGCCTTCCTCCTCGCCGAGCACGGGCTCACCTGGCCGCCATTGGGCTAGCAGCCGCCGGGCAAGCCGTTCGGCCTCAGTGTCCGCGGCGGTGACCACGTCGGTGGCGCTGGTCTTGGTGTGCACCTGCCCGGCGCCCTGCGCCCGCATCCGGAGGATGAGATCGCCCAGCTGCTGGGCTACCGCTACGGCGGTAGCGCGCAACTGCTCGACATCCGCAGCATGTTCACTGGCATACCCGCTCAGCATCGACCCATCCGACCACAGCCAAGCAGGCCTATCAGGGCTAGGGTCTGATCCGAACTCCTCGCACAGCGATCCGAAAAGATCCAGAGAGGACGCGGATGGCCAGGGCGCCCGGATTCGGGGTGGACGTCGGTGGGTCCGGCATCAAAGGCTGCACAGTAGATCTGCGCACCGGGTCCTTGGATGACGAGCGCGTCCGCATCCTCACTCCGCAGCCCGCCACCCCGGTCGCGGTGGCGGAGGTGGTCGCCACCATCACCGGTGAGTTCGGCTGGCATGGTCCGATGGGTGTCACCCTGCCCAGCGTTCTCAAACGCGGCATCGCGTACACCGCGGCACACCTGGATCCATCGTGGAAGGGTCTCAACGCCAATAGCCTGCTGTCTGAGTACTGCCAGGTACCGGTCGTCGTGCTTAATGACGCCGACGCAGCCGGGTTGGCTGAGATGCGGTTTGGGGCCGGTCGCGATCAGGACGGTGTGGTTTTGCTGCTCACCTTCGGCACCGGCATCGGCAGCGCGCTGTTCGTCGATGGGGAGTTGGTGCCCAACACGGAGTTGGGTCACCTGGAGGTCGACGGCGTCGAGGCGGAAATCCGGGCTGCCGCTGCAGCGCGCGACGACGAAGCTCTGTCCTGGTCAGACTGGGCTGCTCGAGTCTCTCGTTACGTGCAGGTTCTCGAGAATTTGCTGTGGCCCGATCTGATCATCGCAGGGGGCGGGGTCAGCAAGAAGGCCGATAAGTGGCTGCCCCTGCTCGAGTGCCGGACTCCTGTGGTGGCGGCCGCGTTGCGCAACGACGCCGGCATCGTCGGCGCCGCAGCGGCCGCCGCGGAGGGACGAGTACGGTAACTGCCGGGATACTGCGCCCCCGTCCGGGACAGGCGTCGTTACAATGCAGAGTCGTACACTGGAACGTGGCACCGTCCCCGGGCCCCCTGGATCGCACCGCCGCGATTGTCGGCACTGGCTCCAGCGGCGGGCTCGCCGACGGGAACCCGATTTCCGCACCGCGCCCGAACACCGACTGTTCCGAAAGGCCGTCCGTGGCAGCTGCAGAACCCGCATCCCGTCGCGCCGCGAATTCCGGGACCGAAAAGAAGTCCTCCGCGCGCAATGGCGTAATCAGTGACTCTGACTTGAACGCCGTTGCCTCCGGTCCCACCGCGAAAGATAGCGGCGCCGCGACGACTCGCCCGCGCAGCGCTCGCAGCGGCGGTGCGAAAGCACGGGCGAAAGCCCCCGCCAGCAACGCAAAGGCGGGCGCCAAGACCTCGTCCACCGCCAAGCCGGCAAAGGACGCGCTCGATCCCGGGCTTGATCAGGGGATCGACCCCGACGTTGATGCCGAGGTCGATCCCGAGCTTGACGGCCCTCCTGACATCGAAGGTGGTCCAGGCGCCGAGGACCTCGCTGATGTCGAGGTCGAAGTCGATGACCTCACCGTGGAAGCCGAAGAGGCGGACGCACCCAGCGGGCCGGGTGCCGAGGACTTCGTCTGGGATGAAGAGGAATCCGAGGCGCTGCGCCAAGCCCGCAAGGACGCCGAACTCACCGCCTCGGCCGATTCGGTACGCGCGTATCTCAAGCAGATCGGCAAGGTAGCGCTGCTCAACGCCGAGGAGGAGGTGGAGCTGGCCAAGCGCATCGAGGCGGGGCTTTACGCCGCCGAACGGGTACGCAGAGCCGAGGATTCCACCGAGAAACTTTCCCCGCAGCTGCGCCGGGACCTGCGCTGGATCGTCCGTGACGGCGAGCGCGCCAAAAACCATCTGCTGGAAGCCAACCTTCGCCTTGTCGTCTCGCTGGCCAAGCGCTACACCGGCCGGGGCATGGCTTTTCTGGATCTGATCCAGGAAGGCAATCTGGGTTTGATCCGGGCGGTGGAGAAGTTCGACTACACCAAGGGTTACAAGTTTTCCACCTACGCCACCTGGTGGATCCGCCAGGCGATCACTCGTGCCATGGCCGACCAGGCCCGCACCATCCGGATTCCGGTGCACATGGTCGAGGTAATCAACAAGCTGGGTCGCATCCAGCGCGAGCTGCTCCAGGATCTGGGTCGCGAACCGACCCCCGAGGAGCTGGCGAAGGAGATGGACATCACCCCGGAGAAGGTGCTGGAGATCCAGCAGTACGCCCGGGAACCCATCTCGCTGGACCAGACCATCGGCGACGAGGGCGACTCTCAGCTTGGCGACTTCATCGAGGACTCCGAGGCCGTGGTCGCGGTGGACGCGGTCTCGTTCTCGCTGCTGCAGGATCAGCTTCAGCAGGTGCTGCAGACGCTCTCCGAGCGTGAGGCGGGCGTGGTCCGGCTCCGCTTCGGCCTGACCGACGGCCAGCCGCGCACCCTCGATGAGATCGGCCAGGTCTACGGAGTCACCCGCGAGCGCATCCGGCAGATCGAATCCAAGACCATGTCCAAGCTGCGCCACCCGTCCCGCTCCCAAGTCCTGCGCGACTACCTCGACTAGTAGGCGGCTCTTCAAGGACTACCAACCCCGGTCGCACTAGTCTTCAACGACCACCAACCCAGGAGCTGCAAGCCGGATTCAAGTCCGCGCCGGGCTGCCAGCAGGAACTCTGGTGGGGAGAGCCGGCTGGCGCCATCAGGTAGCGCGCCGAGCAACGGCAGCCCGGTCAGGGCAGGCAGATCGGCGAGATTGCACCGAGCGGCGAGGTCGGGCTCAGCGGGCCACGCGCCGATCACAATGCCCGCGCACTTCAGGCCCCGGGTGCGCAGCACCTCGACGGTGAGTGCGGTGTGGTTGAGCGTGCCCAGTCCGGCAGCGACCACCACGAGCACCGGCGCCGCCAAGACGGCAGCGACATCGGCCAACGTGCCTCCACCACCGTCCAGCGGTACCAGTAACCCGCCGGTACCTTCGAGTAGCACCAAGTCATGCACCGCGGCAATGTCCTGGGTCGCCGCGGCAGCGATAGCCGGCGTCACCGGGGCAAGGCCGGCGCGGCGGGCCGCCGTCGCCGGTGCCAGTGGCTCCGGGTAACGGGCCAACTCCCGGCAAGTGATGGGACGACCCACCAGGCGCCGTACCTCGTCCACGTCACCGGCTTGGCCCGCGCCGACGCCGGTCTGGGTGACCTTCACCACCGCCACCTGGCGCCCGGACGCCACCGCGATAGCGGCGATGGCCGCGGTCACCACCGTCTTGCCGACCTCGGTCGACGTTCCAGTCACCACCAACACGGTCACCGGATCGCCGCCTCGGCTAGCACCGCAGGCAGTACCTGCGTCACATACGCCAGATCTGGATCGGTCAGCGCCGCATGCGCCGTCAGCCGCAGCCG
>DATELN010000035.1:0-2127 GCA_035276605.1 Pseudonocardiaceae bacterium | reverse complement strand
CGCGGTGGCTGGGGCGTTCATCGTCGTTTTCATGAGGTGGTCTGGGTGCAGTCAACGGTGGCCGCCTGGCGATCTTCGTGTCGCCGCGCCATGAGCCCGGATCGTCTGATGGCGGATCCTCGGTGGAGGGGCCGGATGCTACCGTGAACTTCGACATCACCGACATATTCCGCGATGGGGACGTCGCTGGCGTCGAGTTCCCGGCATTGGCCTGCGGGCATATCCTGCCAATGGTGCCCAAGCGATGGTGCGCAAACAGCTGACCTGCCCGCGCTGCGATGACGTCGTGGCCGATGTGCTGTACCGGCAGTGGACCGGCACGCTCACCGTCGTCTCGACCGAGGGTTATCAGATCACCCCGAGCGGCTGGGCCATCCAGATGCGCCTGGTCGAGCAGGAGCTGGCCGCTGCTGCGGCCGAGGAGGTCGACCAGGCGCAGGCGCGGCTTGACTTCGTCAAGGGCAACGTCGGCGAGCTGATCTACGACATTCGGTGCCGGCGCGGACACTCGACGCTACGAACGGGCCCGCAGATCATCCGAGCTCTGCGGCGTACCTCCGGACGCTGGGTCAGCCTGCGCTGACTCAGGCTCCGGCGCGGCGCAGCCGGGCGCCCGCGATGGACAGGTAGATGCCTAGCCCAAAGATGAGCATCGCGATCGGCACATGGCTGACGATCAGATTGTCGGCGCCTGCCTTGCTGATCGCCTCGCCCAACCCCGTCTGAACGACGATCAGCAGGAACTGACCAACAGCGCCCCAGGTGAGCGCCGGGTTAGCCCGGCGCAGCAGGGCAATGGCCACCAGCGCGGTGAGCAGGGACAGCACGACGACCACAAAACCAGTGATCTCGTGCACCGTGATCCAGGGGGCTCGCCCGGCGCGATCGATGAACTGGCCCGCCCACACCGCTTGCAGCAGCACCCCGAGCAGGGTTAGCCCGTTCACCATGGAAAAGACCCGCACTGCCGCAGGTGAGGGGCGATTACTCACGATGTCCTCCCGAACGCTAGCGGTGGGGTGGGCTTGGTCAGATACCCGAGGCATCGGCCTACCACAGCGTGACCTTGACCGGGACTTGCCGTCGAGCCCAGGCGCCCGGAAGCCTGGCCGTTGTGGCGCTCACGCTGACCCGAATCACCCGCTACCCGATCAAGTCGTGCCGCGGCCAAGCCCTGGACACGGCAGTCGTTGAGCCCTGGGGTCTGGCGGGTGACCGGCGGTGGATGCTGGTCGACGAGCGGAACCAGGCCGTGACGGCTCGGGATTATCCGCAGCTGGTGCTGGTCACGCCGCAGTTCACCTCGGACGGCCTGCTCGTGCGCGCGCCGGATCTCGACGAGCTGAAAGTCTGCATTCCGATGGGCGCCGCGCTGTGTGATGTTGACGTTTTCTCCAGCGTGCTGACCGCGGCGCCGGCGTCGGATCATGCGCACGTCTGGTTCAGCACGGTGGTCGGTCAGCCGGTCCGGCTGGTGTATCTGGATGATCCCACGCAGCGGCGGCCCAATCCTGCGTACAGCCGGGCGCAGGATCGAGTGTCGTTCGCCGATGGCTATCCGCTGTTGCTTGCCACCGCCGAGTCCCTGGCTGCGTTGAACGTGCTCATCGCAGCAGGACCGCGCGCTGAGGAAGGTCCGGTCTCGATGACCCGTTTTCGCCCGAACTTGGTCGTCTCGGGCGCAGCTGCCTGGGCCGAGGACCGCTGGCGGCAACTCCGCATCGGCGCGGCGCGTTTCCGGGTGGCAAAGGGCTGTGACCGGTGCGTGCTGACCACGGTCGATCCCGACACCGCGGCAACGGGCCGAGAACCGCTTGCCACGCTGGTCCGTCACCGGCGGTGGGATGGCAAGAGCTGGTTCGCCATCAACCTCATTCCGGACTGCCTCGGTGCCACGGTGCAAGTTGGCGACCCAGTTGAGATCGTGGCGTAGGCTCAGGATCCTTATTAGGATTGCCTACCCTTATATCGGAGTCTTGATAGCCGTTGGAGGTTTGATGAACTCGTCATCCCCCGCGCCAGAGAATCCTGCCTACCGCAAGTACGTGGCCGGATCCGCAGCTGCCTACCGCAGGTACGTGCAACCGGCCGCGGCCCGGGCGGCGCAGGCGTACCAGAAGCATGTGC
>DATELN010000034.1:0-28315 GCA_035276605.1 Pseudonocardiaceae bacterium | reverse complement strand
CGACCAAGCCCGCTCCCGCTCCACCGGCGGCACCGGCCTGGGACTGGCCATCGTCAAACACGTCGCCGCCAACCACGGCGGCGAAGTCCACCTATGGAGCAAACCCGGCACCGGCTCCACCTTCACCCTGCGCATCCCCGCTCACCTCGACAGCCCCCAACACCCAGCACGCACGCTACCGACACCCGAGTACGTGGGAGGGTCGCAATGATCAGAGTGCTCATCGTCGAGGACGAGGAAGACTTCGCCGACCCGCTGGCCTTCCTGCTGCGCAAGGAGGGGTTCTCACCGGCGGTTGCCACCACTGGATCCGAGGCGTTGGAGGAGTTCGACCGCAACGGCGCCGACATCGTGCTGCTTGACTTGATGCTGCCTGGGATGAGCGGTACCGACGTGTGCAAGCAACTTCGCTTACGGTCCGCGGTCCCGGTGATCATGGTGACTGCCCGAGACAGTGAAATCGACAAGGTGGTGGGCCTGGAACTGGGCGCCGACGACTACGTCACCAAGCCGTACTCGGCCCGCGAGCTCATCGCCAGGATCCGTGCTGTGCTGCGCCGGGGGTCCGAGGTCGGTGATGGCCAGGTATCCAGTACCGCCACGGTCGGGCCGGCGGTGTTGGAGGCCGGACCGGTGCGCATGGACGTCGAGCGGCACATCGTCACCGTGGCCGGCCAGGAGGTAGGGCTGCCCCTCAAGGAATTCGACCTGCTGGAGTACCTGCTGCGAAACGTGGGGCGAGTACTCACCCGTGGACAGCTCATCGACCGGGTGTGGGGAGCGGACTACGTCGGCGACACGAAGACGCTCGACGTCCACGTCAAGCGGTTACGTTCCAAAATTGAGCAGGATCCGTCCTCGCCCAGGCACCTGCTCACCGTCCGAGGGCTCGGTTACAAGTACGACACCTGACCATCGCTACCGTAGCGTTGCCTCTCATGCGGCTCGGCGTACTCGACGTGGGTTCCAACACTGTCCACCTGCTGGTGGTGGATGCTCATCATGGCGCGCACCCGTTGCCCCAGACCTCAGAGAAGTCGGTGCTGAGGCTGGCCGAGCAGATGGACGCCCGCGGGAAGATCACCCGGGAGGGAGCCGACCATCTGGTCCGCACCGTTCGCGATGCCGTCGCGTCGGCATCGGCGATGGGTTGCGAGAACGTGATCGCTTTCGCCACGTCAGCGGTGCGTGATGCGTCCAACGCTGGTGCGGTGTTGGAGCGGGTGCATGCCGAGACCGGGGTGGAGCTAGAAGTTCTCACCGGCGAGGAGGAGGCCATCCTGACGTTTCTCGCCGTCCGCCGCTGGTGTGGCTGGTCGGCTGGTCGGCTGCTCATGGTGGACGTCGGCGGGGGATCGTTGGAGATCGCGGTGGGACTCGATGAGGAGCCCGACGTGGCGGTGTCCCTGCCGCTGGGCGCCGGCCGGCTCACCCGAACCTGGTTGACCGGCGGCTCGCCGCGCCGCCGTGAGCTGGAGGCCCTCCGCGAGCATATCGTCGAACAGCTGGAGGAACCGGTCCGTAAGCTACGCGATGCCGGGGTCCCGGACCGGGTAGTGGGCACCTCGAAAACGATCCGGTCACTGGCCCGGCTCAGCGGCGCCGCACCCTCATCAGCAGGTCCACGGGTACGCCGTACGCTTACCGCCGCCGGGCTTCGTCAAGTGATCGCTTTCATCTCCCGGATGAGCGCCGAGGACCTGGCCGAACTGGAAGGAGTCAGTGCTAGCCGATCCCACCAGCTCGTCGCCGGAGCGCTGGTGATCCAGGCGACGATGCAGGCGTTGGACGTCGAGGAAATCGATCTCTGCCCGTGGGCATTGCGGGAAGGGGTCATCTTGCGCAAGTTGGACTGGTTGGACTGGTTGGACGGAATCGACCGGACAGCGCAGCTGACCCGCCGCCCACCTCGACGTACTGGACGCATGGTGGCCCGAGGTGCACGGTAAACAACGATGAGGCGCAGTAGCGAGCCGGAGGAGCGGGCCCAGTTCACTGTGGCTGAGCTGCTAGCCCGATATGGCGAGCCGGCCCCCACCCCTGGGCGACGGCGCCGTCGAGCTGCCGAGGAGCCCGACGCACCTGCGGAAACCCCTGTGCCGCCGGTTGCGCATCCCAACAAGCCTGGACGCCGCCAGTCGACGATCCCACCGTCAGCCCCGCTGCGGACCCCGGATGGGCCTTCAACGCAACCGAACCTCAACGGTCGCAACGGCCGCAGCTGGGCACCAGCGGTCGGTCCACCCCCCGGGCCCGGGCAGCGACCGCCGGTGGCCCCGCCGGTCGTCGCTCGGCGCGCGCCACTCGGCGGCACGGCGGTTTCGGGCGGACCGATCACCGACCAATTACCCCGATACAACCCGGCATCGACCCAACCTCCTACCTCAGCCAGCCGCCGTCCGACCAGCGCACAGCCGGTCAATGCCCCGCCAATCAGCACCCAACCAGTCAAGATTCCGCCGGTCAGCATCCCACCGGCTGGTGCTCCAACGGTGAGTGCTCCAGTGGTCACCGCTCAGGCGCCGGCTGGCCTCGGTACCGCCGTCCGGGACATTCCCGAGCAGCACAAAACGGCCACCGTCGAGGTGGATACCGATGATGCTGAGGAGTCTGGCTCCCCATTGTGGGAGTGGGCCGCGATGGTGAGTCAGGTCGGGCTCGGCGTCGTCGGCGGTGCCACGTTCTGGCTGATCTGCGAGTGGCTGTGGCAGCGGATTCCCGTGGTCGCACTGGTTGTGGCGCTCGGCCTGATCACCGGCATGGTCTGGGTGGTGCGCCGGGTCCGGCGTGCCGAAGACCTGCAGACGACGGTGATCGCAGTGCTGGTCGGACTTTTCGTCACGGTCTCTCCGGCAGCGCTGTTGCTCGTCGGCCGCTAGCCGGTGGCTGCGGCCGATCCGATCCCCATCGCACTGTCCACTGCCTCGGTATGGCCAGAACCGATCTCGGCGGCCTTCGAGTTGGCCGCCGAACTCGGCTATGACGGCGTTGAGGTGATGGTGTGGCCCGACCCGGTCAGCCAAGACATTGCCGCCGTCGCGGGGTTGGCGACTCGCTACCGCATTCCCGTATTTGCCCTGCACGCTCCGTGCCTGCTGATCACCCAGCGGGTATGGGCCGCGGACCCGGCTGTTCGACTGGATCGGGCGGTGCAGGCCGCCGTCGAGTTGGGCGCCACCACCGTCGTGGTACACCCACCGTTTCGCTGGCAGCGCGACTACGCCGTGGGCTTCGCGGAGCAGGTCGCCACGCTCGAAGCCACATCCGGAATCATGATCGCGGTAGAGAACATGTTCCCGATGCGCCGGGGGCGCCTGGAGATGTCCAGCTACCTGCCATCACCGGATCCCACCGACGCTGGGTACGCGCATTACACACTGGACCTGTCGCATACCGCCACAGCCCGTGTCGACGCGCTGGCCATGGCTGACCGGATGGGCTCGCAGCTGGCGCACCTGCACCTGGCCGATGGCACCGGCGCGCCACGCGACGAGCATCTGGTACCCGGTCGGGGCACACAACCCTGCGCCGAGGTGTGTCTGGCGCTGGCCGATGGTGGTTTCACCGGCACGGTCGTGGTCGAGGTGAGCACTCGCCGGGCGAGAACCCGCCCGGAGCGGCAAGCCCTTTTGCTCGAGGCGCTACTCTTCGCGCGCCTGCATTTATGAGCGCCCCGCCGGGGAGCGGAAGTGCAGTGGGGGACCATCAGCACCGATCTAAGGAGTGAACGCTGGTCATGAGCGCTGTCATGATGCTCGAAATCGTGGTCGGCATCGTCATACTCGCCGCGGCTATCTGGTTCGCTGTGGGGGAAACCCGGCGGCTCCAAGCCGCCACGGAGACCGAGGCCGAACCCGTGGAGACTGCACCGGTGTCCGAGCGCAGCAGTGAGCCCCAGGCGCAGCCTGCGGCGGAGCACGAAGAGGCGGCAAAGCCCGAGGAGCAGGAGGCGGAGCAACTCAGCGAGGTAAGCGCCACCGAGACTAAGTGACGCGATGGTGATCGCTGTATCTGAGCAGTGACCGTGCGATCCTGCGCGGTCACTGCTCAGTTTTTGGCGATCATGACACTGTGCCGGGAAAACTCTAGCGTGCGTGTTGTGCTGCGCTCGTTGATCCTGGCTGCCGCCAGCAATCCGGCGCTACGGCGGCTTGTCGCCACAGCGCCGGTCAGCCGCTACGTGGTCAGTCGCTTCGTGGCGGGGCCGAGCACCGCGCACGCGGTCGCCGCCACCACCACGCTGGTCGCCGAAAACCTGTCGGTGACCCTGGACTACCTGGGCGAAAGCGTCACAGACGAGGCGGGTGCTCAGGCCACCGTACGTGCCTACCTGGACCTGCTGGCCTGTTTGACAGCTGAGGGCCTGGCCAGCCGGGCAGAGGTAAGTGTCAAGCTGTCCGCGGTGGGCCAGCGGCTTGACGAACAACTAGCGCTGGCGCATGCGTCGCGTATCTGCGCCGCCGCCCACCAAGCCGGTACCACCGTCACCCTCGACGCCGAAGACCACACGCTCACCGATTCCACCTTGCGGGTGCACACCCAGCTACGCCGCAGCTGGCCGTTGACCGGTGCGGTCGTGCAGGCACAGCTGCACCGCACGCTGGACGACTGCCGGGCATTGGCTGCCCAGGGTGCCCGGGTGCGGTTGTGCAAGGGTGCCTACGCCGAACCGCCTGAGCTGGCCTTCCGGACGTCGCACGAGGTTGCGCGCAGCTTTGTACGGTGCGCCAACCTCCTGCTGGCGTCGCCTAGCTACCCCATGTTCGCCACCCACGATCCGCGGCTGATCGACATTGTGGGGCAGCGGGCCCGCTGGTACGGGCGCCCACCAGACAGTTATGAGTACCAGATGCTCTACGGCGTGCGTCCGGCCGAGCAGCGACGGCTAGCAGCAGCCGGCGCCATGGTCCGGGTGTACCTGCCCTACGGCTCGGACTGGTACGCCTATTTGACCCGGCGGCTTGCCGAGCGTCCCAGCAACGTCGCCTTCTTTCTTCGGGCCTTGGTGCACGGCCGGACTGGGTCTGGCACCCTGCGGCCATGACCACGATCGCTGTGCTGGGCGCCGGCAAGATCGGTGAGGCCTTGCTGTCCGGGTTGCTCAACGGTGGCCGCAGCCCAGCGGACCTGATGTTCACCGAGCGCTACCAGGATCGGGCTGCGCAGCTTGAGCAGACCCACGGGGTCTGCGCAGTGGACACGGCTACCGCCGCCCGCAAGGCCGACGTCCTTGTCGTCGCGGTGAAGCCGCAAGACATCGACCCGCTGCTGGCCGAGCTTGCCGAGTCGGTCACCTCGACATCCCTGGTAGTGAGCTTGTGCGCCGGCCTGCCCACCGCGCTCTACGAGCGCCGGCTGCCCGACGGGGTGCCGGTGGTGCGGGTGATGCCCAACACTCCCATGCTGGTTGGCGAGGCGATGAGCGTGATATCCGCCGGTCGCTTCGCCACCAACGCACATCTGCAGCTGACCGAGGAACTGCTGTGCAGTGTCGGCAAGGTGGTCCGGGTACCGGAAAGCCAGCAGGATGCCGTCACGGCGCTGTCCGGGTCCGGACCGGCGTACTTCTTCTACCTGGTCGAAGCGATGATCGACGCCGGGATCCTGCTCGGCCTGCCTCGCCCGCTGGTCACCGAACTGATCACCCAATCCGCGGTCGGCGCGGCCCGGATGCTGCGTGAGACGGGTGATCACCCGGTGCTGCTTCGCGAGGCGGTGACCTCCCCAGGGGGCACGACGATCATGGCGATCCGGGCGCTGGAACGGCACCGCGTCCGGGCGGCCCTACTGGATGCCATCGAAGCGGCCCGGGACCGATCGGTCGAACTCGGGGCAGCTCACCGGGACTGAGGTCAACTTCAACTAATCGGAGTCGCACGGCCACCACCAGTCCCGCTACTCTCATCAGAACAAATGCGTCACGGACCGCGGGAGGGGAAGCCCAGCGGGGCGCGACGTGGTGAGGACGCGATGACCCATGCTGATGAACGACCAAGCCGGGCCGACCAAGGTGCAGTTCCTCACGGTCGCTGAGGTAGCCGCAATGATGCGGGTATCGAAGATGACGGTCTACCGGCTGGTGCACGCGGGTGAACTGCCTGCCGTGCGAGTCGGTCGATCCTTCCGGGTCCCGGAAGTGGCCGTGCATGGTTACCTGGAGAACGCCTACTTCGATGCGGGATGAGATGATCGGGTCGGGTGCTGGTCGCAGTTCCGATCAGCGGTAACCTGGGCGGCCCCAATGCGCCCACTGCCGGGTGCTATAGCCGCGCATCCACGACGACCAGCGAGGGAGGCCGAGCATGGGCTCGGTGATTAAAAAGCGCCGCAAGCGCATGTCCAAGAAGAAGCATCGCAAGTTGCTGCGAAAGACTCGGGTGCAGCGCCGCAAGCTGAAGAAGTAGGTTCTTCAGCGCGGGCGCGGTAGGTAGCATGTCGCCGTCCACGGTCTTGGTTACCGGGGCAAGCCGCTTCCTTGGCGGTGAGCTCGCGGCCCGCCTCGCGGCCGATTCCACCATCGATCGCGTTCTCGCGGTCGACACGGTGCCGCCGCGCCCAGAGCGGTCGCGGCGGCTGGGGCGCGCTGAGTTCATCGCCGTCGACCTGCGTAATCCGGTGATCGCCAAAGTGATCTCTGATGCGCACGTCGATACCGTGGTGCACGCCTCGACGAGTGCCTATCCGCGTGCCTCTGGTGGGCTCGACCCCGGCCGCAGCGCCATGAAACAGCTCAACGTCGTCGGCACGATGCAACTACTCGCGGCTTGCCAGCGCTCGACGACGGTGAGCCGGCTGGTCGTGAAGTCCACCGCTGCGGTATACGGCTTGAGCTGGCGAGATCAAGCTATTTTTACCGAGCGCGATGAACCTAATGAAATTCCGGCATCGGGCTATGCCAAGGACGCCGTGGAAGTCGAGGGCTTCATCCGTGGTTTCAGCCGGCGGCGCGCGGATGTGGACGTCACGGTACTGCGCTTCACCAACGTCATCGGCCCACGCGTCGACACCGCCGTGACTCGGTATTTCGCGTTGCGGATCGTGCCTACCGTGTTGGGCTACGACGGCCGGCTGCAGCTGATGCACGAGGAGGATGCGCTGGCGGTCCTCGAGCAGGCAACCCGGGCACGGCTGCCCGGTGTGTTCAATGTCGCTGGCGACGGCGTGCTGCTGGTGTCCCAGGCGATTCGACGCGTGGGCGCGATCTCTGTCCCGATTCCCGGTCCCGCGGTGGGTGCCGTTGCGCGGCTGCTGCGCGGCGCTGGGCTCGTCGACTACTCACCAGAGCAGGTCAGGTTGCTCAACTTCGGTCGAGTGATCGACACCACCGCGTTACGCACCGACTTCGGGTTCACGCCCCGGTGGACGACCGCCCAGGCGTTCGATGACTATCTGAGTGGGCGGGCACTGCGTCCCACGATTGATCCAGAGTGGGTCGTCGCGGCGCAGCGTTGCGTGCTCAGGTTCGCGGCCCGGCTGCGGTAGCTGGTGGTGGCGAGGATGCCCAAGGCACGAGTGATCCCGTTGCGCCGCCCGGACGGTGGCGGCGTTTCCGGGGACGCGACACGCCCGGTGGTGGCCACACCGGTCGAACCGGCGCCGGGTGAGCCGCAGTGGTATCGGGAGTTGGCCGACCTGCTGGCATTCGTCCAAAGGCGTCTGACTGGTGACTACGCCGTCGATGAGTTCGGCTTCGATCCGGATCTGGCCGATCACGTGTTGCTGCCACTGTTGCGGCCGCTGTACCGCAGCTGGTTTCGCGTCGACACGACCGGCCTTGAACACGTGCCCGCCACGGGTGGCGCGCTGGTGGTCGCCAACCATGCCGGGACACTGCCGTTGGATGCCCTGATGACGGCCATGGCGGTGCACAAGGACCATCCGGCCGGTCGGCATCTGCGGATGCTGGCCGCCGATCTGCTGTTCCGCATCCCCATCCTTGGTTCATTGGGCCGTAAGTCGGGCCAGACCCTGGCATGTGTGCCCGATGCTGAGCGACTGCTGGGCTCCGGCGAGCTGGTGGGGTGGTGGCCGGAGGGCTACCAGGGCCTCGGTAAGCGGTACCGCGATCGGTACAAGTTGCAGCGGTTCGTCCGAGGCGGGTTCATCGCCGCGGCGTTGCGCACTCGAACGATGATCATCCCTTGTGCCATCGTCGGTGCCGAAGAGATCTACCCGATGATCGGCGACATCAAGCCGTTGGCCCGGCTGCTAGGCATCCCGTATTTCCCGGTGACACCGTTGTTCCCGCTGTTGGGACCGCTGGGAATGGTGCCGTTGCCGTCCAAGTGGTACATCGAGTTCGGTGAGCCCCTCCGGACCGACGCATACGGACCCGGCGCCGCAGAAGATTCGACGCTGATCTTCAACCTTGCTGATCAAATCCGCGAGACCATCCAGCAGACCCTGCACCGCCTACTCGTCCAGCGCCGCAACCCCTTCCTCGCCTGACCCTCCGTTTCTCCCGGCGTGTCGTGCTCCAGTGCTCGGTGTGTCGTGCTCTCGTGCACGGTGTGTCGGGCCGCCCAGGCCGCGAGCATCGGGTGGATCTTCTCGTAGCATTACCGGTGTGGCTTGCATCGCAAAAGCACGGTGAGATGGGATTTCAGATGTGAACAAGGCGTCTGTGATCCGACGGTCGGTGGCGGGTGCCGCTCTGGGTCTGGGCGGAATCTACGCCTACAACGTGGCCCGATACCGGCGCGCCGCAGACGAGGGGTTCGATCTCTCGAACCCGCCCGCAGTGGGCAGTAGTGAGTTCGTGGCCTTTGTCGAGGCGCTGGTTCAAGCGCCCCGCCGGGACGGCAACCGGCTGAAGATCCTTCGCAATGGGCGCGAGATCTTCCCCGCCATGCTGGAAGCCATCAACTCCGCGAGGGAGTGCATCGATTTCTCCACCTATATCTATTGGACGGGAGATATCTCCCCGCAGTTCGCCGACGCGCTGGCCGACAAGGCCTCCGACGGCGTCGAAGTGAACGTACTGCTAGACGCGCATGGCTCCTCACGGATGGACCAGAGGCTCATCGAGCGCATGCGTTCGGCGGGCGCGACGGTGGTTTGGTTTCGCCCACCCCACTGGTACAACGTCCAGAAGATCAACAAGCGCATGCACCGGCGGCTGCTCATTGTCGACGGCAAGATGGGCTTCATGGGCGGTGTCGGCATCGCCGAGCAGTGGGACGGAAACGCCGAGGATCCCGAGCACGAGCGGGAGACCCACCTTCGCGTCGCGGGGCCGGCTGTTCGCGACCTGCTGGGTGGCTTTCTCGAGAATTGGACGGAGGGGACGTCGTCACTGCTGTCCGCCTCGCATTTTCCTCACATCGACGCCTTCGACGATGGGATACCCGTGCAGGTCGCCCGTACCGTGTCGACGCCCGGCACCCGGGGACTGCCGGAAATGCTGTGGGCCGCGGTGGCTGGGTCAAAGGAGCGTTTTTGGGTGACGACGGCATTTTTCGCCCCGCGCCGCGCCTTCATTGATGCGTTATGCGATGCCGCCGAGCGAGGTGTGGACGTCCGTATTCTCACCGGTGGTCCACATCAGGATAATCAAATGCCACGCGACGCGGGTCACCGTTCGTATCACAGGTTGCTCGAATCCGGAGTGCGGATCTTTGAGTACCAGCAGGCCAAGCTGCACGCCAAAGTGATCACGATCGACGGCGTCTGGGCGAATGTCGGTTCCAGTAACTTCGAGAATCGCTCTTTGTCGCTCAACGATGAGATCAACATGTCAATGCAGGATGCAAGCGTGGTGGCCGAGTTGGAGCGGCATTTTCACGACGATCTGACAGTGTCGCAGGAGTTGGACTTGCAGACCTGGAGCCGCCGGCCGCTGACAAAGCGAGCCCGGGAATACGCCACCGACCTGGTCCGGCAATCGCTGTGATGGCAGCCGGGCACGAGGGCACGACACACCGAGCAGGAGAACGCGACACACCGGGCACGGGACGCGACACCCGGGCGGCGGGGGAAGGGGTCAGTCGCGGGGGCGGCGGTGGTAGGCAAGTCCGGCAGCCACCGCGCCAGCTGCCATCCCGAGGCCCAGCATCGAGGGCACCCCGATTTGTGCAGCCCGCCGACCGGTCCGAAACTCTTGAATCTCCCAACCCCGGGCGCGCGCGGTGTCCCGAAGATCGGCATCGGGGTTCACTGCGACGGCTGTGCCGACCATCGACAGCATCGGGATGTCGTTGGATGAGTCGGAATAGGCGGTGCAGCGGTGCAGGTCGAGGTTCTCTCTGACGGCCAGTGCGCGCACCGCTTGGGCCTTGGCTGCTCCGTGCAGGATGTCGCCCACCAGACGGCCGGTGTATACGCCGTCGATGGTCTCGGCCACGGTGCCCAAAGCACCGGTGAGCCCGAGCCGGCGAGCGACGATCATGGCTAGTTCCACCGGTGTCGCGGTGACCAACCACACCCGCTGCCCAGCCGCGAGATGCATGTGAGCCAACGCCAGCGTCCCGGACCAGATCCGGTCAGCCATCAGCTCGTCGTAGATTTCCTCACCGACGTCGATGAACTCCCGGGTAGGTCTACCCGCCACGAACGATAAGGCGTGCTCCCGGTGGATACGAATCTCCGCAGGGCTGAGTTCCTTGCCAACTATCCTGAACTTCAACTGCTGCCAGGCAAACAAGGACAGCGCCCCGGCAGGGAAGAAATTTCGCGCCGCGAGTCCTTGTGCAAAGTAGAAGATCGATGCGCCCCGCATCATGGTGTTGTCGAGGTCGAAGAAAGCGGCTGCGGTGAGATCCGTCTCGACGCTACCGGTGGTAACGCCAAGCAAAACTGTTTCTGTGGCGGCCGCCCCAGTAACAGTACCCAAAGCTGCTTTCTCACTTCGGATGTCCTGATGGCAATGTGGTGACATGCCGACCCCGCCCTGATATCGGAGTTGCTAGTCCTTCCTCATCAGTTCCACTCAAGCACTAATGCGATCACTAGACTGCCCTGACGGCTTGTCCTGAGCAACCAAACAATAAGGAGCTAGTCAATATCCTGGAGGTGGACTGGAGTTGACAGCCTATCCCGGAGGCAGCAAGCGGGGTTGCAATATCCATGGCGGTAGCGGGGCGGTGGGCTGTGGCGAATCGTGACCAGGCAAGGGCCGCCACGGCTCCGGCTGCAACGGTTGGGATCCAGGCTGGCTGGTGCGCGGTAGCACACTACCCGGGTTACCGGTAGACGGTAGCTTGGGCGTTTTGCCCGTACCTGGCGCAGCAGGCACCGGGACCGGACTCCCTGCTGGTGGAGGTAGCAGCACGTTGGGCGGTGCGACCTCGGTGGGCGGACCCGACGGAGCCGCCGGCACCGGAACGTTCGGCAGCGGAACCGCTGCAACCGCGCCGTCTACCGGGAGTGGCTTGCAGGCGTCCCGAGCCGGGATCAAGCCCAAGTCGTCCTGAGTGCCCGTGGTGATGGTGGCGCAGTTGGATCGCAGGCTCAGGGCAGAAGCCCTGACGATGATCCGATCCAGCAGGGCCAGCGTGCTATCCATCCGAGTGCTAGTCGGCAGTGCCAATGCGGCCCGGACAGCACTGAGCCGGGTCTTCTGCTGCTCAGCCCAACTCCGCAAGGCAGGCAGGCTGGTGGGCTGACCATGTAGTGCCAGACCGGTGAGCAGGCGCGCGCCCGCGGTAGCGTCCGAGTCGAAGTCATCAAGAGCCCGCAGGAACTTGCCCTGCCCGGCCGACCAACTACCGGCTGAGTCGGCCTGGTCAGCCATGATCTCGATCTCGTTGACCCGTGCGCTGGCGAACTCCAGGTGCTTGAGCGCCTTGGGCTGATCACCGAAGGTCAGTCCAAGCTCGGCGGATTCAGCGGTGCGTTTGAAGCCGTACAGCGCATCGCCGGGTACCGCATCGCGGGACAGCAGCAGGCTCATGCCGGACATCGACATCAGCAGGCACAGGGCTGCGGCCGCAGCCACCACCAACCGTCCCCGGGTCTGGTCCGGAATCCACCGGCGCTGGCTGGAGACGCGCATCGGCAGCACCGGGCTGTTGCCTTCATGGACCACGGAACCGAACTCCGCCATCACGCGCCGACGCATCCGGTCCCGTTCGCTCAGCGTAGGACCGATGCTGTCACCTACCTGGCGCAACGTGGTGGCGATGGCGAGCTCACGTTGCAAGGCCAGATCGGCGACATCGCGCATGCCGCTATCCACGGCGCGGGCAAAAGCCTCGTGCTCTTGACCGTCGCTGGGTCGTCCCCCGGATGTGCGCGTCGTCCTCACCGCCTTCGGGCCCTGGGGCCATGTCCCTGGGAGCAACGAGCGCTCTGGCCGAAAGTTACGCCCAGGCCCGGCAGACGCGGGGGCGATGTGATAGTCATCGCAGTCCCTCTGGCAGCAGCTGCGCCAGCCGGCGAACCGCGCGATGTTGCAGCGCCTTGACCGCGCCCTCGTTGCGGCCCATCACCGCAGCGGTCTCCGAGACCGACAAACCCTGCATGAAGCGCAACATGATGCACTCCTGCTGATCCCGGCCCAGCTGAGCGACGCAACGCATGAGTTCGGTAGCGGTGGCCTCTTCCACTACCTCGTGCTCAGGGCCACGGTCGTCAGCGCTCGAGTCGAGAATGTCAGCAGTGGTCATCTCCAGTCGATACCGGCTGGACTTGACGTGGTCCAGCACAAGGTTACGCGCGATGGTGACGAACCACGCTCCGACGTCGCGGCCCTGGTAGCTCACCGAGGAGATCCGGCGCAGCGCGCGCAGGAAGGTCTCACTGGTGAGGTCCTCAGCGAGGGGGCGATCACTGACCCGGAACAGGATGAAGCGGAACACCACATCGACGTACCGGTCGTAGAGCTGCCCGAAGGCAGCCTGATCGCCCTGCTGGGCGGCCGCCACGAGCTCCCATGCCGCGGTGTCGACCTCCGCGGCAGGGGGCTCGGTGGTGCTGGCACTCCCCGCGACCTGATCCACGTTCGTATCGCTCGGATCTGATGCGCTCTGATCCGGGATCGGGGTGTTGGGGCGGGCGAACCTCACGCGATCAGGCTCAACGTTCGACCGCGCTCGACACGGCGCCAGCGTGCCAGTGCGGGTCGGCGCCGGAGTTCTGAGGACCATCTCGGTTGCGGCATCAGCCACTCCTCGATCGCTCGTGCGGACCGTTCGGGTCACTCCTCGGCTTCAGGCGTGCGGAGCATACGACGGCGACACGCTACGCCGTGCACCTCCTAGGCTGCGCACAGTAGGTAACTGGTGTACGGCGTCCGCTTCAGGTAACGGTCTGCTACCCAGCCCGACGCAGTGCTGGCACGCTGGCTGCATGCGGCACGAGGTCACCTTGCTGGTGCGGGCGCACTGCCCTGCCTGCGCAACGGCGCGCGAGCATATCTCCCGGATCTGCGCCGAGCTTGACGTACCGTGGCACACCACCGACGTGGACGCCGATCCGCGACTGCGGGCCGAGTACGGCGACCGGGTACCGGTGATCCTCGTCGATGGGCGGGAACACGGGTTCTGGGCGGTGCAGGAGCAACGCTTACGGGCGGCGCTGCAGGGCTGAGCACTGCCATGATGTGATCTGGCGATCGAACCTCGCGGCAGTTGGCACCCGAACGGGCAGTCATGACATCAACCCGGTTACCCGCCCCAGCGGCCGGCCCACTGGCTGCCCCGGCGGGCGCTCTGATCGGGCTGCTGTCGATAGCCGCGGGGTTGGCGACGGGCCATCTGGTCGGCGCACTCATCTCACCGACTGCCTCGCCGTTGCTCGCCGTGGGCGCCAGCGTGATTGACCTCACTCCGACCTGGCTCAAAGACTTCGCGGTCCGCACCTTCGGCACCTACGACAAGGTCGTTCTGCTGTCGGGCATGGCCGTGGTGATCGCGTTGATCGGTGTTGTTGCCGGCTTGATATCCCGGCGCTCCCGGACGCCCGGCCTGGTGCTGATCGTCGTGCTCGGCCTGATCGCCGTGGTCGCGGTACTGTCGCGTCCTACCGCGGGGTCGTTCGACGTCCTGGCCCCGCTGGCCGCGCTGATCGCCAGTGCGGGCACGTTTGTGGCGTTGCATCTACTGGGCCAGCTCAGTGAGCCGGCAACCGAGAGCCAACCGGGCGACGGTGCGGCGCGCGTTCCCCGCCGCACCCTGCTTGCCGGATCTGCGGTAGTCGCCGCGGGTGCTGGGATCGCCGCGGCCAGCGGCCAGCTGCTGGCCGGGCGCAGCGGCGTGGAAGCGTCTCGCCAAACGATCCGACGGATCATGCCCACCGTGCCCGCGCCGCCGATCCCGCCCAGGGCAGACTTCGCCGCCGACGGATCGCCGACTTTCATCACCCCAAACCGGGACTTCTACCGGGTGGACGTCAACCTCACGCTGCCGCAGCTGCGCGCGGAAGACTGGCGGTTGCGCATCCATGGCATGGTCGACCGGGAGACCACGCTGTCCTTCTCAGACCTGATGTCGCGCACGCTGATCGAGCGCCCGCTGACGATGACCTGTGTGTCCAACGAGGTCGGCGGGCCCTACATCTCCACGGCCAACTTCACCGGCGTGCTGCTTGCCGAGATCCTCGGCGACGTGGGCGTGCAGCGGGGCGCCGATCAGGCATTCACCACGAGCGTTGATGGATGGACCTGCGGCACGCCGACTGCGGCGCTGACCGATCCTGGCCGCAAGGCCATGCTGGTGATCGCGATGAACGGCGAGCCGTTGCCGATCGAGCACGGCTTTCCGGTCCGGATGGTGGTCCCTGGCCTGTACGGTTTTGTGTCCGGTACCAAGTGGATCACTGATCTCGAGCTCACCACGTTCGGCGCTCGGCAGCCTTACTGGTTGCAGCGCGGCTGGGGGCAGCGGGCGCCGGTCAAGACGATGTCCCGGATCGACAGTCCAGGCCCGTTCGAACGGGTTAGTCCGGACACACCGATCACCGGCGTCGCCTGGGCGCAGACCAGAGGTATCGAGAAGGTCGAGGTGCGCATCGACCATGGCCAGTGGCAACCCGCCGAGTTGTCAACCGAAGTCAGCGTGGACACTTGGCGGATGTTCCGGCTACGGGGCCATTGGGCACCGGGCGCACACGTGGCTGAGGTCCGCGCCACGGACAAGACCGGATACACCCAGACTAAAGATCGGGCCGCGCCCATCCCCGACGGCGCCACCGGATGGCACTCGGTACAGTTCAGCGTCCAATGAAGATCACTGTCCAATCAGTGTCCAATAAGGACATGCTCAGTGCAGCAAGAATGTGTCCTTTTCGTAATCTGCGGTGGTGAACCTAACCTCGCCGATTACCGAAGAGTCATTCGTGAGGCCCGGACAAGCCGGGCTTGGTGCGATGAGGAGTTGAGATCGAGTTGAGGAAGATCCAGCGGCTGGCCGCGATCGGCGCCATGGCGGCTGTGACCGCCGTGGCGGGCGCATGTACCAACTCGCAGGCGCCGGCTACCGGGAACGAAGCTTCCGCACCGGCCAGCGAATCGGCTACGCCCAGCGCCGAGGCGACTGCGCCCACGGGCAGTGGCGTCACCAAGATCAGCGACATCTTCGGGCCGGCCTGCGATCAGGTGCCCAAGGAAGGTCCCGGCTCGGCACAGGGCATGGTCAACGACCCGGTGGCCACCGCGGCCAGCCACAACCCGCTGCTGACCACCCTGACCAAGGCGGTCACCGCCGCCAACCTGGCGGACACCCTGAACAGTGCCCCGGAGCTGACCGTATTCGCCCCGGCTGACCCGGCATTCCAGGCTCTGGAAGCCCAGCATCCCGGCATCCTCAGGGAGCTGACCACCGCCCCGGACGTGGCATCGCCGAACAGCAAGCTGGCCAAGATTCTGACCTACCACGTGGTCGGCAAGCGCTACGACGCCGCGGGTCTGGTGCAGGCCGGCTCGGTGGACAGCCTGGAAGGCGCAAAGGTCAAAATCGGTGGCACTGCCGCGGCGCCGACGGTGAATGGCGCAACGGTGTTGTGCGGCAACATTCCTACTAAGAATGCCACTGTCTTCGTGATTGGGCAGGTACTGTCGCTACCGGCGTCGTAACAGATTCGGCGCGTGACCTAACGCGGCTTTTACTCATCAGGGCGACTCCACCGATGGAGTCGCCCTGATGCATTTTTATAACGATTCTGATCACGTTTCGTAACGATTGCATATACCTTTAGCAGATATTCGTTTCGGGCGTCGAGTTGCGACAAGCTGCTATCCGTCCTTCGCTCGGAGGACACTGGAATGGTGGAGATTACTGTACGTATTTCCCAAGGAGTTGAGACCGCGTGAGGAAGATTCAGCGACTGGCTGCGGTCGGTGCTCTGGCGGCTGTCACCGCCGTAGTGGGTGCCTGCGGCGGAGGGCAGCAGGCGGCTACCGGAACTCAGACCGGCGAGGCAACGGCGACCAGCGCGCAGGCCGCTCCATCCCCGAGTGCGACCGCTCCCAGTGGCAACGGCGTAACCCAGATCAGTGACATCTTCGGCCCGGCTTGTGACCAGGTACCCAAGCAAGGCGCCGGCTCAGCGCAGGGCATGGTCAACGACCCGGTAGCCACCGCGGCCAGTAACAACCCCCTGCTGACCAAGCTCACCGCGGCAGTGAAGGCGGCCAACCTGACTGACACGCTGAACAGCGCCCCGGCGCTGACGGTGTTCGCTCCCGCCGATTCGGCTTTCCAGCAGCTTGATGCCCAGAACGTGGGCACGGTCAACCAACTGGTCACCGCACCGGATGTGGCATCACCGGACAGCAAGCTGGCCAAGATCCTGAAGTACCACGTGGTCGGTCAGCGTTACGACGCTCAGAGCCTGGTCCAGGCGGGCACAGTGGACACCTTGGAAGGCGGAAAGGTCAAGATCGGCGGTACGCCGTCGGCGCCGACGGTGAACGGCGCGCAGGTGCTATGCGGCAACATCCCGACCAAGAATGCCACCGTGTTCGTCATCGGGCAGGTGCTCACGCCGCCTGCCACCTAGGTTATCCCCAGCTGACCATCCGGCCTGCTGGCCCGAACAACCAATCCGACCAGGGGCGGCTCCGTGATGGGGCCGCCCCTGGCGCGTACCTGGATCCGCGCAAGATCGCAACTTTGTTCCTGCGTTCACAAGCGGCTACCGTGGACGCCTGGCAAGATAGCGGCGCCTCGCCCAACTTGGTTTGTCTACTTGGGCTGGTCCGCGCCGGTGAGATCCGAAAGGAAGCCACCCGTGACGGTGCATCAGCACGGCCGGTACACCACGTCGGTCGATGACCTGCCGTCTCGTGCCGTACCCGAAGCGGCGGTCGGTCGTCTCGCGGTCTACCTGCGGGTACTCACCTCGATGATCGAGCAGGGCGTCACCACCATGTCCAGTGAGGAGCTGGCCGGTGCGGCCGGGGTGAACTCGGCGACGCTGCGCAAGGATCTGTCCTACGTCGGGTCCTACGGCACCCGCGGGGTGGGGTACGACACCGCGAAACTGGTGGAGCACATCGAGCAGTTGCTCGGGCTGACCCGCCACCACAGCGTTGCAGTGGTCGGCATCGGCAACCTCGGCCATGCCCTCGCCAATTACGGTGGGTTCCCGGACCGGGGTTTTCCGGTCACCGCATTGTTCGACGTGGACGAAGATCTGGTCGGTGTCCCCGTTGGCGGCTTGCCCGTCGACCACGTCGACACCATCCCCGCGGTCTGCGCCGAGCGGGAGGTGACCATCGGGGTGATCTGCACCCCCGCACCCGCCGCGCAATGGGTCTGTGACCTGCTCGTGGCCGGCGGTGTGCGGTGCATCCTCAACTTTGCTCCCGTGGTGTTGCAGGTGCCCAATGATGTTGAGGTACGCCGGGTAGACCTAGCGGTGGAACTGCAGATCTTGTCGTTCTACCAGGCCCGGCGATCGCAAGGGCGCCAGCCGGTCGGGGCGCCGGCCGATCCGATTGCGGTGGTCTGATGAGCCTGGTGGTCGTCGGATTATCCCATCGCAGCGCGCCGGTGGAGGTTCTGGAGCGGGCTGCGGTGCCCGCTGCGGACGCCGGCAAGGTGCTCGTCCAGCTGGTGGAGCGCGAGCACGTCGTGGAGGCGTTGCTGCTGTCGACGTGCAACCGCGTCGAGGTCTATGCGGTGGTGACCGCCTTCCACGGTGGGCTGGCTGACATCACTGATGTGCTGGCGGGCCAATCCGCGGTTGCGCTGGATGAGCTGTCCGACCACCTGTACGTGCACTACGCCGCGGCTGGCGTGGAGCACCTGTTCTCGGTCGCGGCGGGTCTGGACTCGATGGTGGTCGGCGAGCCGCAGATCCTTGGCCAGCTGCGCAGTGCCTACGCTGGTGCTGAACAGGCCGGCAGCATCGGTCGAACCCTGCACGAGGTCGTGCAGCAGGCCCTTCGGGTCGGCAAACGGGTGCACGCCGAGACTGATATTGATGCCGCCGGCGCGTCGGTGGTCTCCGAGGCGCTTGCCGCCGTGGCGGCCGAGTTCGCCGCGATCGGCGGTGGGGGACTGGCGGGACGGCGGGTGCTGGTGCTCGGCGCCGGCTCCATGGGCGGGTTGGCTGCCGCTGCGCTGCGCCGGGCCGCGGTCGCCGAGATCGTGGTCGCCAACCGCACCCGGGCCAGCGCGCAGCGACTGGCCGCGCTGTGCCAGGCCGAGGGAACCCCCGCCCGGCCCGTCGGCCTGGACGGAGTGACCGGGGAACTGGCTGATGTCGACCTGGTGATGTGCTGCACCGGTGCCACCGGGGCAGTGCTCGGCGTCGACCAGATCACCCGCGTGGTAGCTGCCCGCCGCAGCCCGCTAGTGGTGTGTGATCTCGGGCTACCGCGCAACGTCGAACCCGGGGTGGGAGGGGTGCCCGGCGTTACCTTGCTGGATCTGAGCACGGTGGCGCAGCGCCTTGAGAACCAGGGTTCAGGATCTGGTGCGGTCAGCGCCGCGCACGGTCTGATTGCCCAGGAAGTGCGCGAGTACCTGGCCGCGCAGCGGGCCGCGGAAGTGACGCCGACGGTGGCCGCGTTGCGTACGCGAGCTGCTGAGGTGGTCGACGCCGAGCTGTTGCGGCTGGACGGCCGGTTGCCGGGACTTGACGCCGCGGTACGCGATGAGCTGGCCCGGACCGTGCGTCGAGTGGTGGACAAGCTGCTGCACGCGCCCACGGTGCGAGTCAAACAGCTCGCCGAGACGGGCGGTGGGCAGGCCTACGCCGATGCCCTGCGTGAACTGTTCGAACTGGATCCGCAGGCCGCTGCCGCGATCGCGGCGCCTATCCGCCCCGCCGCTGACTCATCCGGGAGCCCATGATGATCGGGCCCCATTCCGCTGCACCGCATTGCTTTTCCAGAGCTGACCAATGCCGAGCCCGGCTGGCGGCGCGCTGGGGGGCTGGGTGGTCGGCCCAGCGCTGCGCAACCAGGTCCGACGGCCTGAGTGGGAAACGAGTAGGTTAAATGAGCCCTGTCTGCAAGAGCACCGGACGGATCGCCTTCATCGGTGCCGGTCCCGGCGATGCCGGGATGCTCACTGTGCGAGCGCAGCATCTGCTGAACTGCGCCGAGCTGCTGGTGATCGACCCAGACGTGCCCGCCGCCGGGTACGCCGGGGTCGCCGCGGGCACCGAAGTCCGTCCCGCGGTGGGCGAACCCGCTGAGGTCGCCAAGGACTTGATCGCTGAGGCGAAGGCCGGGCGTGCGGTGGTGCGGTTGGTCTCCGGCGATCCGCTCACCGCAGATGCTGTTGTCGCCGAGGCACACGCGGTAGCTCGCAGCGCCGTGCCCTTCGACGTGGTGCCCGGAGTGCCCGCGGGTACCGCAGTGCCCGCTTTCGCCGGGATACCGCTGGGCTCTGGACACACCGAAGCCGACGTCCGTGCCGGCGTCGACTGGGCGGCGCTAGCGGCGGTACCCGGCCCGCTGGTGCTGCACGCCACCGCATCACATTTGGCCGAGGCGGCCGCGGCGCTGGTAGAGCACGGCTTGGCCCCGCAGACTCCGGTGGCGGTCACCGCTTCGGGCACCATGCCCACTCAGCACACCGTGGAGACCACCCTGGCGTCGCTGTCCAGCGAGGTCGGTGAACTCGCCGGGCCGCTGGTGGTGACCATCGGCGAGGTGGTCGGGCAGCGTACGAAGCTGTCCTGGTGGGAGTCTCGCGCGCTGTATGGCTGGAAGGTCCTGGTGCCACGCACCAAGGAGCAGGCCGGGGTGATGAGCGAGCGGCTTGCGGTGCACGGAGCGGTGCCGGTGGAGGTTCCGACGATCTCGGTGGAGCCGCCGCGGTCCCCGGCGCAGATGGAGCGCGCGGTCAAGGGCCTGGTCGACGGCCGTTACCAGTGGGTGGTGTTCACCTCCACCAACGCGGTCCGGGCGGTGTGGGACAAGTTTGGCGAGTTCGGGTTGGATGCTCGCGCGTTTGCCGGCGTAAAGATCGCGTGCGTGGGGGAGGCCACCGCGGAGCGGGTGCGCTCGATGGGGATCGTCCCTGAGTTGCTGCCGTCAGGGGATCAGTCGTCCGAGGGCCTGCTGGCCGACTTCCCGCCGTTTGACGACATTCTCGACCCGGTGGACCGGGTGCTGTTGCCGCGCGCGGACATCGCTACCGAGACGCTGGCCGCCGGGTTGCGCGAGCGCGGTTGGGAGATCGACGACGTGACGGCCTACCGCACAGTACGCGCCGCGCCACCGCCCGCCGAAACCCGCGAGATGATCAAGACGGGTGGTTTCGATGCGGTGTGCTTCACGTCCTCGTCCACGGTGCGCAACCTGGTCGGGATCGCCGGTAAGCCGCATGCCCGCACCATCGTCGCCTGCATCGGCCCCGCGACTGCTGAAACCGCCGTCGAGTTTGGCCTGCGCGTCGACGTCCAACCCGAGGTGGCCCAAATCGGTCCGCTGGTCGACGCCCTAGCCGCCCACGCCGCCCAGTTGCGCGCCGCCGGCGCCCTTCCCCCACCCCGCAAAGCCAAGACACGGCGCCGCTGACGCGCCGCCCCGTGAGTGGCGATGCGTGTCATAACGTGCATCTCCATTCACGGGGGCCGGAGGCCCCATGTACCCGACAAACAGGCCGCGCCGGCTGCGCACGACGGCCGCGATGCGCCGGCTGGTCACCGAGACGACGGTGGTGGCGCGGCAGCTGGTGTTGCCGGTGTTCGTCAAGGAGGGCGCTCGAGAGCCGGTGCCGATCCCGTCCATGCCGGGCGTGGTTCAGCACACCCGGGACTCACTGCGCAAGGCCGCGGTTGAGGCGGTCGCCGCCGGGCTGGGTGGGATCATGGTGTTTGGCGTGCCCACCAGGCGAGACGCCACTGGCTCCGGGGGGATTGACCCGGACGGAGTGCTCAACACGGCATTGCGTGAGGTGCGCGCCGAGGTCGGCGACGACATCGTGATCATGGCTGATACCTGCCTCGACGAGTTCACCGATCACGGCCACTGCGGTCTGCTCGACGCCGACGGTCGGGTGGACAACGACGCGACACTGGCGGTGTACGCGCAGATGGCCGTCGCGCAGGTGCAAGCGGGTGCGCATCTGGTTGGAACCAGCGGCATGATGGACGGCCAGGTGGGCGTGATCCGGGCTGCGCTGGACGATGCGGGTTACACCGACGCCGGGATCCTGGCTTACAGCGCCAAGTACGCCTCGGCGTTCTACGGGCCGTTCCGGGACGCCGTGGAGTCAGCACTGGTCGGTGACCGGTTGACGTACCAGCAGGACCCGGCCAACGCGCGCGAGGCGCTGCGGGAAGTCGCGCTGGATCACGCCGAGGGCGCCGATATCGTGATGGTCAAGCCCGCACTGTCGTACCTGGACGTGCTGCGTGCGGTGGCGGAGGTCTCTGACGTGCCGGTCGCCGCATACCAGGTGTCCGGCGAGTACTCGATGGTCGAGGCGGCGGTAGCCCGTGGCTGGCTGGACCGGCGGCGCGCCGTACTGGAGACGCTGACCTCAATCCGCCGGGCAGGCGCCGATCTGGTTTTGACGTACTGGGCGGTGCAGGCCGCCGGCTGGTTGCGCTGATCGCATGACAACAATCCAGCCGCCTTTCCCAGCACCGGCTCGCGGACCTCGGCCGAGCAGTGTTGAAATCTCCTTCTCGCTCTGGCTCACCTACCTGACGATCGGCGCGATCAACGCCGTGGTCGGGTTCGTCCATCGCGACCGCAACCGGGCTGACGCGATCAATGCGGTGATCACCCAGTATCCGAGCATGGACCGGTCGATGATCGACACCGTGGCGACCGTGGTCGTGGTAGGCGTCGTCGTGGTGGGACTGCTGTTGGTCGCGGCTGGTATCAGCTTCGCCGTACTTATGCGTGCGGGGCGCAACTGGGCGCGGGTGGCGCTCACCGTGGTCGGCAGCTTGAGCGTGCTGTTTTTGATCGGCCCTGTGGTTACCCCGCTGCAGGCACTGTTCCAGCTGTGCTTGGTCGGCGGCGCGATCGTGATGATGTTCCAGCGGCCGGCGAACGAGTGGTTCCGACCCCGCCGCCCTGCGCTTTAGGCCCTGCATGGTCACGATTCAGCGATCATGGTCCGGCGCGCGGGCGACCATCTCCTGTCACGGTGCCAGCGACCGCCGGCAATCCCCGCTGACCACCTCCCCGACGACCCATGGCAGGGTTCGAGCGTGAAGTCCGCTACGCCAGCCGTGACCGAGGTAGTCGTCGCGCTCGTGCTCGTAGGGTTGGCGTGGTGGTGCTGGCAGCGTGGTGTGATCGTGACCGTGCGTCGAGGCGTAGCCATGAACCGTGTCGAGGGTAGTTGGTGGGCCGCCGCCACCGGGGCGATCACCCTCGCCGGGCTATTACTCCTGGATGCCGCACGTCGGGTGATGGGCAAGACGGCATGATGGGGTCCGTTCGGCCCGGTACAGCAGACAATCGCGTGCTACGGACGTGATCGCCACCGAGTCGGCTCGGCTGTTTGACCGGGCCAGCGCTGTAATCCCCGGCGGGGTGAACTCGCCGGTGCGAGCGTTTCGCGCGGTGGGCGGGACGCCGCGGTTCATGGTCCGGGCGGCGGGGCCCTATCTGTGGGACGCTGACGGCAACCGCTACGTCGATCTCGTCTCGTCGTGGGGCCCGATGATCCTGGGTCACGCTCACCCCGCGGTGGTCGACGCGGTCCGCACGGCCGCCACGCAGGGACTGTCCTTCGGCACGCCCACCGCGGGAGAGATCAAGCTTGCCGAGGAGATCGTGCGCCGGGTCGAGCCGGTCGAGCAGGTCCGACTCGTCAATTCGGGTACCGAGGCGACGATGAGCGCGATCCGGCTCGCCCGTGGCATCACCGGGCGGTCGGTGGTGGTCAAGTTCGCTGGGCACTACCACGGTCACGTTGACGCGCTGCTGGTCGCCGCAGGCTCCGGGGTGGCCACTTTTGGGCTACCCAGTAGTCCCGGGGTCACTGGAGCGCAGGCTGCGGACACTGTCGTGTTGTCCTATAACGATCTTGACGTGGCCCGCGCGCTTTTTGCCGAGCGGGGTGGCGAGATCGCTGCCGTCATCGCCGAGGCGGCCGCGGGAAACATGGGCGCGGTGGCGCCCGACCCGGGTTTCAACGCCGCGCTGCGTGAGCTGTGCCACGGCCATGGTGCGCTGCTGATCCTGGACGAGGTGATGACCGGGTTCCGGGTCTCGGCCGCCGGTTGGTACGGGCTGGAGCAAGTTCCGGCTGACCTTTACACCTTCGGGAAGGTGATGTCGGGCGGGCTGCCAGCCGCGGCCTTCGGTGGCTCGGCGGAGCTGATGGCCTACCTGGCGCCGGCCGGGCCGGTGTACCAGGCGGGCACGCTGTCGGGCAATCCCGTCGCGGTGGCTGCCGGCTTGGCCACCTTGCGGGCTGCCGACCAGGAGGTCTACCTCCGACTGGATGCCGCGGCGGCCCGATTGGCCACGCTGCTGGCCGAAGCGCTGGAGGTCGCCAGCGTGCCACACCACGTACAGACCGCGGGCTCGCTGCTCAGCGTGGTGTTCACCGATGCTGGACCGGTGCGGGACTACGCAGGCGTGCAGGCCACCCAAACGTGGCGTTTCCCGGCGCTGTTCCACACGCTGCTCGAGCACGGCGTCTACGCACCGCCTAGCGCGTTCGAAGCCTGGTTCGTGTCGGCGGCGCTGGACGACGAGGCCTTCGAGGTAATCGCCGCCGCCCTGCCGGCGGCCGCTCGGGCTGCCGCGGGCGCGCTGGAGCCGGCATGAGCCGCACCGTGATCCACCTGCTGCGGCACGGCGAGGTGCTCAATCCGGAAAAGATCTTGTATGGCCGTCTGCCCGGCTTCCGGCTGTCCGAACTCGGCGTTCGGCAGGCCGAGCAGGTCGCCGCCTACCTGCGCGAGCACGACATCGTGTACGTAGCGGCCTCGCCGTTGATGCGTGCTCAGCAGACGGCGGCGCCGATCGCCGCGATGCATGGCCTGGATGTGGTCACCGACGAGGCATTGATCGAAGCGGCCAACTTATTTGAGGGCAGCCGGGTATCGGTTGGCGATGGGGCGCTGCGCGACCCGCGGTCCTGGCCCAAGCTGCGAAACCCGTTCCGGCCGTCGTGGGGCGAGCCGTACCGGGAGATCGTGGATCGGATGCTGGGCGCCGTGCACCGGGCCCGGCGGCGCGCCGCCGGGCATGAGGCGGTCTGCGTATCCCATCAGCTGCCGATCTGGACCTTGCGCCGGCATCTGGACCAGCGACGGCTGTGGCATGACCCACGGCGTAGGCAGTGTGCGCTGGCATCGTTGACCAGCCTGGTCTTCGATGGGGATGCCCTAATTGAGGTGGTCTACTGCCAGCCCGTGGTGACCGGGGTATGAGGTACCTGCTGCTTGCCCTCGCCGCAACGGTACTGCTGGCCGGCTGCGCTACCGGACCTGATGCGGTGGCCCGCGGTGGCACCTTCGAGTTCGTGTCACCAGGAGGGAAGACCGACATCTTCTACGACCCACCGGCTAGCCGCGGCACCGTAGGTGAGCTGTCCGGCGACAGCCTCACCCAACCGGGGACGACGGTGTCGCTGGCGCAGTATCCCAACCAAGTGATCGTGCTCAACGTCTGGGGCTCGTGGTGCGGCCCGTGCCGTTCCGAGTCCGCAGAGCTGGTTCGGGTGGCCACCGCTACGGCGGGTCAAGGCGCGCAGTTCCTTGGCATCGACGTGCGTGACAGCCGGCAGGCCGGCGCGGACTTCGCCCGCGACTTCGGACTGACCTACCCGTCGATCTTCGATCCGCCGGGTCGGACTCTGTTCGCGCTCAAGGGGATCCCCCGATCGGTCGTGCCGTTGACCATCGTGCTCGACCGCCACCATCGGGTCGCCGCGGTCTTGCTGCATGCCGTGCACGTCCAGGACCTCCAGCCCGTGGTACAGCGCGTGGCCAGGGAGCCCTGAACGCTTCCCTTCCCGCGTGCCGCGCTCTCGTGTACACAGTGTCGCGCTCCCGTGCACGCGCGTACCCGACCAACCACGCATCCGAGGTTGGTAGCCGTTGAGCGCCCGCCCAGCGGGGGTTGGCGGTACTTGAAGGGCTACCTCGGCCTACGCTGAGCGATGTGGGGCTGACGGGGGTCGCCGTATCGGGACCGCTGCTGCTGGCGACCGGGTTGGCGGTGCTGGCCGGGGCGGTGAGCTTCGCCTCGCCGTGTGTGGTCCCGCTGGTGCCGGGATATCTCGCGTACCTCACCGGGCTGGTCGGCGCTGAGGGCAACGGTCAGCGCCAGGGCCGGGTGGTGGGCGCGGTGGCCCTGTTCGTGCTGGGCTTTTCGGTTGTGTTCATCGCCAGCGTGGTGACGGTCCTGGGCATCGCCGACCGGTTGGCCGTCAACGAGATCATTTTGCAACGGGTCGGCGGCGTAATCACTATCGCCATGGGACTGGTGTTCATCGGCCTAGTTCCGGCGCTGCAACGCGATATCCGGATTCATCCCAGGCCAGGTCTGGGCCCCCGCCATGTGCTCGGTGCCCCGGTGCTGGGCGCGGTGTTCGGCTTGGGCTGGACGCCGTGCCTGGGACCTACCCTGGCCGGGGTGATCGCGCTGGCCGTCGGCACGCCCGGCGGTGGGCTGGCACGGGGAGTGCTGCTGGTAGTCGCCTACTGCCTAGGGTTGGGCATCCCGTTCCTGCTGCTGGCGTGGGGAGCCAGGCGCGCCGTGCAGGCGGTGGCCTGGCTGCGGGCGCATGTGCGCGGGGTGCAGCTGGCGGGCGGTGGGCTACTCGTCGGGGTGGGCCTGCTGCTGGTCACCGGGCTGTGGGCGGAGGTCATCGCGATCCTGCGCGGGCCGGTCGCCGGGTTCGAGACGCCGATCTAGATGACACAGGCGAATCCTGTCACGGCTGTGCTGCGCAACACCTGGCGCGGGCTGACCAGCATGCGCACGGCGTTGATGCTGCTGTTCCTGCTTGCCGTGGCCGCGCTGCCAGGAGCGTTGCTGCCGCAGTACCCGCTGAACCCCCAGCGCGTGCGCAGCTACCGGACGGAGCATCCGATCCTGGCACCCGTGCTGGACCGGCTGGGTTTCTTCGACGTGTTTGCCAGCCCATGGTTCGCGGCGATCTACCTGCTGCTGTTCGTGTCGCTGGTCGGATGCGTGCTGCCGCGCAGCCTGGAATACGCCCGGCAGCTGCGTAAGGCGCCAGTGGCCACCCCGCGGAATTTGGGCCGACTGCCACACCATGCCCGCGGCGACTCCGACGCTTCCGCTGACGAGGTCATCGCGATCGGGCAGCGACGTTTGCGGGGCTGGCGCATTGCCATGCGCGATGAGCCCAGCGGTGCCCGGACGATCTCCGCCGAGCGCGGTTACCTACGGGAAGCCGGCAATCTCGTCTTCCACCTGGCCCTGGTCGGGCTGTTGGTGTCCTTCGCCATCGGCAAGCTGGTCGGTTATCAGGGCCAGGTGATCGTGCTCGCCAACGGCTCGCAGTTCTGCAACTCCGGCCCGCTGGCCTACGACTCGTTCACCCCCGGGCGTTCCGTCGACGGCACCGGGCTGACGCCGTTTTGTGTGCAGGTCAATGGCTTCACCCCGACCTACCTGCCTACCGGGGAGGCAGAGGACTTCCGCGCCGCGCTGTCCTATCAAGGTCCCGACGATCTCGCCGCCGGCACCTGGCGTCCTTACCAGCTCAGGGTCAACGAACCGCTGCGGATAGGGGGTACCCGGGTTTACCTGATCGGCCACGGCTACGCACCCGGGTTCACGGTGACCTTCCCCGACGGGCAGCAGCGCAGCTCGGTCGTGCAATGGGCGCCAGTGGATATGGGCACCATGCTGTCGGAAGGGACGACCAAGTTCGACCCGCCTGGGGTCACCGACAATGCGACACGGCGCACCCGCCAGCTCGCGATCACCGGGTTGTTCGCGCCGACCGCGGCGTTTCGCGGTTCGCTGCTGTCCTCACGCTTCCCGGACTTGCTCGATCCGGCGGTGGCGATCGACGTGCTGAAGGGCGATCTGGGCAACAACTCCGGTCGAGGCCAGTCCATCTTCTCGATCGACCAGGCCATGGTCGACTCTGGACGTTTGAAGCAGGTAGCTCGCAGCAACCTGGTACCCGGTGAGCAGCTCACCCTGCCCGACCGCACCACGGTGCGCTTTGACGGGGTGACCCGATTTGTGTCGCTGCAGGTCTCCTACGACCCGGCGCAACCCTGGGTTCTCGGTTTCGCGGTTCTGGTGCTCGGTGGGCTCGGGCTATCGCTGGTGGTCAAGCGGCGGCGGTTCTGGCTCCGCGTCGCGCCGGGTGGACCGGCCGGTACCGTGGTTGAGCTGGGCGGGCTGGCCCGTACCGAGGCTGCCGGCTACGGCGAGGAGTTCGACCGGATCGCTGCTGACCTGCTGCCGCCAGGGGCGGCACGCCCACCGGTGCCCACCGGGGCGCCGCAAGAAGGAGGGTAAGCGATGCCGATCAGCCCGGTCCTGGCGTCATATAGCGACCTCGCATACGGCACCGCGCTGGTGTTGTACCTGATGGCGATGGTTCTGCACTCGATAGAGTACGCTGCGTACGCCGCCGCGCGAGTACCGGTGACGGCGGTCGGCACTGACGGATCGGTCGCGACGCTGGCGCGGACCAGACCCGAACGGATCGGCAGGTCCGCGGTGGCGCTGACCGGGCTTGCAGTGCTGGTACACGCCAGCTCGCTGGCGCTGCGCGGTGCGGCGATCGGCCGGGTGCCGTGGGCCAACATGTACGAGTTCATCTCAGCCATCTGCTTCGTCGCGGTGGCGGTCTGGCTGGCGGTGTTGTACCGGCAACGCGGGGCCGCGGCGGCGTTACCGCGGCTGGGCGGGTTTGTGCTGCTTCCTGTCGTGGTGTTGATGTTTTTGGGCGGCACGGTGCTCTACGCCCGGGCGCAGCCGCTGATCCCGGCGCTGAACTCGTACTGG
>DATELN010000033.1:0-5008 GCA_035276605.1 Pseudonocardiaceae bacterium | reverse complement strand
CAGAGGCGCCTCACGGGGAAGACGCGACCTGGTTGTTGATCGCGTCGAAGGCATCCTTGGCCAGCTCCTGGGTTGCCTTCTTGTTGGCGTACCAGGTCGAGCCGCCCACGTTGGACTGGCTTGCGGCATAGCCGAGCATGTCGCTCACCTTCATGCTGGCGGCCCCTCCGAAGGCGCTGCTCGCGTTCTCGCTGGTGCCGGAGCAGGAGCCAGTGCCACCCGAGCTGTCGATCATCTTGCAGATGTTCGTCAGATCGATGGTCGCCCCGCCGACCGGGACCGGGGCATTGATCTTGTTGCCGCCCAGGCCTGGGTCGCTGAAGTACACGTCCAGGGCCGTAGCCAGCATCTGGGCCTTCAGCATGGGGTTCATCGACGTGCCGCTCGCGTTGGCTGCCTTGATGATGTTGGACACATAGCCGGCGACCTGGCTGCACGTCGCGGTCGCACTCAGGTCCTGGAACGGCGCGTACTGCCGCAGCCAGGTGCCCGAGTTGCAGACGCCGCTGGAAGAGTTCCCGCCGGTGATGATGCCCTGGCCGTTCTTGTTCTGCCAGAACCCCATCGTCAGCGCTCCGGTGTTGCAGTTCTTCACTGAAGCGCTGGCCGTCTGCCCAGTCTCCTTGATCGTCGCAGTGTTGTTCACCGTCGCACAGCCACTGGCGGGCGGCGTGAACTTCTTGCCGTAGGTGAACGTTTTCGTCGTGAACGGCTGGGTGTCCGTGGCTGTCGCGGTGCCAAGGGTGCCCGCCTGTGAGTCGGTCACCGTGACCGTCTTGTTGACGGTTGCCGTCGGTGTGGCGCTGCCGAAGTCGGCGGCCGCCTGCCCGCTGGCCGAACCGTCCGGAGTGGAAGCCGCGCCCTTATCCCATGTGGCCGTTGCGGTGTTCGTCCCGCTGGCGGGGCTTGGTGCCGAGCCATACGTGCACGCGTAGGCCAGCTGCGCGTCGCCTCCCGCAGTGATCACCTGGCTGGTATCGCCAGAGACCGTGCAAGTCCCGCCGTTGTTGATCGCGTCTGTGACCCCGGTCAGCGTCACTGACTCCCAGTCGTTGGGGTTGTGAACCGTGATCGCGCCAGTCACCTGCCAGCCAGAATCGGCGAAGCCGACCTCGTTCGCGGTGACCGTGTAATTGGCCGTTCCCCCGGGATCGAGGAACGCCTTATCCACAGACTTGGCGATCTTCCAGTTGTAGGTGCGGGTGAACGCTGGCGTCGCATCCTTCTTCACCGTGAGGTCGGCGCCGACGCACACCTTGACGCTCTGACCGGCGCTGCCAGTGGTGCCAGTGTCGCTGGTGGTGAACGTGGCGGTGTTGTCGTGCGTCGTGCACTTGCCCGCCGGGTCACCCGAGAAGGTTTTGGAGTACGGGAATTTCTTCGGGCTGGGGTCTGTGTAGGAGACCAGGCCCAGGGTGCCGCCAAGGGTGTCTGAGACGCTGGCGCTGTCATCCACGATCTTGGGGTTGGCGGTCCCGAAGTCTGCGGTCGCCTGACCGCTCGCGGAACTGTCCGGCGTGTTGTAGGCCGTCTTGTCCCACGTCGCCGTGGCGGTATCGGTTCCACTGGACGGGCTTGGGGCCGAGGAGTACGTGCATGTGTAAGGGAAGTCCACCGAGCCCGAGGCGGGGATCACCGCGTTCGAGGGGTCAACGTTTCCTGGCGAGCCGTTCTGTACCTGGCATGCCCCGCCATTATCGATCTTGTCGGTGACGTTTATCCCATTGAATCCGACCGAGTTCGGGTTCGTAACGGTGATCTTGCCGGTCACCTGCCAGTCGCTGTCGGTGCCATCGTCGTGGGTCACCGCAACCGTGTAGTTGAACGTGGCAGAACCACCGTCAGCGATGTTCTGGGTGTCCTTGTCCACGTTCTTGGTGATGCCCCAGGTGTAGGTGCGGGTGAAAGCCGCTGCCGCGGTCTTCGAGACCTTCAGGTCAACGTTCGCCTGGCTGCCGCTGCCGGGAAGAACGAAGCAGGTACCGGGGTTGCCGCCGTAGATTGCGTTGCACGCGTCCGGGTCGTTGATGTGCAGCACGATCGTTTGTGACGCTGGCACCCCGCCGCTCCAATTTGCTGTTCCCACCGTCTGCGTGCTCCCGTCGAACGGGAGGTTGCTGGGGTCGCCGTTGGAGCGCTCGAAGTCGAAGTAGCCGTGGTTCGCGTAGTGGTCTGGAATAACCCCATCCCAGGAGTCATACGTGGCCGTCACGGTATCGGGGGCCGTGCTGCCTGGGTAGACGCAATACTCGATCAGGCCCGGAATGCCACCGCTCGGGGTTTCATTCGGCGTGCTGATGGAGTAACTAGCGGTGTTGCCGCTTGTCGTGAACGATGCGGCAACGTCCGGATCTGTCTTGGGGGTGCCGATCGCGCTGTCGTTCTTACAGCCGCTGTCGGTGAATGTCCCGCCCTGTGAGACAGCGGAGGTCTGCCCAGTAGCGGTGTAGGTATAGCCGCCGATGGCGGCGACCCCGGAGCCCAGTGTGATCTGACACGACCACGCCCCGGAATCGTCGGCAGTTGCGTCACAAGATTGCGTGATGGCGCCGGGACCGTTCACATCCACGTGAACGGTCTCTCCCGCCGCGTAGCCTGCCCCGTCACTGTTGCCGCCGCTGAAGGTCACCACCGAACCGGGCGGATAGTCGCCCTGGTCGGTCCACACGGCCGCCTGTGCCGCTGGCGAAGTCGCCAGGCCGATCACGGAGATTGTTGCTGAACTGGCCGTTACCATCAGGACGCTCACCGCCACTGCCGGTATCCGGCGCAAAAACCTAAAGCCCATTTCCCCCCCTTATTAGGTGGGCTTTAAAACGCGGCAGGGTCTGCCGCGTACGGAAAGCAGCGGGGATAAGCGAGCTAGGACCAGTTGCATCCCCTCCATGGACAGCGATCAGCGGAGAGCATACGACTTGGGAACTGGCGAGCCGGGAGGCCAAGGCGACAATTACGCGCCGCGTCGGGGCACGAGGTTTGCCACACCCCGTTCGCTTCCCGGAGACCAACGCCCCTATAACTGGGCGCAGCGCAGCCACGAGTCATTCAATAGCCCCCCCAGGCTACGCTCTCCCGGACCGCTAAGGCCCCGGGAATGTCGTCCGGCACCACTGTGGCATCTCCAGCAGTGTGTAGCCAGACAAACCTAGGGGACACTAATCCCATTTTGGCTGGCCTGTCAAGTTATGAAAGGTATGTGAGCAACGTGCATCATGATGTTGACGGGATCACAGCGAAGGGAAGCAACGGGAATACCGATATTCGGCTGACTCAGACGGACGACTGCTCAGCCACGGTTAGCCAGCGCTCCTCCAGTGAGACCTTCTCGTCCTGGACACTGCGCAAGAGCGCACCTAGCTCGATCAGCTTCTTGTAGTCGCTGGCCTGCGCGGCAAGCTCGGCCGACAGCTCCGCCTCGCGGGCGGCGAGCCGGTCGATCTGTCGTTCCAGGCGCTGCAGTTCCTTCGTCGCGGCGCGCTGCGTGCTCGCCGTGCCCGGCCCGGATCCCGGCTGATCCGCCGGGCTCGACTTCAACCCCGCGTCCACCTGACGCGCCCGCCGCGCGAGGTACTCGTCGATGCCTCCGCCGAGGTAGGACAGCTTGCCGTCGCCGAGCAGCGCGATCACGTGATCCGTCACCCGCTCCAGGAAGTAACGGTCGTGACTGACCACCAGCAACGAACCCGGCCACCCGTCGAGCAGGTCCTCCAGCTCGGTCAGCGTGTCCACATCGAGATCGTTGGTGGGCTCGTCCAGCAACAGCACGTTCGGCTCGTCCACCAGCAGCCGCAGCAGCTGCACGCGCCGCCGCTCCCCGCCCGACAGCTCCCCGGCCGGCGTGAACTGCGTATCTCCCCGCAACCCCAGCAGCTCCAGCAACTGCCCCGCCGACCCCGCCCCCTCGCCACCCAGCAGGTTCCCCCGTTCCTGGGTGACGACTTCTCGCGCCGACAGCGTCAGGTCAACCTCGGCGTCGTCCTGTGGCAAGTACCCCAGCCGCACGGTCTTTCCGCGCACCGCCCGTCCATGGACCGCCAAGCCGAGCCCGTCGTCGGCGGTGCGGTTTGGCCGGATCGGCGTTTCTGCTGCCGATCCAGCCGAGCCGGACTGCCGCCCCAGCCCAGCCCTAGCCAGCACCCGCAACAACGTCGTCTTCCCACTCCCGTTTGGCCCAATCAAACCGATCCGATCCCCCGGCCCCAACTGCCACGTCACGTCATCGAGCAGCACCCGTCCACCGACCCGCGCCGTCAGGTCCTCGACATCCACCACGGTCTTCCCCAGCCTCGCCGTCGCGAGCCGCACCAGCTCCACGCCGTTGCGCGGCGCCGGCTCGTCGGCGATCAGCGCGTTCGCCGCTTCGATCCGGAACCGTGGCTTGCTGGTCCTGGCGGGCGGCCCCCTGCGCAGCCAGGCCAGCTCCTTGCGCAGCAGGTTCCGCCGTCTGCGCTGTGTGGCGTCGGCGACCCGGGCGCGCTCCGCCTTGGCCAGCACGTAGGCGGCATAGCCCCCGTCGTAGGCTTGCAGCCGCCCGTCCGCGAGCTCCCAGGTTCGCTCGCATACCGCGTCGAGGAACCAGCGGTCGTGGGTGACCACGACCAGCGCGGCCGGTTGGCTTGCCAGGAAGCGCGCGAGCCAGTCGATCGCCTCCACATCGAGATGGTTGGTCGGCTCGTCGAGCAGCAGCAGATCGTGGTCGCCCACCAGCAACGCGGCCAGCGCGACCCGGCGGGATTCGCCACCCGACAATCGTTGTGCAGGAGCGGCGAAATCGATGCCGGGCAGCAGCGCGGCGATCGCGGACCGGGTGCGCGGGTCACCAGCCCACACGTGTTCGGGACGGCCGCCGGTCACCAGGTCACCCACGGTGCCGGCCAGGCGGTCCTGCTGGGAGAGGTGGCCGATCCGCAGGTCGCGGGCGCGGGTCACCCGCCCGCCGTCCGGCTGTTCCGCCCCGGCCAGGAGTGCCAGCAGCGTGCTCTTGCCGGCCCCGTTGCGCCCGACCACG
>DATELN010000032.1:0-4556 GCA_035276605.1 Pseudonocardiaceae bacterium | reverse complement strand
TGGCGAATCGCTGCAGCACCGCCTGCCGGTCCCGGCCGCGGGACAACAACGCCTGCATCTGCTCGGCGGCCAGTTCCTCGGCGCCCTTGACGGGGAAGTACTCATGGCGACGCCCGTCGGCCACCCGGTCGATGAGTCCCTTGTCGTACAGCCGGACCAAAATGGTCTGCACGGTGTTGTAGGCGAGTTCGTCGCCGACTGCCTGCCGCACCTGCGCGGTGCTCAACGGCGTGTCGGCGGCCCACAATGCGGCCAGCACTTCGGCTTCGAGCTCACCCGCCGCCCGCCGTTGGTGTCTCACAGCGGCAGAGGCTACGCCCCGTGAGTGGCGATGCAGGCTTCAACGTGCACTGCCATTCACAAGTCGTCAGCGGGTCGGCGTAGCTGTTTGGTGAGCGTCCGACGGTGCTTGTCGGCGAGACGCCGCTCGCGAGCTGCGCGGGAGGGCCGCGTCGCGCGGCGTGGTGGTGGGTCTGGAGCCAGCGCCTCGCGCAGCATTGCCACCAGTCGCATTCGAGCGGCCGCCCGATTGCGCAGCTGCGAGCGGTGCTCGGCGGCGACGATTGTGATCACCCCGTCGTTGAGCCGTCCACCTAACCGCTCAACCACCCGAGTGCGCTGAGCCGATGTGAGCGCCGTAGACGCGGCCACATCGAAGACCAGCTCGACGCGCGAATCAGCGGTGTTGACTCCCTGCCCGCCAGGCCCGCTGGCGCGGGAGAACCGCCACCCCAGCTCGGCCTCGGGGATCGAGACCGAACCGCAGACGGGTAGCACGTTGCGCATGCGCCCCAGCATGCCCGCCAGGCAGGTTGGCTGCTGTTTGAGACCTCCCAGACGGGGGTTGGTAGCTCTTGAAGAGCCGCCTACTCGCTGGCGCCGGACTGCAGGCCTTCTGAGATGAGATCCATCACGGAGGAGTCCTGCAGGGTGGTGACGTCGCCCATCTCGCGGTGTTCTGCCACGTCGCGGAGCAACCGTCGCATGATTTTGCCGGAGCGGGTCTTCGGCAGGTCCGCGACCACCATGATCTGCCGGGGTTTGGCGATCGGGCCGATTTCCTGCGCGACGTGGTTGCGTAAGGCTTTGAGCGCGTCGGCGCCCTTGGCCTCATCCTCGGCGACGTGACCCCGCAAAATCACGAACGCAACGATGCCCTGCCCGGTGACCGGGTCGGTGGCGCCGACCACGGCGGCCTCGGCCACCGTCGGATGCGATACCAGCGCGGACTCCACCTCGGCAGTGGAAATCCGGTGCCCGGAGACGTTCATCACATCGTCCACCCGACCCAGCAGCCACATGTCGCCATCGTCGTCGTACTTGGCGCCGTCGCCAGCGAAGTAGTAGCCCTGGTCAGCGAAGCGTGACCAGTACGTCTCCAAATACCGTTCGTCGTCACCCCAGATGGTGCGCAACATCCCGGGCCACGGCTGATCCAGTACGAGGTAGCCGCCATGGCCGTGCTCGACCGGCGTGCCGGACTCGTCGACCACGATGGCGCTGATGCCCGGCAGTGCGCGCATCGCCGAGCCCGGTTTGGCTGCCGTGACGCCAGGCAGCGGCGACACCATGATCGCCCCGGTCTCGGTCTGCCACCAGGTGTCCACGATGGGGCAGCGCTCGCCACCGATGTGTTCCCGGTACCACATCCAGGCCTCCGGGTTGATTGGCTCCCCGACGCTGCCCAGCACCCGCAGCGACGACAGGTCGTACTTCTCCGGGATCTCGTTGCCCCACTTCATGAAGGTGCGGATCAGCGTCGGGGCGGTGTAGTAGAGGCTGACGCCGTATTTCTGCACGATTTCCCAGTGCCTGCCCTCATGCGGGGTGTTCGGGGTGCCCTCGTACATGACCGACGTGGCGCGGTTGGCCAGTGGCCCATAGACGATGTATGTGTGCCCGGTGACCCAGCCGATGTCGGCGGTGCACCAGTAGATGTCCTGGCCCGCCTTGTGGTCGAACACCACGTGATGGGTGTAAGCGGACTGGGTGAGGTAGCCACCGCTGGTGTGCAGGATCCCCTTCGGCTTTCCGGTGGTGCCCGACGTATAGAGGATGAACAGCGGATGCTCGCTGTCGAACGGCTCGCACTCGTGCTGGTCGGACTGGGAATCCACCAGCTCGTGCCACCACAGGTCGCGGCCCTCGGTCCAGTCGATGTCGATGTCGGTGCGCTTGACGACGACCACGTGCTGCACCGTTGAGGTCTCCTTGACCGCGGTGTCGGAGTTGGCTTTCAACGGGACCGCTTTGCCGCGCCGGAACTGCCCGTCGGCGGTGATCACCAATTTGGCTTCCGCGTCGATGATCCGGTTACGCAGCGCCTCGGCGGAGAAACCACCGAAGACCACGCTGTGTGGCATGCCGAGCCGGGCGCAGGCCAGCATGGCGAAGACCGCTTCAGGAATCATCGGAAGCTGGATGGCCACCCGATCGCCGGTCTGCAAGCCCAGTGACTGCAAGGCGTTGGCCGCCTTACATACCTCCCGCTGGAGGTCGGCATAGGTGATGGTGCGGGTGTCGCCCCCCTCGCCCTCCCAGTGGAAGGCGACCTGGTCGCCGTGACCGTCTGCGACATGCCGGTCGACGCAGTTGTAGGCGACGTTGAGCTTGCCGCCGATGAACCACTTGGCGAAGGGCGCGTTCGACCAATCGAGCACCTGGTCGAAGTCGGTGTCCCAGTGCAGCCGGTGAGCTTGGCGTGCCCAGAAGGCATCCCGGTCGGCGTTGGCTTCGTCGTACATCGCCGCGGTGGCGTTTGCCTGCGTGGCGAACTCCTCGCTCGGCGGGAACACCCGGTTCTCGGTGAGCAGGTTGCTGAGTCGCTGGCTGTCGTCACCCATCGCGGCAAGACCTCCTGTGTTGCGCGTATCACGTTGCGCTGACGACGGTAGTAGCCTCCCGGACCTACGGCCACCGCTGCGCGTTCGTGGCATCGCATCTTCATCAATTGGGCATCGGGAGCCCGAAGGCGCAGCGCAGGCGGCCCACTAGGCGGATGACCAAGCGGTCCACACGACGTCGCGCAGCATCAGCGGACCTCGAGCATCAGGCCCGCGCTCTCGGGGCGTTGGCAGGCTTGTTATCGACCCCGGACAATGAGCGCATGGTCTCGGGGTGGGGATTGCGTGCTGTCATCGTGCTGATCGTCGCGCTCGGCGTCTTGCCGGTCAGCAGCGGTGTCGCCGCCGCCCACTATGTCGGCGGGCTGGCACCCTCCAGCAGTCGCTGTGAGATTCGCGCGGTTGACCCGCCGGTGGCGGGACTGCGGGTGATGGTGATCGAGGCTGGGGCTCGGCTGGAAATCGATAACCAGACCGGTGCCACCGTTGACGTACTCCCCGAGCCAGGCGCCGACCGCGTGCGTGAGCCAACCGTCCCACCCGGCGGTAGCGCACGCTGGGCCGACCGCCGGATCGTCGCCGCGGCCCAGGGCCCGGACCCAGCCGACCACCGGCGCGCATGGGCCATCCCCCTGCGGGTTGGGAACCAGGCGGTGACCATCCACGGCGAGCAGGTATGGCCCCCGCCACCAGCAACTGGCCGATGGTGGCTGGCCACGGGGTTGGCCGCGCTGGTGGCTGTGGTGATCGGCGTGCTCGCCGTACGTCAGCGGTGGGCCGCCGCGGTGCTGGGCATTGGCAGTGCTGCCATCGCCGCTGCGTATTTCACTCACGTGGTGGGAGCGACCCTCGTGTTGCCGCCAGATCAGTCCCCGCTGGCGATGGTCGTCGGCTTATCTGGCCCAGCCATCGCCGCGTGGCCGTTGGCGGTGATCGGCCCTGCGCTGGCCCTCGCGGGCCACTGGAGCGGGCCCATGGTGTGTGGCCTGTTCGGCGCCCTCCTCGTCTTGTTCAGCGTGACTGACGTCACGAACTTCTTCTACGCCGTGCTGCCCTTTGCCTGGAATCCAGCCATCGACCGGGCCACCACAGCCCTCGTCGTTGGCGGCGGGTTCGGTCTGTTCCTCACCGGCATCCTGGCGCTGCGCGCGCTATCCCGCGCTGCGCCGAACCCGGCCGCCGGCCGTTGAGCCGTTCCAGCAAGGTCGCGTCGGCGTTGGTTTGCGTAACTGGTCCGCCAAGCAGGCGATCAAAGCTGGGTCGCTCTCGGCAAGTGATCGCCTAACGTCAATCTGGGTCGCTGCATTCTTTCTGCTACGCCATTCGGGGGTAATCCGCCGTGAAGGATCACGTTCCGAGCTGCTGCGCGTAAGTTGCTTTAACGAACAGATGGCGTCTGTATGGCAGGAATGAGGTGCCATGCACATACCCGACGGTTACCTCAGTCCCCAGACCTGCGCGGCTGGTTTCGTGGTGGCAGTTCCCTTGCTGGCCGCAGCAGCGGCCCGGGTGAACAAACGAGTGAAGACCCGACATGTACCGACGCTGGCCATGCTGGCCGCAGTCTGTTTTCTGATCATGATGTTCAATGTGCCGATTCCGGACGGGACTACGGCCCATGGGGTGGGCGGAGCCTTAATAGCGATCCTGCTGGGTCCGTGGGCGGCAGTAATCGCGGTCAGCGTTGCCCTAGGATTCCAGGCTTTGTTGTTT
>DATELN010000031.1:0-4560 GCA_035276605.1 Pseudonocardiaceae bacterium | reverse complement strand
AGGCCGGGGCTGGCGTCGAGGACCGTATGCCCGCGGTGACCGGTCACCGGATCCGCGGTAAACAGCACCCCGGCGACGTGGGGTTCGATCATCTGCTGGACGACCACCGCAAGCCGCACGGTGGTGTGATCGATGCCGTTGGTCGTCCGGTAGCTGACCGCCCGGTCGGTCCACAACGACGCCCAGCACCGGCGCACCGCGTCCAACACGGCCGGCGCACCGACGACGTTGAGAAAGGTGTCCTGCTGCCCCGCGAAACTGGCCCACGGCAGATCTTCCGCGGTCGCTGACGAGCGCACCGCGACGGGCACGTCGTCACCGAGGGCGCGGTAGGCGCAGGCCACCGCCTCAGCGACATCGGCGGGAATTGGCGAGGCCAGGACCGCGCTGCGGGCTCGCTCAGCGAGGGAGTCGGGGTCCCACCCGTCGACGTCCAAGGCGTCAGCGGCAACCTGCTGGTAGGCCGCTGTGGTGAGGCAAAACCCCGGCGGCACCGGAAAACCCCCACGGATGAGCTCACCGAGGTTCGCCGCCTTGCCGCCCACTGCCGGTAGCTGCTGCGCGCTCAGGCAACCAAGATCGAGAACTAGCTCCTGCTCGACTGCACGGGATGGCTGCACTGTGGTCATACCCGACGATAAGGCTGGCGCCGGCAAAACTCAACGTATGTTGAAAAAAATTTCCCACGTTGACTCGCATCGGCCGGGCAAGCTGGGCTGATGACGGCTGTTAACCATCACGCCGACCATCCAGGCTTCGCCGGAGTGACCGGATTGGTGGCGGGTCTCACCATGATCCCTGGGCGCGGCGTCGTCGCCCGTCTGGCCGCTGATCTCACTTCCGTATCGGCTAACGACGACGTCCTCGACGTCGGTTGCGGCCCTGGCACCGCTGTCCGGGAAGCCACCCGCCGGGGCGCCCGGGCAACGGGCATTGATCCGGCGCCTGTCATGCTCTGGCTGGCTGAGGCATTGACCCGCAAACACGCTGGGATTACGTGGGCCGAGGGCACCGCGGAAGACCTCCGGCAGCCAGACGCGTCGGCGACTGTGCTCTGGTGCGTGGCCACCGTGCACCACTGGAAAGACGTCGGCGCCGGACTCGCTGAAGCCAGACGAGTACTGGCCCCTGGTGGGCGGCTGCTGGCAATCGAACGGCGCGTGCGTCCCGGCGCCACCGGACTCGCCAGCCACGGGTGGACCGGCCCGCAGGCCGAAGCTTTCGCGGCGCAATGCCGGGTGACCGGGTTCGACGACGTGCGTGTCGAGCAGCACGCGCCTGGTCGGCGTGCGCTCTGGGCCGTCCGAGCAATACGCAGGCCGGACTAACTCGGTCAGATTAACGCCCCCTGGCGACGATCCGGTCGGCGAGGACGGGAACAGCCGCGATTGGTAGCCTCGAACGTCGGTAAGCCACCCATTCCATGATCGGGCTGCGCCCGGAGACGAGACTGACCTCACCGATGCTGGACCGCGCGGTCATCGACGCCCTGTTTCCCGCTGACCTGCCTGAACCAGAGCACTGGGAGCGCCACTACCCGCCGCGGTCGCTTCCCGAGGGCGCTGAGGTCACCCGATTCGGTCCCTCACCGACCGGGTTTGTGCACATCGGTGGTATCTACGTGGCCACCATTGACCGCGATATCGCCATCCACTCCAACGGCGTCTACCTGGTGCGCGTGGAAGACACCGACCAGTCCCGCGAGGTCGAGGGTGCGCTGGCACAGTTCGCCCGAGCATTCGACTACTTCGGCCTTCGTCCCGACGAGGACGACGAACACGGCAACTACGGCCCCTACCGTCAGTCCAGGCGCGACCGCATCTACCTGACCTATGTGCGCAAGCTACTGCGTCAGGGCACGGCCTACCCGTGCTTCGCCACCAAAGACGAACTGGTCGATATCACCACCCGGCAACAGGCCGCCAAGCTCCCCACTGGCTACTACGGGGCCTGGGCCATCTGGCGCGACGCTGACCCTGCCGCTGTGCAAGCCAAGCTCGCCGACGGCGCGCCGTACGTGGTCCGCTTCCGCGCGCCCGATGATGCAGCGGAGCAACGGGTCCGTTTCACCGACACGATCCGGGGGGAGCTGGAGCACGAAGCCAACCGCAACGACACGGTCATTCTGAAATCGTCTGACCAACACCCCCGGCTGCCCACTTACCATTTCGCGCACGCCGTCGACGATCATCTGATGCGCATTAGCCTGGTCATCCGCGGAGACGAATGGATCTCTTCGGTGCCATTGCACCGACAACTGTTCGACGCCCTAGGTTTCGAGCAAGTACGCTATGCGCACGTCGCTCCGTTGATGAAGCAGATTTCCGGCGGAAAGCGCAAACTGTCCAAACGCTCCGACCCCGAAGCCAGTGTCGATTTCTACATCGAAGCCGGCTACCCCGCCGAGGCCGTCCAGTACTACCTGCGGGGACTGGCCAATGGGCGGCTCGCCGAAATGCCCCTTCAGCAGGCCCTCACCACCCCGATCCGGCTGGATCAATGCGGCGCCGCCGGCCCGCTGGTGGATCTGGTGAAACTGGAAGACATCAGCGCCGACTACATCGCCACCTTGCCAGGTGATCAGGTTCTCGATGCCGTGCGGACGTGGGCTGCGCAGTACGACCCAGACCTCGCCCACATCCTGGATGCCGAAGTCGATCTCGCGCTGCGTGCGTTGGCCGTGGAACGCGACGGGGTTCCCAATCCTCGCAAAGACCTGCGCAAATGGTCGGATTTCCGGTCTACCTACGGATTCTTTTTCCCGCAGCTGTTCATCCTGCTGACCGGACCCGCCGACGATCGTCTGCTATCCCTCAAGGTGGATACCACCATCACCGCGAGCTTTGCCTACGACCTCGTCGAGAGCTATCAGCACCTCGACGACCCTCAGGAATGGTTTAACCAGATTCGCGAACTTGCCGCGAAACACGGCTTCGCGGCAAACGCCAAGGAATACAAGAAAAACCCCGATGCCTACCCCGGCTCCGTCCGCGAAGCAGCCCAACTGATCCGCGTCGCACTCACTGGCTCTACCCGAAGCCCCGACCTACACGCCGTCGCCCAGGCACTGGGCGCCCAAGAAGTGCTGCGCCGGCTGCGCGCGCTGGGTGGCTAGCGCGGTTCATGCAGCGGAAGGCGAACCTGGAAGCGGGTGTCACCGGGTTCAGAGTGCAGTTGCAGGTCGCCGTGGTGGCGGTTGACCACGACACGCCAGCTGACGTCGAGTCCCAGCCCGGTGCCCTGCCCAACCGGCTTGGTCGTAAAGAACGGCTCGAAAATGCGATTGGCGATCTCGGGCGGGACACCACTGCCGGTGTCGCCGATCTCGACCAGGGCGAACTCGCCATCGCGGACGGTACGCACGGTGAGGGTGCCCTTCCCGTGCATCGCATCAACAGCGTTGTCGATGAGGTTGGTCCACACCTGGTTGAGCTCAGCCGGGTAGGCCGGGATGGCGGGCAAAGCGCGGTCGTAGTCCTTCACCACCCGGATGTCGTCGCCCAGCTTGCGGGCGAGCATGACCAGGGTGGCATCCAGGCCGTCGTGCAGGTCGATGTCCTGGTGCGGCGCGCGGTCCAGCTGTGAGTACTGCTTGGCAGCGGCAACCAACGCGGTGATCCGAGCGGTGGCGTCCCCAATCTCCCTGAGCAAGTTCTCAGTGTCCACGGTATAGGCGAGCCAGCGCAGCGCGCCCTCCAGCGACTCCGGCGGAGCGGTCTGGGCAACCTCTTCCAGATCATCCACCCGCAGCCCGCCCGCGACGAACACCGGCGCCAACTCCCAACCCTGCGCTACGCCGTGCTCATCGAGCCAATCGGCCAGCTCGTCTTCCAGGTCACCGGTCTGCACCGCGGTCAATGCCGGCGCACTGGCACCGGCCGCGACAAACCGCTCTTGCAGAACCGTGAGCGTTTTCAAGGCGTCGCGGTCCAGCCGGCCTTCGGCGAGCAGCGCCAGCTTGTGCCGCATCCCAGCCAGCCGTTCGCGCAGTGTGTCCGCCGCCCGGCTGGCCGCGGCGGCGGGATTGTTCAGTTCGTGGGTCAGCCCGGCGGACAGCTTGCCCAGGGCCAGCAGCCGCTCGCGCTGTCCCACCAGGGCGTTGGTGTTGGAGATGCCGACAAACATGCCCTGCAACAGGTGCACGGCCATCGGGTACCAGCGCCGGAAGATCTCATTGAACTCGCGGCTGGGCAGCGCCAGGACCGTGCAGCGACTCAGCGCGCGCACTGAGGCCGAGTAGGTCTGGTCGACCTGGTCACCGAGATAGAACTGGACCGCGCCGAAGTAGACCCCGCGCTGATCGGTGCGGGTGATCTCGACCGGGTCCCCGGCGACCAGCCGGGTCATCTGCACCGTGCCCGACAGCAGCACGTAAAAGCAGCGTGCCAGCTCGCCTTCAGCGACGAGGATCTCGCCCTCGCGGGCCTGGAAGATGTCGCCATGGTCCCGGATCCACTCCAGCTGGCGGTCGGTCAGATCGGCAAACAGGAACAGCTCGCGCAGCTCGGAATAGGTCACTGGTCCTCCAGGTAACGGTGCACCAAGGTGACGGCCATGGCG
>DATELN010000030.1:0-10095 GCA_035276605.1 Pseudonocardiaceae bacterium | reverse complement strand
CTGGGTGGGTTCGACCCGCTCTACGGGGCGCGCCCGCTGCGCCGGCTGGTGCAAGCATCAATCGGTGACCAGCTCGCTCACGCCCTGCTGGCTGGCAAGATCTCCGACGGCGACACCGTCCGTGTCGACCTCGATCCCGAGGCCGCCGCTAGTACCGGGGCCCTCACCGTCACCCGCGCCTAACGTCTCGTCCCGACCCTCTCTGGACCCAATGCCACTTAGCTAAGTGGTTCACCGGCTTAGTGGCATTGGGTCTGGACCCCGATATGTCTCCATGTCGTGATCTGATCGGGGTCTAGAAGACGGTATGCGGCGTGTGTGCACGGAAAGTGTCGAGGTGTCGATCTAGGCTCGTCGGGTGGCAGTTTGGATATGGTTTGTGATCGCTGGGCTGGCCGCTGCCGCCGGAGGCGCGCTGCTGGCCGCTGACCGTGGGCAGCAAAGCGCCCAACAGCGGGAACGCCGGCGTTGGGCGGCGTTACGCGGGTGGCGGTTCGTGCCGTCCGACCCGCTGCTCACCGAGCGCTGGCAGCACGGCGTGATATCCCGGGACGGCAGCGGGGTAGCTCGCGACCTGGTGAGCGGCAGCCAGTTCACCCGGCTAGGCCGGCGCGCAGTGCAGATTTTCGACTACGAGCAGGCCGGTCAGGTCTCCAGTGTGGTGGTAGCGGTGCAGCGGCGAGTCCGCGATGCCGATCTGGTGGTCGAGCTGTGGCTGCCGGACCAGCCACTAGCGCACGATCCACGGCTCACCAGCCTGGGCATCGTCGGAGAGCGGGTGGTGCTGGTCACCGAGCCAGACCAGGCACGCGTGCTGCTAACCCCGGACTTCGTTTTCGCCGCCAACTCGTTGGGCGCGGATATCCCCGTCGCGTGGCTGGAGCAGGACTGGGTGCTGGCGGCTGCACCATGCTCGGCCACGCCCACCCGGCTGGAGCGGCTACTGCGGGCCCTTGACGAGATCGCCGATCTGCTTGACCCCGGCTCGTCCGAGGGGGCTGTCGATACCACGGAGATCGCAGATCACGCTGACCTGTCACGCTGGGCGCACTAGCGAGTTCAGCCGCAAAGTAAACGATTTCAAGCTCGCGCAGCGGGTAATGCAGGTTCCCGTGTACCTCTACGGCAACGGCACCTTCAGCACCGGCATCTGGGTGCGCGGGCACCCGGTCGGTGGCTGAGCCGTCGTGGTCGCCGCTGCCCGGCCGAGGTGCTGCTTCGCCGCCTGACCTACCGCGCCTCGGGCCCGGTGGCGGTGAGGTAGCGCTGCAGGGTGGGGCCCAGCCAGGCGATGACCTCGTCGATGGGCATGGTCACGAATGGTTCGAGCCGCAGGACGTAGCGGCACAGGGCGGCTCCGAGTACCTGCGAGGAGACCAGCGCCGCGCGCGCCGCCGCTTGTGAAGGGTCGGGGCAGGCTCGGGCGACAATGGGGACTACCACGGGGACGAGCTGGTGGGCGAACATGTCGCGCATCCGCTGTGCCGCACCTTCATTCGTGGCGCCGGCCCGCAGCAGGGCCGCCATCGTCTCGTCGTGCTCCCACCGGTCCAAAAAGTGCCGGGCCAGCCGGGTGCCCACCCGGTCGCGCGGCACTTCGGTCAGGTCTGGTAACCGGATGTCGACCTCCGCCGCCGCGGCGAACAGCTTTTCCTTGTTGCCGTAGTAGCGCATCACCATCGTCGGATCGATGCCGGCGTCGGCGGCGATGGCGCGAATGGTCGCCCGCTCGTAGCCGTCGGCCGCGAACCGTTCCCGCGCCGCGGTGAGGATCGCGGCCCGGGTCGCATCGGATCGTCGAGGTTTGCCCTGCGTCATGCCAACAAGTGTAGGCCAACAGTTGTTGACATGTGCTGCGGACCGCACCTACTGTTGTCAACAAGTGTTGGCCAACGTTTGTTGACTTGGAGGGTCTGAGATGGATGCAGACGTTGTGGTCGTCGGAGCCGGCCCCACCGGCTTGCTCCTGGCCGGCGACTTGGCCGAGGCGGGTGTAGCGGTCACCGTCCTGGAGCGGCGCACCGACGAGTCGAATGTGACACGGGCATTCGCCGTGCACGCTCGCACCATGGAGGAGCTGGACATCCGCGGCCTGGCCGGCGAGCTGGCCAAGACCGGCACCCAGATTCGGCAGCTGCGGCTATTCGACCGGGTGCAGATCGACCTGTCCACGCTGCCCAGCGAGTTCGCCTCGTTGCTGATCACGCCGCAGTACGAGACCGAGCGGGTACTGGCCCAGCGGGCCGCCGCGCTGGGCGTCCGGATCATCCACGGTGCCGAGGTGACTGGCATCACCCAAGACGCCGACGGCGTCGACGTCACCGTGCGCACCGCGAGGTACCGGGCGATGTACGTGGTCGGCGCCGACGGGGTGAACAGCGCGGTCCGGCGCGCCCTCGGGCTGCCATTCCCTGGCCGTTCCGTGATCAAATCAATCATGCTGGCCGACGTCCGGCTCAGCGCGCCGCCCGGGGACGTGCTGGCGGTCAATGCGGTCGGTGACGCGTTCGCGTTCGTCGCCCCGTTCGGCGACGGGTGGTACCGGATCTTCGCCTGGAACCGGCGTCACCAGGTCGACGACAAGGCTCCGGTGGACCTCGAGGAGATCCGGGAGGTCACCCGGCGGGCGCTGGGCACCGATTTCGGCATGCACGATCCCCGCTGGTTGTCCCGGTTCCACAGCGACGAGCGGCAGGCCCCGCGTTACCGGGTCGGCCGGGTGTTTTTGGCCGGCGACGCCGCGCACTGCCACTCGCCCGCGGGCGGGCAGGGCATGAACACCGGGATGCAGGACGCCGCCAACCTCGGCTGGAAGCTGGCTGCGGCGGTGCACGGGTGGGGTGGTGACGCTCTGCTGGACTCCTACCACCAGGAGCGCTACCCGGTGGGCCGCCAGGTGTTGCGCAGCAGCGGCGCGATCCTGCGGCTAGCGTTGATCAAGCCACGATGGGCGCAGCGGGCCCGCAACGTGATCGGCCAGCTGTTGACGGCCATCCCCCCGGTCGCCGCAGCGGTGGCGGGCACGATCTCCGGCGTCGGCATCCGGTATCCCGCGCCACCCGGCGCCGACCGCCGAGTGGGCACCCGCATGCCCAACATCCCGTTGGCGGAGGGCGGGCTGCACGAGGCCCTGCGTGGCGGTCGGTTTGTGCTCGTCGGGACGGATGCTCCGAGCGTTGATCTCCCTGCTCAGGTCGACGCTGCTGTACCCGCGCGCCCGACCGGCGAACTGCTGCTCGTCCGCCCCGACGGCTACCTGGCCTGGGTGGGAACCGCGGCCGACTTCCCCGCCTGGGCCAGCCAGTACTTCCCGCGTCCATACCGGCCAGTCGGCACCAATCGAAAGCCTGAGTGACGCCAGCCCAAGGGTATTTGTGCTGTCCACTTCCGCGCCGACTACCACGGCCCAGCGGAGGTACTGGGCTTCGTCGAGCATTTCCTCCGTGGCCATAGACCTCACCGCCGTTCAAAATCCGGGGAACCGGGCGAACCCACTGTCGCTGTTGGCCAGTCGCGATCCGTGCTCGACTGCGACCGCGGCCAGGTGGGCATCGGGAACTGCGCTCGCAACGTCGAAGACTCGTCCATCCCGGTACACCTCAGCACCAAGAGGCCCACATGCTCCGTTAGGTCAGGTTGTGGATGAGTCGGATGCTGACCAAATGTTGGCGATCGAGGAGTTGCGCGCGCTGCGGGATCGGATAAGGGAAGACGCGTCCCGGCCGTGCGCGGCGACCGGCGCAGCACCGACCGAGGCGCCCAACCCGCCCACGGCAGCCTCGCTGGAAGCTGACGCCGATCCGTGGGAGGACTTGCGGTCCCGGGCCACTGAACGGCGGCGTTGGGGCAGGCTGGCGCTGGCCGGAGGAGGTCTCGCTCTCGCCGGTGGCGCGATTGTTGTGGTCATGACCGCGCACAGCGGTACCGGTGCCCCCGCTCCTGTCAAGGTTCCGGTGCCCGCTGTGTCTGCACCGCCAGTGATTCCGTCAGCTGTTTCCTCGCCGACGCAGCCAGCAGTGTCGGCTCCGTCCCCAGAGCCTTCGGCCGTCTTGCCGCTACCCACTGGCGCGGCACCGAGTCCACCCGCTGAGGACACGACCCAACCGCCAACGGCAGCAGTGCCTGCACCTGGCAGCACCCAGCGACCTAAGCCGCCGAGCCGCCCAACGGCCCCGGCCACTCGGCACTCGCCTTCCGTGGTGCCGGCGGACGGGTCGGCGCCCGGCGCAGCACCGGACTTTAACAACGCCCCGAGCGAGCCGGCCGGATCACCCGACTCCACTCTCACCAGAACCCCCACCTCCTGGTCCCCGGCATCGCCGCCGTAACGGTGCGGAGCATCGCCTCCGGTTGCCGCGCAGATGGCCCCCCGCGACAATTTTTTCGACGGAATCGTTGACAAATCGCAGGGGGCATCGTGGCTGTTCATCTGTCTGATCGTGACACGGCGGCGCAGGCCGCCGCTGCTCCACCGATCGCCGATCCAGCGCCGCTGGGATTGGCGGCGTTCGCGTTGACCACGTTCCTGCTTTCGGCCAAAAACGCTGGCTGGACCCATGGCACCGATGCCTGGCTGGGCTATGCGCTGGGCTACGGCGGCTTGGTCCAGCTGCTGGCCGGTATGTGGGAGTTTCGCAACCGGAACGTTTTCGGGTCCACCGCCTTCTCGACATACGGTGGCTTCTGGATCGGTCTTGGCCTCTATATGCTGCTGGTCTCGCCGAAGGCGAATAGCTTGGCACTAGCCAACGACCTCGGTTGGATTCTGCTGGCATTCGCCATTTTCAACACGTACATGCTGTTGTGGAGTACCCAGGTCAATGGCGCGGTGTTCGGGGTGTTTCTGACCTTGGAGGCCACCGAAATTATCTTGTGCGCGGGCGAGTTCACCGGCAACCACAGTCTCAGCAACATCGGTGGCATCGTCGGTGTGATCACTGCCCTGGTCGCCTGGTACACGTCGGCGGCGGGCGTCATCAATGGGATGAAGGGACGGCCGGTACTACCCGTCGGTGGTCCCATGGCTGCGAGCGGGCGCCCCGGCAGCCCACTGCCCCGCATGGACTGAACTCGGCGACAGCAGGGCGAGTGACACGTCACCGCCACCACCGTCGGCGTCGCTAGCCTGGGGACTATGCCAACCGCGCTGATTACTGGCCCGACTGCGGGAATCGGGGCCGCGTTCGCCCGGAGGCTGGCCGCTGAAGGTTACGATCTTGTGCTGGTTGCCAGGGATCGGGAACGGCTGCACCGGTTGTCGGCCGACATGGAACAGCGGCACGGCATCACCGCCGAGGTCATGCCCGCCGACCTGGCCAATGCCACGGAGCGGCGGGCCATCGAGCAGCGCCTACGCGCCACCAACCCGGTCGATCTGCTGGTGAACAACGCGGGGTTCAGCGTCGCCGCTCACAGCTTCATCGAAGCGGACATCGACGACCTGCAAGCCCAGTTAGATGTCAACGTCACCAGCGTGCTGCGGCTCACCCACGCCGCACTACCGGGCATGATCAGCGCCGGGCGGGGCGCGGTGATCAACGTATCCAGCGTGGCGAGTTTCCTGCCCGGCCGGGGATCCACCTACGGCGCCAGCAAGGCCTACGTGACGCAGTTCTCCGAGGGTCTGGCGGTGGCGCTGGCCGGCACCGGGGTGCAGGTGATCGCGTTGTGCCCGGGTTTCGTGCGCACCGAGTTCCACGCCCGCGCGGGCATCGACATGACCGGTACCCCGGCGGCGTTCTACCTGGATGCCGACGACGTGGTCCGCGAGTGCCTGGCCGACCTGCGGCGCGGGCGCACCATCTCGGTGCCCGGTATGCAGTACCGGGCCCTAGTCGGGCTGGTCGACGTGTTACCCCGCGGGCTGGTGCGGCGCCTGGCCGGGCGCACCGGACGGGGTCGCACGTGACGCAGCAGGTCCGAACGCGGCTAACGGAGCTGGTGCGCCAACTGGCGGTGGTTCCCGGCCGGGTCACCCTGGCTTCGGGTGTCGAGGCGGACTGTTACGTCGACCTGCGCCGGATCACGCTGCACCACGAGGGTGCCCCGCTGATCGGTCAGCTCATCCGCGAGTTGACCGATGACTGGTCGTACCAGGCGGTGGGCGGCTTGACTCTCGGCGCGGATCCGGTCGCTACGGCGGTGCTGCACGCACCAGGCCCACCGTTGGATGCTTTCGTGGTGCGCAAGTCGACCAAGCAGCACGGCCTGCAGCGGCGCATCGAGGGCCCGGACGTGGCGGGTCGGTCCGTGCTCGCCGTCGAGGACACCTCCACCACCGGTGCGTCGGTGCTCACCGCGGTGGCGGCGCTGCGTGAAGCGGGCGCTAACGTCGTCGGTGTGGCCACCGTCGTGGACCGGGACACCGGCGCTCGACAGGCAATCGAAGCCGCCGGATTGCCCTACCGCTCGATCTTGAACCTGAGTGACCTGGCATGGTGATCACAGATCTGGGCCCCACCGAGTGGGGCCACCCGGTAGGCGTCGGACCCTGGCCGGGCCCGTGGCCCGACGATCCCCGCTACGACCCCGAGCTGCTGCGCGACGGGGACCGCCGCAACGTCGTCGACGCCTACCGGTATTGGCGCCGCGACGCGATCGTCGCCGATCTGGATACCCGCCGCCACCCGTTGCACGTGGCGATCGAGAACTTCGACCACGACCACAACATCGGCACCGTGGTCCGGACGGCCAACGCATTCGCCGTCAAAGAGGTGCACATCGTGGGCCGTCGCCGGTGGAACCGCCGTGGCGCCATGGTCACCGACCGCTACCAGCACCTGCGCCACCACGACGACATCGCGCAGCTGCTGGAACACGCCGCCGCTGCCAACCTGACCGTGGTGGGGGTGGACAACTCGCCCGGGGCGCTGCCGCTGGAAACCACCGAGCTACCGCGGGAGTGCCTGCTGGTGTTCGGGCAGGAAGGTCCCGGCCTGACCGCACAAGCCCGCAAGGGCGCCACGATGACCGTCTCGATCGCACAGTTTGGATCTACCCGGTCAATCAACGCGGGGGTGGCCGCCGGCATCGCCATGCATGCCTGGATCCGCCAGCATGCCGACCTGGGAGCGGCCTGGTGAGCGCCTGGGCGGGCCGGGCGGCCGCGGCCGAGCGGGCCGTGCACACCCGTCACCTGCACTGGCTGCCGGGTCTGCTGGGGTTGCTGGATACCCGGCTAGGTCGCCCCAGTTGGCCCTCCGAGCCCTCGGTGCACTGGCACTACTGGTGGCAGGCGCATCTGCTGGACTGCATGCTCGACGCCTACCACCGCGCCCCGACGCAGTGGCGGCGAGACGCCATCGCCGCGCTCATCCGCGGCGTGCGGGTGCGCAACCTCACCGGCTGGGTCAACAACTACTACGACGACATCGCCTGGCTCGGCCTGGCACTGCAGCGCACCGCGACGCTCACCGGACTGCACAAGCCAGGCGCGCAAGAGGCCATCATGCGCCGGATGCGGTTCGGTCGCGGCCCGAGCGGGGGAATGCGGTGGCGGGTCAATGACGACTTCATCAACGTCCCAGCCACCGGACCAGCCGCGATCTTCTACGCCCGGCGGGGCAACGTGGGTATCGCGATGTCGCTGGTGGACTGGATGCTGGTGCAGCTGATCGATCCGAATACTGGCTTGATCTTCGACGGGGCGCGGGTGAACCTCGACGGTTCGGTGCGGTCTATTGAACGCGCCATCTACAGCTACTGCCAGGGTGTGCTGCTCGGCGCCTGCGTTGAGTTGGGGAGCGCCACCGGCGCCGCGCGTTGGTGGGAGCAGGCCGACCGGACAGTGCACGCGGTTGCCGAGCACCTCACTGACGGCGGTGTGCTGCGCGGGCACGGCGGCGGCGACGGCGGGCTGTTCACTGGCATCCTGGCCCGCTACCTCGCGCTCGCTGCGGTCGAGTTGCCGCCCGAACAGCCCGCGGTCAAGACGGCGGCCCGGCTAGTGCTGGACTCCGCGGAAGCGGCGTGGTGTAACCGCAGCGTCGCCGACGGAGGTCCGGTGTTCGGTCCGGAGTGGACGGTCCCGGCGCGCCCGCCCGGGCCGGGCCTGCCCGAGCGGGACCTATCAGTGCAACTGTCCGGTTGGATGCTGCTCGAAGCCGCCGCCGAGCTGACCCGCTGAGCTCCGCGAACGGAGCACGTTGCCGCATCGACGCGCTGCTGCCGATCAGGCAGACCAGCCGTGTCACTGGCTTGCGTCGGGGTGGCCACCGCCACGCAAGCTAGGCTGACGGGTTGTGATCGATCTCAAGGTGCTGCGGGAGGACCCGGACCGGATACGCGCTTCGCAGCGGGCCCGCGGTGAAGATGAGGATGCCGTCGACGCGCTGATCGGCGCTGACGAGCGAAGGCGCAAGGCAGTCGCCGCGGCCGACTCGCTGCGCGCCGAACAGAAGGCGCTGGGTAAGCAGGTCGGGCGGGCACGGGGTGCTGAGCGAGAGGAGCTGCTGGCCCACGCCAAGCAGCTCGCCGCCGATGTCAAGGCCGCCGAAGCTGAGCAGGCCAGCGCTGAACAGGCCTTCCAGGCTGCGCACCGTGGGGTCCCGAACCTGATCATCGACGGGGTCCCGGCCGGCGGTGAGGATGACTACGCCGTACTCAAGCACGTCGGCACGCCGCCTGAGCTGGGTTTCGACCCGCGCGACCACCTCGAGCTGGGCACCTCGTTGGGCCTGTTCGATACCGAGCGCGGTGCGAAGGTCTCCGGCGCCCGGTTCTACTTCCTCACCGGGCTCGGCGCGCAGCTGCAACTTGGACTGTTGCAGTTGGCGGTGTCACAGGCGATCGCGTCCGGGTTCACCCTGATGATCCCGCCGGTGCTGGTCCGACCGGAGATCATGGATGGCACCGGGTTCCTCGGCGCGCACTCCGCCGAGGTGTATCGGCTGCGCGACGACGACCTGTACCTGGTGGGCACCTCCGAGGTGCCGTTGGCCGGCTACCACTCTGACGAGATTCTCGACCTGTCGACCGGGCCGTTGCGCTACGCCGGCTGGTCGTCCTGCTTCCGCCGCGAAGCCGGGTCCTACGGCAAGGACACCCGCGGCATCATCCGGGTGCACCAGTTCGACAAGGTCGAGATGTTCGTCTACTGCCGCCCGGAAGACTCCGAGGCCGAGCACCAGCGGCTGCTGGCCTGGGAGGAGCAGATGCTGGCTGCGATCGAGGTGCCCTACCGGGTCATCGACGTGGCAGCGGGGGATCTGGGCAGCTCAGCGGCCCGCAAGTTCGACTGTGAGGCGTGGCTGCCGTCCAGCCGTACCTACCGCGAGCTCACCTCTACCTCCAACTGCACCACCTTCCAGGCTCGCCGGTTGGGCACCCGGTACCGCGACGCTGACGGGCGCCCGCAGATCGCAGCGACCCTCAACGGCACTCTGGCCACCACCCGCTGGATCGTCGCGATCCTGGAAAACCACCAGCAGCCTGACGGCTCGGTGCGCGTGCCTGAAGCACTTCAGCCCGCGCTGGGTGGCCTTGAACTGATCACACGGGACTAACCTGCCGTCGAGGCGCAGCCGTGAACTCGACACTACCGACATTTCTGGCTCAATCAGCGTCGGTGGAGTCGAGTTCATGGCTGGCATCGCCTTGATCGCCGGTGCGATGATTGTTGGACGAGGGCACCGACGAGGTGAGGTGAGCCCGATGAACGTGCCGGGGTACGGCTCCACCGGGTATGGCGCGCCTGCGGCGCAGCGCCGCAACGGTTTTGGGGTGGCGGCCTTAGTGCTGGGCGTGCTTGCCGTGCTGTCGGCCTGGACGGTCATAGGCGGCGTCATTCTGGGCATCCTCGCGGTGATCTTCGGTGTGCTCGGCCGCGGCCGGGCCAGGCGAGGCGAGGCGACCAACGGCGGCATGTCCGTGGCCGGCATCGTGCTAGGTGTCATCGGAACGCTGATCGCGATCGCGCTGATTGCCCTGGCGGTGTCCGCCCTCAACTCGCCGGTCGGCCGCAGCTACCGGCAGTGCCTCGAGCAGTCCGCCGGCAACCCCACCCTGATCGAGCGCTGCATGACCGATTTCTCGCACCAATTCAGGTCGTGAGTGCGAAACGGTGTTATAACACCGTTTCGCACTCACGACCTGAAT
>DATELN010000029.1:0-2054 GCA_035276605.1 Pseudonocardiaceae bacterium | reverse complement strand
CGCCGCCAGGTCACCAACCAGGCAGGCTTTTCCCCCTAAAACACTCGCCGCCGCACTCACCGAAACCACCCACGAAATCACCGAACGACCCAACCCGCCACGACGACACCGAACATATCCCCGAGTGGTCAAAAGATACCGCGCTCACCACCACTGCCTCAAACGCGCCACCGACCACGGCCAACTCCACGACGGCCCACCCAAGATCCGCCTCTACAAGATCCCCTGCCAAACTTAACGGCATTGACCGCACAGCCACCATGATCTGTGAGACACCCTCTGTCAACCTCCGGGTGTTGCTCGGTTGAGTGGGCGTGGGTAGCGGGCGTTTGGACGGTCCGGTCGTGCGCCTCAAAGGCGGTGGGTGTCCCTGTCGGGCTTGGGCGGTTGTCGATGGCGGTGGGGTGGGGCTGGCCTGCATCGGTGTGCTGCGGCTGCTGGTCGGGCGGGTTGGTGATTAGGCGGCGCGGTTGGCTTGGTGGACGTTTTCGTCGTAGAGCACGCCCTTGGTCAGGCAGTGCCAAAGGATTTCCAGCCACCGGTTGCTCAGGGCACGGAGTGCGGCATGGTGTGGTTTACCGGCTGCGATCTTGGCATCGAAGAACTCGCGCGCCCAGCCGCTGCGGCTAAGGCTGCAAAAAGCCCATTGGTGCACCGCGGCGCCCAGATAGTGGTTGTGGGCCAGGCGGCGGGCGACGACGAAGTCGTGCTTGCCGGAGCGGCGGGTGACTGGGGCGGTGCCGGCGTAGCATTGCAGCGCGTTGGGCGAGAGGAACTGGGTGATGTGTTCGCCGATTTCGCCCGCGACCCGGGCGGCGAGACGATCACCCAGGCCAGGCATGCTCAGGTAGATCTCGCCGCCCGGGAACGTGTTTTCCGGGTCGGGGTCTTTCGTGGATTGATCGCAGCCAGTGCGGGGCCCGCGTAGCAGCTGGCTCATTCGTTGCTGCCACGCGCGGCGGGTTTCGTGCAGGGCCAGCAGCTGGACTGCTGCCAGCCGGATGCCGGCGGCTTTGGCTTGTACGAGGTAATCGCGGGTGGGCAGCGACGGTGCGCTTAGTGCGGTGCCGACGCGATCGGCGAAGCGTTCGGGCCAGCCGTGACGGCCAGCTCGAGCGAAGCTGACCAGCTCAGCACGCGACACCGCCGCCAGCTCGGCCTGGGTCGGCCAGCGTTGCAGCAGCCGCAACATCGTGGGCGCGCCCAGGTCGTCACCGGCTAGCGCTAGCGCCGCCGGGTACGTGGTTTGCAGATCCGCGCGCAGTCGGTTCAGCAATCGGCGCTGATCACGCGCGGCGCGTTCATCGTCACGGGCGATCGCGCGCAGCTCCCCACCCAACCGGCCATGGGGAATCAACGTGCGCAGCCCGGCGTGGCGGTCCAACGCCAGCAGGCAGCAAATCCGAGCATCTTCGGCATCGTCTTTTTTGCGCGCCGGACCACGACGACGAGCGACCAGGTCAGGATTGACCGGAACCACGCTAAATCCCGCGTCGAGCAACGCTTCGACCAACAGCCCATGTCGGGTCTCCAGCACCACCCGAACCTCAGCGGGATCGGGCTCCAACGCCAAACAGCGCTCGATCAACCGCTCTACCCCGGCCGGACTGTGCTCGATCCGAAACTGATCAGTCACCCCTTCGGTAACCGTTCCCAGGGCGATGTCATGAAACTGTTCCGCCCAGTCGATACCAACCCCCAGCACCCCAGCTCCTTCCCTCGCCACATCATCGTGCTCGGCGGATCGGGAAGGCGCGGCGTCGTGCTGATGGACCAGTCCTCACGGGACAACACCCTCCTGGGCGTCGGGCCTTCACCGGGACCCGGCAGGGGCGCTGTCTCACTGCAGTCCTCGCAGGACAAGTGTCGTAAGCGCTCCCCACCGGGATCCACCGCGAAGGAAGGTAGGGCCATCAGTGTCGTTGCGGTGCTCCTGGGTGGAGGACCACCAGGCTCGGTGTCGGTGACCGCGTTGTGACTCGACCATGATCTGGCCGCTGCGGCGTGCTTTTGATGTGACCTGTCCATCGTGGTTGCTGGCACCGGCGTGGCCC
>DATELN010000028.1:0-32432 GCA_035276605.1 Pseudonocardiaceae bacterium | reverse complement strand
CTGCGACCGCTGCGTATCGCAAGTATGTGGAGCAGCCGGCCGCGGCGCAGGCGGTCGGTCCATCGGACGCTGAGCGCGCGGCTGCGGCGGCCGCGGAGTCGGCGGAGGCCTACCGGAAGTACGTGAGCAATCCCGCGGCTGCGTCCGAGGGGCAGCAGGGGTAGGCCACTGCCCGAGGGGTTATCGGCACTGTGCGGCATACCGGCACGCTTCGTGCGAAGATGCAACCGTGATCGCCGGGTTGCTACTGGCGGCCGGTGCGGGGCGGCGCTATGGCATGCCCAAGGCGCTGGTCGACGGGGGCACCTGGCTGCGTCGCGCGGTCGCCACGCTGACCGACGGCGGATGCGATCAGGTGTTTGTCGTGGTGGGCGCGCAGGCCGATGAGGTGATCCCGCTGGTTCCCAAGACGGCGACCACCGTGGTGGCCACGGATTGGGCGGAGGGCATGGGCGCCTCGCTGCGGGCCGGCTTGGCCGAACTCGGTTGCAGCACGCCGCCACAGGTGCAGGCCGCGCTGGTACACCTGGTCGATCTTCCCGACGTAGCCGCCTCGGTGGTCCGCCGGCTGGTGGCGCTGGCCAATCCGTCGGTGGTGGCGCGGGCCGGGTTCGACAGCCAGCCCGGGCACCCGGTGCTGCTGGGCCGCCAGCACTGGAATGACATCGTCTCCTCGGCCCACGGCGACCGCGGCGCCCGGGACTGGCTGGCCGCCCGCACCGACCTGATCGTGGTGGACTGCTCCGATCTGGCCAGTGGGGTCGACGTGGATGTTCCCCCGGGAACAGATCCAGCGGTGCGTACGTCTGACCTATCAAGACTTGAGTGAACCGCACAGACTGGTCGGGTCGAATACCCTCAAGTAGGGGCGTTATAGCCCGGCCACACTCGGTGAGGAGGGTGCGCGGTGCGTGAGGTGCTCGACGAATTGGTGGCGCAGTGGCGCGAAGGTAAGTCCACTGCAGTGGGCACGGTGGTGTCCACCTACCGCTCGGCGCCCCGCCCGGCCGGAGCGTCGATGCTGGTGACGTCCGACGAGCGGGCGGTCGGCAGTGTCTCCGGTGGCTGCGTCGAGGGCGCAGTCTTCGAGCTGGGCCAGCAGGTCTTGGCCGACGAAACCCCCGTTTTGCAGCGCTACGGCGTCTCCGATGACGACGCCTTCAGCGTCGGCCTGACCTGCGGCGGCATTATCGACGTGTTCGTCGAGAAGGTGGACCCGGTTAAATTTCCTGAACTGGACGAGGTGGCCGCGTCGGTGGCCAAAAAGGAACCGGTCGCGGTGGCTACGGTGGTCGCGCATCCGGATGCCGAGCGGTTGGGGCTGCGCATGGTGGTGTGGCCGGACCGGCATGCCGGCACCGTGGGCTCGGACCGCGCCGACGAGGCAATCCTTGAGGACGTGCGCGGCGCGCTGGCCGCTGGCCGTACGGCCACCTTGCACTACGGCCCGGAGGGGCAGCGTCGCGGCGAGGGCATGGACGTGTTCGTCAATGCCATGCAGCCGCCGCCCCGGATGCTGGTGTTCGGTGCGATCGACTTTGCGGCTGCGATGGCCCGGATGGGGGTTTTCCTCGGGTACCACGTGACGGTGTGCGACGCGCGACCCGTGTTCGCCACCAAGAGCCGCTTCCCCGATGCGCATGAGGTCGTGGTGAACTGGCCGCACCGGTATTTGAAGGCGGAAGCCGAGGCCGAGCGAATCGATCAGCGCACCGTTATCACGGTGCTCACCCACGATCCGAAGTTCGACGTGCCGGTGATCGTCGAAGCGTTGAAGCTGGACGTTGCATATCTGGGTGCGATGGGATCGCGCAGGACGCACAATGACCGGGCGCGGCGGTTGCGCGAGGCTGGTGTCACTGACGACCAGCTGGCCAAGATTGCCTCGCCGATCGGGATCGACCTTGGCGCTCGCACCCCAGAAGAGACCGCGGTGTCCATCGCCGCGGAGGTCATCTCGCTGCGGTGGGGAGGCGCCGCCACGCAAAACCGCCTGGCCGACGCCGAAGGCCCCATCCACGGCGCCAGCCCCATCGCCGAACCCGAACCGGTCAAGGCCTGACCCAAAGCCTCGGTCTGGAAAGCGGCAGTCTGCATCCTTCAACGCGGTAGCGTGCCCTGGGTGAGGGAGCGGCAGCGAGTCGGGTCGGGGTTTGGGCTGGAGAGCGCGTTCGGGTACTCGCGGGCTGTTCGGGTTGGCGAACGGGTGGTGGTGTCGGGTACTGCACCCGTGTGGCCTGATGGGTCCTGCCCCGATGACGCCGGCGTCCAGGCACAGCGGTGCTTCGACATCATTCGTGCGGCATTGGCCGAAGCCGGCGCTAGCTTGGCAGACGTCGTACGTTGCCGTATGTACGTGGTCAACCCATCAGATGCTGGCGCAGTCGGCGCCGTACACGGGCAGTTTTTCGCTGAGACCCGCCCGGCGGCCACGATGGTGGTTGTCGCCGGCCTGCTCGACCCTCGTTGGAAGGTTGAAATTGAAGCCGAGGCCATCGTGTCCGGTTGACCTGAACATAGGGGTGGCGAACAACACTATTCGCGACCCTGTGTGTACTCACCCCGAACCGTTATCATTGCATAAGCGCAACAATTGCGCTACAACCGGGATGCTGACGTGACACGGGGGTCACCGATGAAAGTCGAGGCAATCCTGCGCAAGAAGGGTCGCTCGGTACAGACAATCCTGCCGTGGTCGACCGTCGCCGAGGCGCTGCACCGGATGGCCGGGCCGCCTCGGATCGGGGCACTGGTCGTCACCGAGGCTGACGGTCGCATCGCTGGCATGATCACTGAGCGGGATATTATCCGGGAGCTGGAACGCCACCCGGATCAACTGTTGGAGCGGCCAGTCAGCTATGTCATGGGGCGTCATGTGCCCGTCTGCTTCCCGCAACACAGCATCGAACAGGTCATGTTGCAGATGACCAGATTGCGATATCGCCACCTGCCGGTTGTCGAGCGAGGTCGCCTGGTCGGCATGGTCAGTATCGGCGATGTGGTCAAGTACCGGATCGACGAGATCCAGCTCGAGGCGAACGTACTGCGGGATCTCTACATCGCCAGCCGATAATCCCAGACCGGGCAGAGCACAATTGGGATATGACCGGTGCTCGGCCCACCGGGCTGGAGTTACCGCCTGACGTCTTCGCGGTGGTGATGGCAACGGGGATCGTGTCCGTTGCCGCGTACGACCACGAGTACTGGCGACTCGGCATCGCGCTGAGCGTTCTCGCCGTCGTCGCTTTTATTGGGTTGGCAGCCGGTTTTGTCCTCTGGGCAGCCAGCCGGCCTGATCGGGTCAGGGTGCTGGCCCGCGATCCCGACATCGCACTGCGGATGTTCACCTTTGTCGCAGCCTGCGCGGTGCTCGACATGTGCTGGGGCGAGCACCCTGCCGTTGGGTGGCTGCTGGGCGGGCTAGCAGTCGCCGGCTGGCTCGTACTCATGCCCCTGTCCGTCGTCGATGTCCGTTCGCGGCCGAGCGCGGATCTGCGTGAGCATGCCCACGGCGCGTGGCTGCTGCCGAGCGTGGCTACCGCGGGCCTGGCGACCATCGCGACCATCTTTGCCAGCGACGTCCGGATGCCTTCCCTGCTCGTGGTCGCCGCCTTGGCCTGGGTGCTGGCAATGGTGCTCTACCTGCTGGTCACCTGTTTGATCGCGTGGCGAGCGTTGGCGACGCCGTTCGTGCCCGACGAGGTGACACCAGATAGCTGGATCCTGATGGGTGCACTCGCGATCACAGCGCTAGCCGGTGACCACATCCTGGCCGCCCTGCATGCGCTGCATTCACCGAACGGACTCGGTTGGGTCCGTCCGGTGACGCTCGGCGCGTGGGTGCTGGCCAGCCTGTGGATACCCGTGCTGCTCTACGCCGAGTTGTGGCGTGCCGATCACGTCCCGGGCTCATTGCGGTACCAGGGTGTGTGGTGGGCCGCGGTGTTCCCGCTTGGGATGTACTCATCGGCTTCCGCAGCGACCGCCACTGAACTGCACATGCGCTCGCTGCAAACCATCTCGCTGGTCTTTTTCTGGATCGCTTTCACCGTCTGGACGCTGGTCGCGACGGGGCTGTTGCACTCCACTGTTGGGCGCCGTGCTGCGCTCCGGGCAGGTTGCTCGGGGCCTGGTCCATAACATGGGGTCGGTTTGGAAGCTGTGCAGACCGCGACGTACACTGTGTAGTCGGCGCGAGTACCGCGCTGGTTCCCAGCGTGTCTGCAGGTATCTGCGCAGGCTTCCCTGCTCAGCAGTGCGTTTCCCGCACTCGCCTCCCGCACGTCGTGGGGCTGGTGTGTGCCCGTGTCGCGGCAAAGCCGCTAGCCGGCGGCGTTGGCCGGAGTGAGCAGGAACAGTGAGCGGAGGACATGGCCAAGAAAGACGGGGCGATCGAGGTCGAGGGCCGGGTGGTGGAACCACTGCCCAACGCGATGTTTCGCGTCGAGTTGGAAAACGGTCACCGAGTTCTCGCGCATATCAGCGGCAAGATGCGACAGCACTACATCCGCATCCTGCCCGAGGATCGGGTAGTCGTGGAGCTGTCGCCCTATGATCTGTCCCGAGGCCGCATCGTCTACCGCTACAAGTAAGACCCACAATTGAAGGCCCGGGGCTGTTTCCCGGCCCCGTGACCAGGAGAGACGACGTGAAGGTAAAACCGAGCGTCAAGAAGATCTGCGACAAGTGCAAGGTGATCCGCCGCCACGGTGTGGTGATGGTGATCTGCGAAAACCTGCGCCACAAGCAGCGGCAGGGGTGAGCCGAGCACAACGTCGCTGATTCCAACGGCGCGAGATGACCTCCCCGCGCCACCCGACCCACTCGGGGTCGGTGATACCCCCGGTAGCCAGGCCGGGGCCCGTAGGCGGGCAACCGTCATGCGGGACGGACGGGGAGCAGACCTGGTGATGACGAGACAGGAGACACGCCTCGCATGGCACGACTCGCCGGCGTCGACCTCCCCCGCGACAAGCGGATGGAGATCGCGCTGACCTACATCTACGGTATCGGCCGTACCCGCTCGCACGAGATCCTCAACGCCACCGGGGTAAGCCCCGATCTACGTTCCAAGGACCTCTCTGATGAGGATCTCATCAAGCTGCGGGACTACATCGAAGAACACCTCAAGGTCGAGGGGGACCTCCGTCGCGAGGTCCAGGCAGACATCCGCCGCAAGATCGAAATCGGATGCTACGAGGGCCTGCGGTGGCGCCGTGGGTTGCCCGTACGCGGGCAACGAACCAAGACCAACGCCCGTACCCGCAAGGGTCCGAAGAAGACGGTCGCCGGCAAGAAGAAGGCCGGTAAGAAGTAACCCCTGCCACCCCTAAGACCTTTGTAGGAGTTCAACCGCATGCCACCCAGAGCACGAACCGGTACCGGCGTCAAGAAGGTACGGCGCAAGGAAAAGAAGAACGTCGCGCATGGTCACGCGCATATCAAGTCGACATTCAACAACACGATTGTCTCGATCACCGACCCGACCGGTGCGGTGATCGCCTGGGCTTCCGCGGGCCACGTGGGATTCAAAGGTTCCCGTAAGTCCACCCCGTTCGCCGCGCAGATGGCCGCCGAGAATGCCGCACGCAAGGCCGCCGAGCACGGTATGAAAAAGGTCGATGTCTTCGTGAAGGGCCCGGGTTCGGGCCGGGAGACGGCGATCCGATCGCTGCAGGCCGCCGGTCTTGAGGTCGGCACCATCCAGGATGTGACCCCGCAGCCGCACAACGGCTGCCGGCCGCCCAAGCGGCGCCGGGTCTGAGGCGGAAGGGAAAAGCTCAGCGATGGCTCGGTACACCGGACCCGTCACCCGCAAGTCCCGCCGGCTCAAGACTGACCTGGTCGGCGGCGACCAGGCCTTTGAGCGCCGGCCGTATCCGCCCGGTCAGCACGGCCGCGCGCGAATCAAGGAAAGCGAATACCTGCTGCAGATGCAGGAAAAGCAGAAGGCTCGCTTCACCTACGGAGTTATGGAAAAGCAGTTCCACCGGTACTACGAGGAGGCCAACCGGCGCCCCGGCAAGACCGGTGACACGCTGCTGCAGATTCTGGAGTCCCGGCTGGACAACGTCATCTACCGGGCAGGGCTGGCCCGCACCCGGCGCCAGGCCCGCCAACTGGTGACCCACGGGCACTTCGTGGTCAACGGCGTGAAGGTCGACGTACCCAGCTTCCGAGTGTCGAAGTTCGACATCATCGACGTCAAACCGAAGTCACTGCCGACGTTGCCATTCGTGGTGGCCAAGGAGACCGTGGGGGACCGCCCGATACCGGCCTGGCTCCAGGTGGTCCCCACCACCCTGCGCGTTCTGGTGCACCGGCTACCCGAGCGCGCCCAGATCGACGTACCCCTGCAAGAACAACTGATCGTCGAGCTCTACTCCAGATAATCCCAACCGCCACCCCGATATGGAGACATATCGGGGTGGGAAACCCCGCTGCACCCCGATATGTCTCCATATCGGGGTTAGGGGAACCGAGTGGGCGTCAAATAGCGGGCGCCTGACGAGGAGGAATGTAAGCATGTTGATCACTCAGCGGCCGAACCTCAATGAGGAACCGGTCGACTTCACCCGTTCCCGGTTCGTCATCGAGCCGCTGGAGCCGGGCTTCGGCTACACCCTGGGTAACTCGCTTCGCCGGACCCTGCTGTCGTCCATTCCCGGGGCTGCGGTCACCAGCATCCGCATCGACGGGGTGCTGCACGAGTTCACCACCGTCCCGGGCGTCAAAGAAGACGTCACCGACATCATCCTTAACCTCAAGGAGCTCGTGGTCGGCTCCGAGGAGGACGAGCCGGTGACGATGTACCTGCGCAAGCAGGGCCCCGGCGACGTCACCGCGGGCGACATCGTGCCGCCGGCCGGTGTCACCGTGTACAACCCCGATCTGCACATCGCCACGTTGAACAACAAGGGCAAGCTGGAGATCGAGCTGGTTGTGGAGCGCGGCCGCGGCTACGTGCCCGCGGTGCAGAACAAGGCCTCTGGCGCGGAGATTGGCCGGATCCCGGTGGATTCCATCTACTCGCCGGTGCTCAAGGTGACCTACAAGGTCGAGGCCACCCGGGTCGAGCAGCGCACCGACTTCGACAAGCTGATCCTGGACGTGGAGACCAAGCCATCGCTGACCCCCCGGGATGCCCTGGCCTCGGCCGGTCGCACCCTGGTGGAACTGTTTGGGCTGGCCCGCGAGCTCAACGTGGACGCCGAAGGCATCGAGATCGGCCCGTCGCCGGCCGAGGCGGACACCATTGCCGCCTTCGCCATGCCGATCGAGGACTTGGACCTCACCGTCCGGTCTTACAACTGCCTCAAGCGGGAAGGCATCCACACGGTGGGTGAGCTGGTCAGCCGCAGCGAGGCCGACCTGCTGGACATCCGAAACTTCGGCGCCAAGTCGATCGATGAGGTAAAGCTGAAGCTGGCCGGTCTGGGCCTGCAGCTCAAGGACAGCCCACCCGGGTTTGACCCGTCCTCGGTGGCCGCCGAATACTCCATCGACGGGTGGGGCGACACCAGCGACAACGGCATCGACAACAACACCGACTACGGCCCCGACGACGGCCACGACTACGCCGAAACCGAGCAGCTGTAGCTGCTCGGTCGTGAGTGGCATTCAGCGCTAGAGCACCGAATGCCACTCACGACCGCGACCGAAGGGAGCGACAATGCCCACGCCGACCAAGGGCGCCCGGCTCGGGGGGTCGCCGGCCCATGAACGGCTGATGCTGGCCAATCTGGCGACATCGCTGTTCGCCCATGGCCGGATCACCACGACCGAGGCCAAGGCGAGGCGGCTGCGGCCGTTCGCCGAGCGGCTGATCACCAAGGCTCGCCGGGCGGACTTGCACAACCGTCGCGAGATCATGCGGGTGATCCGGGACAAGGACGTGGTGCACAAGCTGGTCGCGGAGATCGGCCCCCATTTCGCCGGCCGGCCAGGTGGTTACACCCGGATCGTCAAGACGCTGCCCCGCAAGGGTGACAACGCGCCGATGGCGATCATCGCGCTGGTGACCGAACGCACCGCGGCGGAGGTCGAGGAAGTCAAGCGGCGCGCATTCAAGGGCCGGCCGCCGGCGAAGTCGCCAGCTGCTCAGGGCGACGAAGCCCCTGCTGCGGACGCGCCGGCCGAGCAGCAGGTGGCCGAGGCCCAATCCTGACCCCGAGCACTGCAGCGCAGGAGCCCGCCGCCCGCACCAAGGACGGCGGGCTCCTGCGGTATCGCCTGGATATTTGCTACGACGGCGCCGGTTTCTCCGGATGGGCCCGCCAGCCAGGCCGCCGCACAGTCCAGGGAGAACTGGAGGGAGCGCTGGCGACTGTCATGCGGGTGCCAGCCGCTCTCACCGTCGCCGGCCGCACTGACGCCGGGGTGCACGCCGCCGGGCAGGTTGCGCACCTGGACGTGCCGCCTGACGCGCTGCCCCCCGAACAGCTCACTGCACGGTTGGCTCGGCTACTGCCGCCGGATCTGCGGGTGCCGGCGGTGCGGCAGGTGCCGAGCAGTTTTGATGCCCGTTTTTCTGCGTTGCGGCGTCATTACCGCTACCGGGTGTGCGATGCCCCGTGGGGAGTAAATCCGCTGCGTCGATACGACACGCTGGCCCATTACCGGAGTCTCGACGACGCCGCCATGAATGCGGCGAGCGCACTATTGCTCGGTGAGCACGATTTCGCCGCATTCTGCCGCCACCGCGCAGGCGCGTCCACGGTGCGTGCGCTTGAATGTTTCGAATGGGTCCGCGACGAACCGCATCTGTTAATTGCCCACATTGCAGCGGATGCATTTTGCCATTCGATGGTGCGCAGCCTGGTCGGTGCCTTGCTGGCCGTCGGAGAGCGCCGACGTTGTCCCGAATGGCCCGCTAACCTGCTGCGTTGCACCGTCCGGACGTCCGAAGTGACAGTCGCCCCAGCGCACGGCCTCACGCTGGTTGCGGTGGACTACCCGGCCGATGACGAGCTGGCGGTCCGCGCCCAGCAGACTCGCGCGCTGCGCGGCACCGCCCATTAAGCCGATAACGACGACCTGGGCGATCGAGGACACTCTCGGCGCGCATCAGCGGCGACCCCGATACGGCGACGGCCTCAGCTCACACAAGGTGCCGGGCGAGCTTGCTGGCACAGCGGAGGGGCGGTGCATCACGACGACCGCAGCTATGACACACCGTACACGAGGCCGCGACACACCGTGCACGAGGGCGCGACACGCCGGACGCGGTCAGTCTCCTCGGCGGACTGGGCCCAGGATCTCGCCTTCAGCGGGCGTGGTGACCAAGCGCAGCGGCAGCCACAAGTTGAGGCCCAGCGCAACCACGCCGTCGTCGGTCAAGCCCGCCAGTTGCTGCATCATCGGTGCGGGTAGCTGCCAGATCTCCGCGGCGAGCTGAGCCTGTTCGGCCGGGAGCCGTTGGAGCAGCACCAGATCGGCGTTGATCGCGGTCTCGGCGGCCTGGCGGTGCAGGTAGGGCAGCACATATAGGGTTGTCTGCCAGGGTGAGCGCGGTGGGAACAGTTCTTGCGGTACCGCGCCGCCGTCGTGCACGACCAGCAGCGGCGCGTGCTCGGAGGCCCGTGGCAACTCGGCCGGCGCCAGCGCGACCACCTGCACCAGTGGGGCGGGGCGTCCGTCAGCACCGTGCCCAGCGGCTGGGATGAGCAGCTCCCAGGCCGCGGGACGGCCCGTGGCGATCACCACCCAGGCGCCGGTGGCCATCGCCCGCAGCGCCACTTGCCGGGCCAGGTATAGGCCACCGACCAGGACTAACCGGGTAGGTTGCGGGCGCAGCACCGACACGCTCAGCGGTTCGTTACTGGGGCCGCAACCCAGCACCATGCCGCCGTGGTCGCCGGAAAGGCCGATCGCGTCGAGCAGAGCCGGCGTGACGAGGAACTCGGGCGTCACCGCCGCACTGCCGTAACTGAGCGTCCTGCTCATCCCGACGAGCCCAACGGCAGCGTCGCGGCCAGTCCAGCGGCTTGCAGCCCAGCAAGCGGTCGCAGCCCCACGCCGAGCTGTTGCGCTGCCGCACGCAGCTGGCCGTCGGCCGCCTCGAGTTCGGCCGGGTTGCGCGCACTGACCCGGACCAGGCCCCGCAACCCGACCTCGTTGCCGCCCTCGCCGGGGGATATCACTAGAGCCACCGTGGTGGACAGCGCTCGCACGCCGGTCAGCGCGTTGAGGTTGGGTGCTGCGCCGGTGGTCCCCCAGCTAGTGATGGCGTAGCTGGTATGCCCCACTCCGGCGGCGGTGACTGTGGTCCACCCTTCGCTCACCGTCACCGGTTGGGCGCTACCAGCGGCCCCGGTGATTCCAGAGAGTTCCGCGGCGCAGATCCCGGCGCGCAGCAGCTGGTCGGTATCCAGCGGCCGGGCCGCCACGCCCTTGGACTCCAGCGTTGCGCGCACCCGGGACAGCGCTGCGATCAGCGCCCGGTGGCAGCCGGTCACGTCACCGCCGCGTTCGGCGACCGCTTCCGGACAGCGGCGGGGATCCAGGCGTACCGCGATCCAGGTGGTGCGGCGGGCGGCCGCCGGCAAGGGACCCAGTACTTCCAGGTAGGAGCGCAGCGCCGGTGACGACGACGGCAACGCGGCGTTGCCCGGGTAGCAGTGCCAGATCACCTGAATCGCGTCCAGCACCACGCCCCGGTCTTCCAGGCAGGATGCCAGTGCGCCCAGCGGCAGGCCGGTGGTGCCGGCAGCGTCACCGATGGGAGCGATCATTGATGAGGTGGCGTCCACTTCCAATACGGCGGTCCAGGTGCCCTGGCGCCACACGAAGCCCAGCGGTTCGCGGTGACGGTCGGCGCCGGGTGCCACGGTGAGATCGGGGATCAACGCTGTGAGCAGGGCCGCGCGGGGATCGCCGGAACCCGAATTTCCAGCCGGCAGGCTTATGCCGCGTGCCCGCATCAGGTAGTGACCGGTGAGCTGGATCCACCGCACCATCCAGCGGCCGTGCCAGCGTCCCAGCGCAAGCGGCACCGTGACCAATGCGACGAGCAGGGCGGCCCCCCACAAGGCTGTGTCGACGGCAAGCAGTACCAGACCCAGCGCCAGCCCGACCTCCAACACCACCAGATTGATGACGGGCAGGGGGCCCAGGTGGGCGCCAGGTTCGCGCAGCCTCGGCAGCGCCCGTCGGGGAGCCGGTGCTGCGGTCATGTCTGCGCCTTTCGCGAGACGGCGATTCGCTATCGTGCGGCACCGTACATCCCAGTTACGAGCGGTAGGTAAGCGATGTCGACGGACCCGACCACCACTTCGCAGGTTCAGGCGTACCGCTTCGTGCTCCGCAGGATGGAGTCCGCCCTGGTTCGCCAGGACGCGGTGATGTTGCACGAACCGATGCGCCACCACCTGCGTGCGACGGCGGTCGGCTTGTTGCTAGCGGTACTGGTGATGCTGGCGGTGTTCACCTTCGGCAAGATCCATCCGGATAGTACTGGTGCTGCCGCCGTTATCCCCGTTGCTGCCGTTTGAGGATCTGCACGACCACCAGCGTCAGTCCCAGCAGGACGAGCGCGGCGGCCGAGCCGGCGAGGGCAACTGTGCGTGGCGTGTTGTCCGGCGGCGAGACCGGGAATCCGGACAGCTTTGCCCGGTTAACCGGTGCCGGGCTGGCGCCGTCCTTGGGGCCGCGTTCCTCGGGCAGCACCGCAGTGAGTGCGGCGATGGGGTCGATCATCCCGTAACCCACGTCCTCGCTGCGCCTGCGGAGACCCGTCGTGTGCTGGGCGGTCTGTTCGATGCGGTGCATCACTTGGCGTGCGGACAGATGGGGGAATCGTTCCCGCACCAGCGCGGCGAGCCCGGCGACGTACGGTACGGCGAAGCTGGTGCCGTCGAGCGGGCGCAGCTGGCTGTGGACGTCGACAAGCCCGCTGGTCAAGCCGGGACGCCCAGCAGCCAGCGATACCGCGTCCGTACCGGGGGCGGCCACATCGACCCACGGTCCGTGGATGGAGAAATCTGCCGGCTTGCCATAGTCGTCGGTGGCGGCGACGGTGAGCACGTCCTCGTCGAACCAGCCCGGTGACGAGATAGTGGTGACCCGTCCAGGACTGTTCTGCTTGCAGCTGCCACTGGTGTTCGCGGCGGCTACCACTACGACAACGTTGTGCTCCACCGCGTAGTGCACCGCGGCCTGCAGATCCGGCGCGTTGACCTGGTCGGCTTCGGCCGGGAAACACGCCGCCTCCGAGACGTTGATCACCGTTGCGCCGAGCTGCACGGAGCGCATCACAGCCCGCGCCATGCTCACGGTGTCTCCGGCCATCGGGCTGCGGGTCGGTTCGCCGGTGTCGAGCTCGCGCAGCGGCACCGAGTAGAAGGTGCTGGCTTGCCTGATGGCTAGCACCTGGGCGGCGGGTGCGACCCCGACGAACTGGGTGCCCGCGTCGGGGGCCGCGGCGATAAGGCCGGCTACCGCGGTTCCGTGACCGTCGCAGTCGAACAGACCCGTGCGGTGTTCGATGTAATCCCCGCCGTCAATCGTCCTGCCGAGCAGTCGAGGGTGTGGTTGCACGCCGCTGTCAATCACTGCGACTCGCTGGCCACGCCCGGTCGCGAACCGCTGAGCTTGCCGGATCTGCAGCCGGTGTTGGGCGGGCGGTTCGGCGGCGAGGTTCTGCCCAGTGTCGGGTGCCGGCTGCTGGCAGGGCGCCTGCTGTTCGACCGGGCCGATCTGCCGGGTGGCCGGATTGTTCACCACATAGGGCATCGTGCTCACGCTGGCGGGGCTTGGCAGCGCCGCCATGTCCACCGCAGGTGGGACGCCCGGTGGCCGGACGCTGGGTTGCGCGGCCGCCGGCCACACCGATCCGGCCATGCACAGGACCGTCGCAGCCAGCGTTACCAGCAAATGTCGGCGCCGGGCGAGGGACCCCCTCACAGGGCCCGGATGGTGCGGTAGAGGTCCAGCACACCCAAAGCAAGCGGTAGCACCGAGGCGATGAGAACCGCCTCCATCACATCGACCGAACGGCGAAGCACGGGTGAGAACCGGCGGCGGGGCACCACCACGCCCGTGACCAGCGCGAGTATCGCGAAAACCAGCAGCCCGGCGAAGCCAGCCAGGACGGCACCGGGCTGCCTGGCCGTCGCCAGCAAGCCGGCCATCAACCCACCCACCGCGACCATCCCGCTGACCAGCAGAGCGATCGCTTGGTTGCCATTCGCGTAAGACCGGGCGCGCAGCAGCAGCACGGCACTGACGACAGCGCCAAATACGACCCCCAGCACGCCTCCGGCCGCGGCCACCACCGCGCCGATCGCGGCTACCGCACCACATCCGATGATCATGCCGGTCAGGTACTCATGCGCCACTTCGACGCGGCGCTCGATCGCCGCATAGTCCGGGAGTCCGGGGTCTTCTCGTAAGTCCTTGGTGCTACTAGGCACCTGCGGCATGGGTAGCCGCGACAGGTGAATGGTCAGCCTGGGTAATGCCGAGATGCCGCCGAGCGCCACTGCCGCAGCGCCCGCTGCGATGCCCGCGCCGGGCCGATGGACCAGGATGGCGATGAGAAACGTCAGCGCGCCGAGGGCGGCGGCGGTGGCGCTAGCGACGAACGGTGTGGTGCCCGCGCCGAGCATCGCGATCGATGCGATGGCCAGCACCAGAGTCAGCGTGCACGCCAGCAGGAAATGCTCCGCTTGAGGGCCCGGAGCGATGCCGCCGGGCACGACGTATAACCCGCTGACGAAGCCCAGCGGCAGGCTTCCTGCCGCCACCACCACCCCTGTCCTGGTCTCGCCGTATACCCGGGCGGTCACCACGCCGGCGATCAGCACGATTACCGCGGTCACGCCCGCCAGCGCGCCGGCGCCGAGCCCGGCTCCCGCCAGCACCCCAGCTCGAAGCAACCCGATGGCGCTGGCCAGCAGGGCAAGTCCGGCCGCGATCAGCCCGAGCGTGCGGGCGGTGTGCTCAGTCCACGGCCGATAGCTGCCCGGGGCGGCCTCGGCAATGGCTTCCACCACGTCGTCAAACAGCGGGGGTGGTGGGTTGTCGTTACGGCGTCGGATTTGCAGCAGGTCGCCGTCGACCACGCTCAGCGAACTCAGCGAGCGGTCCGGATCGAGCGCGTCGCCGCCGAGCGTGGCCAGGCACCAGCCACCGTGCATGCTGCCCCCGTCCGCGCTGGACTCGCCGGCCATGTTGAGCAGCATTGGCAGCAGGTTGGCCACCGCGATGTCAGACGGCAGGGCAAGGTCAATGCGGGTGCGTGGGGCGACGACGGTCACTCTGGTGAAGACGCTGGACGGTTGAACCGTCGATGTCGGTGCAGGCGTTGGGGCTCCGTTGACGGGGGTTGGCACCGGTTGCACTCCTCGCTCGTCCGCGGCTGCGGCGCTGTGGTGCCGGGAGTATCCATGCGCTGTGCACCCGGACTTCGAGAGGGTCGTCAGGCGTCGAACAGGTGCTCGTGCTAGGGCTTTCACCTGCGATGGCAGGGTCGGGTATCGGGTGCCGTGCCGCTGCCGCGCCCTCCGCTGATCGGCCTAACGCGGGCTGGTCATCGCCGACAGGCGGCCAGTTGACGGTCAGCGGCGCGCTCATGCCTTCATGACTCGCTGGCGAGCAGTTGACCTCGATGCAGGCGTTCTGCCCGCCGTTGTTGTAGCTGGACTTCTACTAGGCCCTTTCAGCCTGGTTCGCAGCGAACTGGCTGGCCAGTTCCACCATGAAGTTCGCGACTCCACGGGCCCAAGGGTGATGGCTTACAGCCGGCGCTGCAGCTAACAGCGTGTCGAATGGGATCACCTGTCTCGGCGACAGCAGGGCCGCAAAGCACGCCCGATAGGGTGGCCGGCCGGTCGTGCGTAGGGATGGGTCCGGAGGTGAGCTGGCGTGGGCACGGTGCAGTTCCGTCGCTTGCCTCGGCTAGCCGCGCCGAAGATGCCTGGTGGCGAGGTTCATCTGGAGCCGCCGCCAGAGGTGCCGCGGGTCATTCCCGGCAACATCGTGCAGAAGGCCATGCCCATCCTGATGATCGTGACCGTGCTGGGCATGGTCGCCTACATCGTGCTCATCCCGGGGCAGGACAGGACCAACCCAATGTTCCTGTTGTTCCCGATCATGATGGTGATCTCGACCGTCGGCATGTTCGCCGGTGGCCGCGGGGCCAGCCAGGCCAAAGCCGAGATGAACGAAGACCGCAAGGACTACCTGCGCTACCTCGGCCAGATGCGGGAGCGGGCCCGGGAGTCCGCCCGGGAACAACGCGCGGCGCTGGAATGGAGCCATCCTGATCCTGCCGCGCTGTGGTCAATCGCCGATAGCCGGCGGGTATGGGAACGCCGCAGCAGCGACCCGGACTTCTGCCACGTGCGGATCTGTCGGGGTTCGCAGCGGCTGGCCACCCGGTTGGTGCCGCCGCAGACCGGGCCGGTGGACGAGCTGGAACCGATCACCACGCTGGCGCTGCGGCAGTTCGTCCGGGCGCATTCCATCGTGTCCGACTTGCCGATTGCCATCTCGATCCGAGGATTTGCCGCGATCAACATCTCTGGGGATCCGGCCGCCGCCCGCGCCTTGGCGCGGGCGATGGTGGTCCAGCTGGCCACCTTCCACGCCCCGGACGACCTGCTCGTCGCGGTGGTCACCGCCGGCCGGGCGAAGGTGGATTGGGAATGGGCGAAGTGGCTGCCGCACGTGCAGCACCCGAGCCGCGTCGACGGTGCTGGATCGATGCGGATGATGGTCTCCTCGCTGGCCCAGATCGAACAACTACTCGGCGACCATCTCCGGGACCGGCCACGGTTCGCCCGCAACGCCCAGCCGTCCGGCGGCCAGGCGCACATCCTGATCGTCATCGACGGTGGGGAGGTTAGTGGTGCTGAGCAGATCATCCTCGAGGAAGGCCTGGCCGGGGTCACCCTGCTTGACCTGTCGGCGTCGCTGGGTGCCCTGACCAGCCGCCGCGGTCTCCAGCTGGCCATCGAGGGCGCCTTGATCGGCGCCCGTGGCGTGACCGGTGTGGAGTTCTTCGGGGCTCCCGACGCGCTCACCGTGGTCGAGGCGGAGGCGGTGGCGCGTGCGCTGGCCCCGTACCGCCTCGGCGCAGCGGACGCGCCGGGCGACAACGAGCCGCTGCTGAACAACACTAGCCTGCTCGGGTTGCTCGGCCTGCCGGAGGACCCGCACGACTTCGACGTCGCCCAAGCCTGGCGACCACGCCCCATCCGGGACCGGTTGCGAGTGCCCATCGGAATCGGCGAATCCGGCCAACCCGTCGAGCTGGACATCAAGGAGGCCGCTCAAGGCGGGATGGGTCCGCACGGCCTGTGCGTAGGCGCCACCGGATCGGGCAAGTCAGAGTTTCTGCGCACCCTCGTGCTGGGCCTGATGGCCACCCACTCTTCGGCGGTGCTCAACCTCGTGCTGGTCGATTTCAAGGGGGGCGCCACGTTTTTGGGCATGGAGGGCGCACCGCACGTCGCCGCCGTGATCACCAACCTGGCCGACGACTTGACCCAGGTCGCCCGCATGCAGGACGCGCTGGCCGGCGAGATGAACCGCCGCCAGGAGTTGCTGCGCACCGCCGGCAACTTCGCCAACGTCTCCGACTACGAGAAGGCCAGAGCTAACGGCGCCGACCTCGATCCGCTACCCACGCTGTTCATCGTGATCGACGAGTTCTCCGAGCTGCTCGCTCAGCAGCCGGAGTTCATCGACCTGTTCGTGGCGATCGGCCGGCTGGGCCGCTCGTTGCAGATGCACCTGCTGCTGGCGTCGCAGCGGCTGGAGGAGGGCAAGCTGCGCGGCCTGGAGTCGCACCTGTCTTACCGGATTGGGCTCAAGACCTTCTCCCCAGGAGAGTCCCGCGCGGTGTTGGGCGTGCCCGATGCCTACGAGCTACCGCCGGTGCCCGGCTCGGGCTACCTCAAGTTCGACACCGCGTCCATGGAACGCTTCAAGGCGGCCTACGTTTCCGGCCCCTACCGCGCCGGCCGGGTCGTCGCGACTCCTGCGCAGGTTCCGGTGACGGCAGACCGCCAACCTCGGCTGTTCGTGCCCGATTACGTCGACCTGCCGCAGCCGTTTGAGCCAGTGGTCCATTCCGAACCGGAGGACGCCGCCAGCGAACCCAGCGTGCTGGACATCGTGGTGACCAAGCTGGTCGGGCATGGGCCGCCGGCGCACGAGGTGTGGCTGCCGCCGCTGGATGCCTCACCGTCTCTGGATCAGCTACTGCCACCGCTGTCGGTCACCGAGGATCGCGGCCTGTCGCCGGCCGGGTTCGCCGGCAATGGCCGGCTCACCGTTGCGGTCGGGATCGTCGACAAACCCTACGAGCAACGCCGCGACCTGCTCTGGGCCGACCTTTCCGGCGCCGCGGGGCACGCGGTGGTCACCGGCGGTCCGCAGTCGGGCAAGTCCACCCTGCTGCGCACGATAGTGATGTCGCTGGCGCTGACCCACACTCCCGAGGAGGTGCAGTTTTTCGGAATCGACTTCGGCGGCGGCACGCTGGCGTCGCTGGATGGCTTGCCGCATAGCGGTGGGGTGGCCGGACGGTCAGAGCCGGACATCATCCGGCGCATCCTCGCCGAAGCCAGTGGCGTCCTCGCCATCCGGGAGAAGCGCTTCCGCACGCTGGGCATCGACTCCATGGCCGAGTACCGGGCCCGCAAGCAGCGTGGCGAGCTACCAGAGGATCGGTTCGGGGACGTGTTCCTGGTGATCGACGGGTGGCACAGCTTCCGTCAGGAGTTCGACGCCTCCGATCTGGAGATGCGGGTGGTAAACCTGGCCACCCAAGGTCTGTCTTACGGGGTGCACGTGCTGATCGGCGCCACCCGATGGGCGGAGATCCGGCCCGCTTTGAAGGACCTCCTCGGTACCCGCTTCGAGCTGAGGCTGGGCGATCCGGGCGAGTCTGACATTGACCGGCGGGTGGCAGTCAACGTGCCGCTGGGACGTCCCGGACGCGGCCTGTCCCGGGACAAGTTGCACTTCCTTGCGGCGTTACCTCGCATTGACGGTGTCACCGACGTGGTCGCACGCATCTGCCAGGCGTGGCACGGTCACAGCGCGCCGCGGGTCCGGTTGCTCCCGGAGCGAATTGCCTACCAGCAGCTCCCGGTCTCGCAGACGCCGCGGCCGCACCTGGTCCCGATCGGGATCAATGAGGCCGAGCTGGACACGGTGTACTTGGATTTCACTGCTGAACCTCATTTTGCGTGCTTCGCCGACGGCGAGTCCGGCAAGACCAACCTGCTGCGGACGATCGCCCAGGGCATCGTCGAGCGCTGCACCCCGGAGCAGGCTCGCATCGTCATCGTCGACTACCGCCGCACCTTGCTCGGCGCTGTGGAGTCCGAGCACCTCATCGGCTACGGCATGTCGGCTGACGTGCTGACGCCGATGATCACTGATGTACACAACTCGATGCGCAAGCGGCTGCCCGGTGTCGGCGTCACCCAGCAGCAGCTCCGGGACCGCTCCTGGTGGTCGGGACCGGAGTTGTACGTTCTCGTCGACGACTACGACCTGGTCGCCACCCAGGGCGGGGTGAACCCGCTCGCCCCGTTACTGGAGTTCCTGCCGCAGGCCAAGGACGTGGGCCTGCACCTGGTCATCGCCCGGCGCTGCGGTGGCGCTTCCCGGGCGTTGTTCGAGCCGGTGATCGCGAGACTGCGGGAGCTGTCCACACCCGGCATCGTGATGAGCGGCAGCCCCGATGAGGGCCCGCTGCTGGGCACCGTCAAACCGTCCCCGATGCCGCCCGGCCGCGGCACTCTAATCAGCCGCAAGTCCGGGCAGCAGCTCATCCAGCTGGCCTATCTCCCCGCAGATGGCCTCATGGATGCATAAGCACCTTCTGGACCCCCAGCGAGTGATCTCATGGATGCTTGTGCACCCTAATCCCGGGAGAGCAGCGGCTCAGCGCGCTGGCATGGCGTCGTTGGGCCCGACGAGCTTGAATTGTGCGCCGGTCGGATCGACGGCGGTGGCCAGGCGGCCGTAGGGGGTGTCCTGGGCGGCGGTCACGGTCGAACCGCCGAGTCCGGCGATCTGGGCCAGCGCGGCGTCGGTGTCGTCGACGCCAAAGTAGACCGACCAGTGGGCGGGAACCCCGTCAGGCAGGAAGCCGGAGGCGTCCATGATCCCCGCCAGCCAGCCTTCACCATGGCGAAGCGTGGTGTAGCGGAACTCCGGGGTGTCGCTTACGGCATGGATGTCCCAGCCGAATACGTCGCGGTAGAAGTCGACGGTGGCCTCGTAGTCCCGGGTGTGAAGCTCGAACCAGCTCGGTGCACCTGGCTCGCTGAGAACCCCAAAACCCTGGTGGCGGCCGGGCCGCCAGATGCCGATCGCGGCGCCGCCGGGATCGCTGACGACGGCCATGGTGCCCAAATCAGCGACATCCATAGCATCGACGAGGATCTGACCGCCGTGCGCGGTGGTGGCGTCGACGGCCTTTCTGGCGTCGTCGGTGGCCAGATACACCGACCACACGTCGGGTAGCTCCGGGGCCTGAGTGGGCATGCATCCGGCAACCAGCACGCCGCCGGAGTTGAAGTTGAAGTAACCGCCGAACTGTTCGGCCGGCTCCTCCGCCGTCCAGCCGAACAGCTGGCCGTAGAACTCCCGGCTGCCCTCGGTATCGGACGTCATCAGATCGACCCAGCACGGTGCTCCCATGACGGCGGCGTCTCGGGTGGGCATGGTGACTCCCTTCGCGATGCTCTCGAAAACAGTGTCTCCACTACCGACGCCGCAGCCCTGCGGAACTCATCGCTCATTGTCGGCTGCGCCAGCCATGACCGCGGACTGCGTGCGGCGCGGCTGCCGTCGTCCCTTGTGGGCTTTCCGCGATCCCTTGGTCGGCTGGCGGACTTGGCCGCAACAAGCCGATCCCTCAGCAACCCCCTCCGGCGCTGAGCGGGTCAGGGGGCGACGGTCTCGGTTTCGGGCAGTTGCACGTCGACGGTGGCCTCCGCGCCGTTGGTCAGCTCCACCGTGGTCAACTTTCGCACGTTACCCGCGCTGCGCAGGTCAGCAAGGACAGCCTGCACAGCGGCGATCCTCGGTCCCGAATCGACCACCGTCACCGAGGTGGCCTCGGCTCGCACCGAACGCTTGGCGTCTGACTTGGCCTTGCGGATCTGGCGCAGCACGTCGGCGGCGATGACTAAGACGGACGGGTCACCATCGAACGGTGACAGACTGTGCAATTCAGCCACGTCCGGCCAGCTAGCCCGGTGTATCGATCCCGCCGTGAAGCCAGGCAACGGACCGGCTTCGGTCCGGCCCCACGACCAGGCCTCCTCAGTGACGTAGGGCAAAAACGGCGCGAACAGCCGAAGCAGCACTGAGACTGCCATGCACAGCGCCGCGCGGGCTGAGTCGGAGTCTGGACCGTCGCGGTAGGCACGGACCTTGACCAGCTCCAGGTAGTCGTCGCAGAACCGCCAGAAGAACTCCTCGGTGGCCTGCAATGCTCGGGCGTAGTCGTAGTTCTCGAAGGCGTTGGTGGCGTCGTCGATCAGGGTGGCCAGCTGGGCCAGCATCGCGCGGTCGATCGTTTCGGTCACCTGCGCGTCAGCGCGGGCCAGGGGCAGGCCGAAGGTGAACTTGGTGGCGTTGAGCACTTTGACGGCCAGTCGCCGGCCGATCTTCATCTGACCGGGGTCGAAGGCCGTGTCGACTCCGGGGCGGGCGTTGGCCGCCCAGTAGCGGACCGCGTCGGCGCCGTACTGCTCCAGCAAATCCGTTGGCACCACCACGTTGCCACGGGACTTCGACATCTTCTTGCGATCCGGGTCGAGGATCCAACCGGAGATCGCGGTGTGGCGCCACGGCAGGCTGCCGTGTTCGTAGTGGCTTCGCACCACCGTAGAGAACAGCCAGGTACGGATGATGTCGTGGGCCTGCGGGCGCAGATCCATCGGGAAGGTCCGCGCGAACAGGTCAGGGTCCTCTTCCCAGCCGCAGGCGATCTGCGGGGTCAGCGACGACGTCGCCCAGGTGTCCATGATGTCGGGATCACCGGTGAACCCACCAGGCTGATCGCGTTGTGGCGCGGTGTAATCGGGGGGCACGTGCGACTGCGGATCGATGGGCAGCGCCGCCTCGTCCGGCACGATCGGGTGCTCGTAGTCGGGACAGCCGTCGTCGTCGAGCGGATACCACAGTGGGATCGGCACGCCGAAGAATCGCTGGCGCGAGATCAACCAGTCACCGTTGAGGCCCTCCACCCAGTTGTCATATCGATGGCGCATGTGGTCCGGGTGCCAGTCGAGCTCCTTACCGCGGGTGATCAGCTCGGCTCGTAGCTCTGCCGAACGGCCGCCGTTGCGGATGTACCACTGGCGGGTTGTGACGATCTCCAGCGGCCGGTCGCCCTTTTCGTAGAACTTCACCGCGTGGGTGATGGGTCGGGGCTCGCCGAGCAGATCACCGGACTCCAGCAGCAACTCCACCATCTCGCGCTGGGCACCGGAGCTGGTCTTGCCGGCCAACCGTGCATAGGCCGCCCGGGCCGCCTCGGTGGTCAGCCAGGATGGCGTCTCCGCATCCAGCCGGCCGGCTTTGCCGATCACTGCCCGAGTGTCCAGCTCAAGCTCGCGCCACCACATCACATCTGCGAGGTCGCCGAACGTGCAGACCATGGCGATTCCGGTGCCCTTGTCCGGCTCGGCCCGGTGGTGGGCCAGCACCGGCACCTCGACGTCGAACACCGGGGTGTGCACAGTCGACCCGAACAGCGGCTGGTAGCGCTCGTCGTCGGGATGGGCGACCAGCGCGACGCAAGACACCACCAGCTCCGGGCGCGTGGTGGCGATGATGACGTCGTCTCGCCCAGCGGTGCCGTGGAACCGCAGATCATGGTAGGCGCCCGGCCGGTCTCGGTCCTCCAACTCCGCCTGGGCCACCGCGGTCTGGAAGGTGGTATCCCACAGGCACGGCGCCTCGGATGAGTACGCCTCACCGCGGGCCAGATTGCGCAGGAATGCCCGCTGGCTGATCCGCTGTGAGCGTGCCGACACCGTGGAATACGTCAGCGACCAGTCCACCGACAGGCCCAGCAGGCGCCACAGCTGCTCGAAGACCTTCTCGTCGCTCTCGGTCAGCCGGTCGCACAACTCAATGAAGTTGCGCCGGCTGATCGCGACGTAGTCCTGCCGCTTCGCGGCGGGTTTGGCCGGCGGGACGAACTCCTGCTGATAGGGGATGGAAGGGTCGCAACGCACGCCGAAATAGTTCTCCACCCGGCGCTCGGTGGGCAACCCGTTGTCGTCCCAGCCCATTGGGTAGAACACCGCGCGGCCCCGCATCCGCTGGTAACGCGCGATCGTGTCAGTGTGCGTGTAGCTGAAGACATGGCCGACGTGCAAGGAGCCCGACACGGTGGGGGGCGGCGTATCAATCGAGTAGATCTCGCCGCGGGTACGGGCGCGGTCGAAGCGGTAGGTACCGTCCTGCTCCCAGCGCTCGCCCCAACGAGATTCCAGATTGTCCAGTGTTGACTGTGCGGTTGGCTGGGGTCTGGCCATCCCTTGACTCTATCGGCCGCGAATCACCCGCCGATCGGCGTGCCCGATCGCGCTGACAATGTCGATCATGACTCCGTTGGCGGGTCGTTGCCCTGTTCGCGACCATTGCGCGACGGAAGCGGTAATCCCGTGAATCACAGCTCCTCTCGGTTGGCGGGGTGCGGTCCGTCCGTTGCTTGTGAGGTGCAGGCACGTCCGGATGTGCAACGCATGCTGGCTGGCTTCGGGTGGCGGCTGATGATCGTTTAAAGTGAGGTGTGGCCGTGCAGGATTGCACAGTGAGAGCTCAGTTTCAGCGATCATGGCTTGGGTCAGCAGCTGCCCGAGGGGTCGCGAGCGGCGGCGCCTAAGCCGGAATCGGCACTGGAATCGGAGCAAGGCGCCGCGGAAACCCGGACCGCAAAGACGCCGGCTCTATGAGAACTACGGCTGTAGGGCCAGAACATATCGCTCAGCGGAGGCATTTCACGTCAATGCGTGCCCGGACAGCAGCAGGTGCGCGCGCTGCGGTCCGATGGACAGCAGCAGGGTCGGCAGCCGGGGACCAGTGTCCGATGAACACAGCAGCTGGTACAGCGCGGCGAAAAAAGCCCGTTGCGACTTTTTTAGCTCCGGGCTCGGCGGAGCATCTTTGGGTAGCCCTCGGAGCAGCTTGGGAACGGCATAGACCAGGCGGGTCAGGCCTTCGAGTGTCCAGGCCTCTTCCAGGTGCTCGTCGAGGATGTCCACGCCCTGGCGGGTCTGCTCATCCAGCTCCCGCCATGCTTGGTCGTTGAACTCGGTGCGTACCGTGGTGCGCTGTTCCGGCGGCAGCAGCCGGGTGGCGTAGTTGATCGCGCAGGTCAGCCGCGGTTCCAGGGCTTTGCCGAGGGCCTCGCGATCAGGCAGGTCAGCGGCGTCGTCGACATGCTGGCGCACCAGGCGATCAATCTGTTCGGGGTTGGCCTGGGTGAGGTCAGCTGCCGAGGACAGCAACCGAAACGAGATCAGCCGCTGGGTGTGCTCGACCGCCCCAGCCGAGGTCTGCTCGCACATCTGGTGCACGTGCCTGTCGACCGGGGATGCGCCCTCGGCGTCGGCGCGCTCGCTGAACTGGTCCCACTCCTCGTAGAGCCGCTGTACCGCCCGGGGGGAAAGGTCGATCGTGAACGATTGGGAGGGGACCCGCCGCACGTAAAGCCAGCGCAGCATCGCCGGCTCCAGGACGTCCAGCGCGGTACCGGGGATCGCCGCGCCACCCGTCGAGCTGGACATCTTGCTCGATCCGCCAGCCAGGCCCACGAAGGTGTAGGCGAACGAGAACGGGGCGGTGCCGTCGAAGATTTCCCGAACCAGCACGCTACCCGAGGCGTAGCTGCTCGACGGCGAGTGATGATCTTCACCCGCAGGCTCGAAGTCCACCTGCTCGTGGACCCACCGCATCGGCCAGTCCACCTTCCACACCAACTTGCCGCAGATCGGTGCGCCGTCGGCAAGCGTCATCTGCCCGGCATGTCCGCACCGGCAGGAGTAGGCCACGACAAGGCCGTCATAGCCGACGACCGTCGTGAAATCCTTCCCGCAGGACTGGCAGTACGGCTTGAACGGGTAGTACTCGGCCCGGCGTTGTGCTAGCGGCGTGCCGTGCAGGCCCTCGGTCTGGAACTGGGCGAGGATGTCGAATACCTCACCTCGGCAGTCCATGGCCTGGCGGATCGCGGCGTTATACATCCCGCGGGGATACTGCTGGGACTGGCGCACCTCTCGCATCCGCACGCCCATCCTGGCCAAGGCAGCGGTGAACTCCGCGATGAAATGCGCCGCGTAGGAGTCACGCTCGCGGTAGGGATCCGGCACTGCCGCTAGCGGACGACCGACGTGCTCAGCCAGACTCTGATCAAGACCGACGGGCACCTTCCGGAACCGGTCGTAGTCGTCCCACGAGTGCAGATGCACCGCGTCGTGGCCGCGAGCGATGATCTCCTCGGTAACGAGGTGTGCGGTCATGACCTCGCGCAGGTTGCCGAGATGGATCGGCCCCGATGGGGACACGCCCGACGCGCACACGATCTGCTTGGCACCCCGGCGGTGAGCATGTTCGATCGCGGCATCAGCCGCCCGTTCGACCCAGCTCAGTTCCGTCTCAGCCACGAACCCCTCCCACCAACCAGCCAAAGCTAACAGCGCACACGTCGTGCCGTTCGCGCTTGCAACGTTCTGCGACCAGATAGTCACCCGCTGGAACCGGACCTGGCAGTGTGGCGTCCCCTGTTCGTCACGATCGAGCCGAAGCAAAGGAGATCACACCAGATGGCAGGGCAGTTCGGTGCGCAGTTCGAGCAGATGCAGGCGGCCGCCAATCACGTCGCCGAGGTGAACCAGAACGTGCAGGCCCAGCTTTCGGCGCTACGCAATCAGCTGGCACCGCTGGCGGGGGCCTGGAAGGGTCAGGCGGCCACCGCCTTCGCGTTGCTGATGCAGCGGTGGGACAACGACGCGCGCAACCTCAATGAGGCGCTGCACGGCATCGGGGAGCAGATCCGGGGCTCCGGCACCACCTACGCGCAGGCCGACGAGGCCGAGAACCAGACCTACACCCGGATCAGCCAGGCGCTGGGCAACTGAGGCTACTAAGGCAACTAAGCGGGCTTGCACACAAAAGGAGACAACAGACGTGAGCGAGATTCTGGTCACGTTCGGCGAGCTGGAAAGCGCGCGTAGCTCGATCCAGGCGACCTGGACGAATATCAACCGGGAGATGGAGGACCTCAAGCGGTACCTGCAGCCCATGGTCGAAACCTGGACGGGTGACGCATCCAGTGCCTACCAGGCCCACCAGGCGAAGTGGGATCGGTCGGCGGCCGACCTTAATCAGGTGCTGAACCAGATCGCTGTCGCGCTGGGTACGTCAAACGAGAACTACCAGTCCGGAGAAGCGGCGAACCGCGCCCGTTGGTCCTGAGCGCGAGGGCAGCGGCGACCCCGTTTTGACCTTCCCGGCGCGCGGCCGGTATCGTTTTTGGCGCTGCTGTGCGGATGTGTGCGACTCTCAGACGCCGTGCTCCAGGCGCACCGGCACACCAGAAGACGTTCGATGACCCTGCGAACCGTGATACGAGGTAGTTGCGTGCGCACGTACAGCCCCAAGCTTGGCGAGGTCCAGCGTGCCTGGCATGTCATCGATGCCACGGATGTGGTGCTGGGGCGGCTGGCCAGCCAGGCCGCCATCCTGCTGCGTGGCAAGCACAAGCCGACCTACGCTCCGCACGTGGACACCGGCGACTTCGTGGTGATCGTTAATGCCGGCAAGGTGGCACTGTCGGGTAACAAGGGTGAGCACAGCTTCGTGTACCGGCACAGCGGCCGCCCCGGTGGCCTCAAGCGGCGCTCATTCAACGAGATGCTCGCCACCCAGCCGGAACGCCTGGTGGAGCGCGCCATCAAAGGCATGCTGCCGAAGAACACGCTAGGCCGGGCAATGGCCCGCAAGCTCAAGGTCTATGCCACACCCGAGCACCCGCACGCGGCGCAACGACCGCAGCCGTATCAGATCACCCAGGTCGCCCAGTAACTTTTCACCCAGTGAGGACCCGAGAGACGCCGTGACCACTCCGCAGACACCGCAACCCGACACTGCGCCGCCAGCGCCCGTTGTCCAAGCCCCGCCGGTGGCGGCGATGCCGGTGCCCAGCGGTCAGGCGGTGCAGGCCGTCGGTCGCCGCAAGGAAGCGGTGGTGCGGGTGCGCCTGGTGCCCGGCACCGGCGTGTTCCAGCTCAACGGCACGAGCCTGGAGAAGTACTTCCCGAACAAGGTGCACCAGCAGCTGATCCGGGAACCACTGCTCACCGTCAACAAGCCAGATGCCTACGACGTGCTCGGCAACCTGTCCGGTGGCGGCACCTCGGGCCAGGCCGGCGCGCTACGGCTGGCCATCGCCCGGGCACTGGTCGAGCTCAACATTGATGACCGGCCAGCGCTGAAGAAGGCTGGTTTCCTCACCCGCGACGCGCGAGCGAAAGAGCGTAAGAAGTACGGCTTGAAGAAGGCGCGCAAGGCTCCGCAGTACTCCAAGCGTTAATCCACCGCCGCCGTTCCCCTATAGAGTCATGCCCCGCCTGTTCGGCACCGATGGGGTGCGTGGGTTGGCCAACGCTGAGCTCACCCCGGAGCTGGCGATGGCGCTGTCGGGTGCGGCGGCTCGGGTGCTCGCCGATCACGGCCTGGGACACCGGCCGGTCGCCGTCGTGGGCCGGGATCCGCGGGCCAGCGGAGAGATGCTGGAGGCCGCTGTCACCGCCGGCCTCACCTCGGCGGGTGCCGATGTGCTGCGGGTCGGGGTATTGCCCACCCCCGCGATCGCTCACCTCGTGGGCGAGTACTCCGCTGACCTCGGCGTGATGATCTCCGGCTCGCACAACCCGATGCCGGACAACGGAATCAAGCTGTTCGCCGCCAGCGGGCGCAAGCTGCCCGACGCGGTGGAAGACGAGATTGCCGACCGAGTCGGCGGTCGTGGGTTCGAGCGCCCTACCGGTGCCCTGATCGGCCGCGTGCGGGACCTGCCGGACGCGGCCGGGCGCTATCTGGACCACCTGCTGCTCGCCAGCCCGGACTCGCTGGCCGGGGTACGGGTCGTGGTGGACTGCGCCCACGGCGCGGCCTCCGGGATAGCTGCTGAGGTCTACGGCAGAGCCGGTGCGGATGTGGTAGCCGTGCATGCCCAACCTGACGGTCTCAATATCAACGACCGGTGTGGGTGCACCCATCTCGATCCGCTAAGCAAGGCTGTGCTGGAACACGGCGCTACGGTCGGGATCGCCCATGACGGAGATGCCGACCGTTGCCTGGCCGTGGATGCTGCCGGTGAGGTGGTCGACGGTGACCAGATCATGGCGATCCTCGCGCTGGCGATGATCGACAGTGGCGAGCTCGTGGACAAGACGCTGGTTACCACCGTGATGAGCAACCTGGGACTGCACCTGGCGATGCGCGAGCACGGCGTGATGGTGCAGACCACGCCGGTGGGAGACCGCTACGTGCTGGAGGCCTTGGCGGCTGGGGGATTCTCCCTGGGAGGTGAGCAGTCGGGGCACGTGGTTTTGCCCCAGTACGCCACGACCGGTGACGGGTTGCTCACCGCGTTGCGGCTGATGGCTCGGATGGTCAGCACCCAGCGCAGCCTGGCCGATCTCGCCGGTGTGCTCATCAGGCTGCCACAGGTACTGATCAACGTGGCGGTCGTGGACAAGACGCGCGTCGTGACGGCTCCTGCGGTGACCGACGCCATCGCCACCGCAGAAGCCGAACTGGGCGAAACCGGTCGCGTACTACTCCGCCCATCAGGGACCGAGCAGCTGGTACGAGTAATGGTCGAGGCCCCCACCGAAGTCGCGGCCACGACAATCGCTCAACGCATTGCCACGATTGTCGCGACCGCGAACTGAACTAGCGTGCTGCTGATCTAAATACTTGCACAATGGCCGCTATGATGAAAATAGCGATGACAATCCACAGGATGATCAACATAACGAAACCGATAGTCATAGCGACTCCCTTGGTAAGCGCCCAGCGCGACGTTGCCGTGCGGTTACTATAAGGCACCACCTCGCCGGAGACCTCGTTCAATCACACTAGTGTGGTTGCGTCAGCAGCGTGTCGTAGTCGGCTATGCCGGCGAGATGGCTGAGCAAGAAGGCGGTAGTCAGCGCGCGGGACAGTTGCCGGGTGCGCAACTCCGGCCCAGTGCCCATGAGCAAGTCCGTCCAATGCGAACCGGCGGTGAAACCGAGATGACTTGCTTTGGGCAGGGTTCGCACTTGCACCGGACCCGCCCACGCCCGGGCCACCGGCTCGGCATGCCCCACCGCCGGGGCAAGCAAATCGTTATCCCCCACCACATGCAGGCCCGGCATGGCGCAATTCCGTGCGGCGGCCACCGCGGAGGGCAGTGTCTCGGCCAGCGCCAGCGTGACCACCGCACGGCACCGGTTGTCGGCCGCCGCTGCCAGCACCGCGCACCCGCCGCCCATGCCGTGCCCGGCCAGGCCGAGCTTGCGGGGGTCGATACTGATCGCCCCGTCACCCAGGCGCACCGTTGTGCATAGGTCCAGCGCGGTGCGTAAATCGGTGGCGAACTGGCTGTGCGAGGCGAGCACATTGAGTTGCGTGGCTGGTGCGGCGACCACCACACCCCAGCTGGCCAGGTGGCGTAGCAGCTCGTCGTAGCGTGCCGTCGGTTGCAGCCAGCCGTGGCCGAACGCGATCGCGGCAAGGCCCCGCCCTGACCGGGGGGTGAACACCACGCCCGGCATACCGGCCGCGGCGAGATCGCCGCTGGCCACCGCGTGCGGACCGGGCCGCGACAGTTCCTCGGCCGCGCGCCGGACCGCCGGATCGGTGCGTGCCATGAGCCGGGACGGTATCGGATGACCGACCGGCGGGTTGGCTAGCGTTGGGGTCTAGCGTTTGGCGCATGTGTGGAATCGTGGGCTACGTCGGGCATCGAGACGCCCTCGATGTCGTCCTGCAAGGTCTGGGCCGGCTGGAGTACCGCGGGTACGACTCCGCCGGTGTCGCGGTGCTGACCAGCGCCGGTGTGCTGGCAGTGACGCGCAAGGCGGGTGCGCTGCGCAACCTCATCGAAGAGGTGGACGCCTCCGGCCGGGCCGGCTTGCGGGGCAGCGCCGGGATGGGACACACCCGCTGGGCCACCCACGGTGCGCCGACCGATCGCAACGCCCACCCCCACCGCGACACCGCAGGCCGGCTCGCGGTGGTGCACAACGGGATTATCGAAAACCACGCCCAGCTGCGCGCCGAGCTGGAAGCTGCCGGTGTGGAACTGACCAGCGACACAGACACCGAGACCGCCGCACACCTGCTCGCCGCGGCGTATGCGGCGTGCGGTGATCTACCGCAGGCGGTACGGCTGGTGTGCCGACGGCTGCAGGGCGCATTCACCCTCGTCGTCGCGCACGCCGATGAGCCCGACCTGATCGTCGCCGCACGCCGGTCCTCGCCGCTGGTGCTCGGCGTAGGCGACGGCGAGCATTTCGTCGCCTCCGATGTTGCGGCATTCATCGACCACACCCGCGACGCTGTCGAGCTCGGCCAGGACCAGGTGGTGACGATCACCCGGGACGGCTACCAGATCACCGATTTCTTCGGCTGCGTGGCGCGCGGGAAACCATTTCACGTCGACTGGGATCTGTCCGCGGCGGAAAAGGGCGGACACGACTATTTCATGCTCAAGGAAATCCAGGAACAGCCCAGCGCTATTGCCAATACCCTGCGCGGGCATTTCATCGACGGCCGGATCGTGCTCGATGAGCAACGGATGGACATCCAGGAGCTGCGCGACGTCGACAAGGTCTTCGTAGTCGCCTGCGGTACCGCCTACCACTCCGGGATGGTCGCCAAGTACGCCATCGAGCACTGGTGCCGGCTGCCGGTAGAGGTGGAGCTGGCCAGCGAGTTCCGGTACCGCGACCCGGTGCTGGACCGCTCCACGCTGGTGGTGGCGATCTCACAGTCCGGCGAGACGATGGACACCTTGGAAGCCGTGCGGCACGCGCGCGAGCAGAAGGCCCGAGTGCTGGCGATCTGCAACACCAACGGCGCGCAGATCCCCCGGGAGTCGGATGCAGTGCTGTACACCCACGCCGGGCCAGAGATCGGGGTCGCCGCGACTAAGTCGTTCCTCGCCCAGCTCACGGCCAACTTTCTGGTCGGGCTGGCGTTGGCGCAGGCTCGTGGCACCAAGTACTCCGACGAGGTGGCCCGTGAGTACGCCGAGCTGGAGGCGATGCCCGAAGCAGTGGCCCAGGTCCTCGACACCGTGGGGCGGGTGCGCGCGTTGGCCCGCGAGCTGGTCGACGCCAAAGTCGTGCTGTTCCTCGGTCGCCATGTCGGCTTCCCGGTGGCCTTGGAAGGCGCGCTGAAGCTCAAGGAGCTCGCCTACATGCACGCTGAGGGCTTCGCCGCCGGAGAGCTCAAACATGGCCCCATCGCGCTACTGGAGCCCAACCTTCCGGTGGTTGTCGTGATGCCTTCGCCCAAGGGACGGGCGATCCTGCATCCCAAACTGCTGTCCAACATCCAGGAGATCCGGGCTCGCGGTGCCCGGACCATCGTCATCGCCGAAGAGGGCGACGAGACCGTGCGCCCCTACGCCGCACACCTGCTAGAAGTCCCCGCGGTCCCCACTCTGTTGCAGCCGTTAGTTTCTACCGTGCCGCTGCAGGTGCTGGCCGCCGAGATCGCCCGGCAACGCGGCTACGACGTCGACAAGCCCCGCAACCTGGCAAAATCGGTCACGGTCGAATAGTCGTGAGTGGCATTCGGTGCTATGACACTGTTACGCACTCACAAGGCGCGTGGACGGTGGGCCATGTCCAGGCCGCTGAACGCGCCCTGCTCGCCCGGGTGCCCGTCGGCACCTTGATGCAAAGGGCGGCCTTCGGGTTGGCCACCCGGACTGCCGCGGTGCTGGCTGAACGCACCGGAGGGGTAGCCGGACGGCATGTCGGACTGCTGGTGGGGGCCGGCAACAACGGCGGAGACGCGCTGTGGGCCGGGGCGTTCCTGCGCCGGCGCGGGGTGGCGGTCACTGCGGTGCTGCTGTCACCAGATCGTGCGCACCAGCAGGGCCTGGCCGCACTACGCCACGCCGGCGGGCGGATCGTCGACGAGCTGCCGGATCGCACCCACCTCGTACTGGACGGGATCGTCGGGCTGTCCGGCAAGGGACCGCTGCGCCCCGCGGCCGCTCGGTTGGTGGACGCGATCCAGGTGCCGATCATCGCGGTGGATTCGCCGTCCGGGGTGGACCCGGACACTGGCATCGCGGACGGGCCCGCGGTCACCGCCACCGAAACCGTCACCTTCGGCGCCCGCAAGCCCGTGCACGTGCTGGTCCCGTGGCGATGCGGGCCGGTGCACCTGGTCGACATTGGGCTGTCCGAGCAGCTCGGCGAGCCCGATCTGCGGGTACTGACGGCGGCCGAGATCGGTGCGCTGTGGCCGGTGCCGGGACCGGCCAGCGACAAGTACAACCAGGGCGTCGTCGGTATCGCGGCAGGCTCCGCGGACTACCCCGGCGCGGCGGTGCTATGTACCGGAGCCGCGGTGCTGGCGACCTCGGGGATGGTGCGCTTCGCCGGTACCGCCGCCGACGTGGTCCGCGCGCGCTGGCCGGAGGTGGTGGCCACCGGGTCGGTCGCCGATGCCGGGCAGGTGCAGGCGTGGGCGGTCGGACCGGGATTGGGTACTGGCGCCGCCGGTCGCCAGGTGCTGGCCCACGTGCTGGCTGCCGGAGTACCGGTGGTCGCCGACGCCGACGCGATCACCCTGCTGGCGCGGTATCCGGAGCTGGCGGACAGCCGGGACCCGAGTACCCCGCTGGTGCTTACCCCACACGATCGGGAGTTCGAGCGGCTCACCGGTAAGCCTCCCGGTCCAGACCGGGTCTCTGCCACCCGGGACGCGGCGAGCCGGTTCGACGCCGTGGTGCTGCTCAAGGGGAACACCACAATCGTCGCCGCGCCAGACGGGCGGCTGCTGGCAAACCCGGCGCGCTCGTCGTGGCCGGCCACTGCCGGTTCTGGAGACGTCCTCACCGGCGTGATCGGCGCCTTGTTGGCAGCCGGCCTCGATCCGGCCACGGCGGCTGCTGCCGCGACCCACGCCCAGGAGTTCGCCGCCAGCGTGGCCGCCGGGCACCCGGCTGGGGCGCCGGCACCTGCCTCGGCGATTCAAACCGCGCTGACGTCGGCGATTCGGGCGCTGCGGGCGGAAGCGGGAAGGTGACCCTGCCAATGTCGGCGCCAGCCCCACGCCCCCGGGTCGAAGTGGTGATCGATCTCGCCGCGATCCGGCACAACGTCAGCCTCCTCGCCAAGCGCGCCGCGGAGTCCGGAGCCGTCACCATGGCC
>DATELN010000027.1:0-15148 GCA_035276605.1 Pseudonocardiaceae bacterium | reverse complement strand
CGTGGGCGCGGTGCTGGCCGCTGAGCTGGCCGGTGAGCATCCAATGAACCGGCTGCTGCAAGGTGAGGTCGGATCCGGCAAGACCGTGGTGGCGCTGCGCGCGATGCTGCAGGTCGTCGACGCGGGGCGGCAGGCCGCGCTGCTGGCGCCCACCGAGGTGCTCGCTGCCCAGCACGCCCGGTCCTTGCAAGAGATGCTGGGCGCGCATGGCCGTGCCGGCGAGCTGGGCTCGGCCCAGCAGGCCACCCGGACAGCGTTGCTCACCGGCTCGATGCCGGCCCGGGCTCGCAAGCAGGCGCTGCTGGACGCGGCCAGCGGCGCGGCCGGGATCGTGGTGGGCACGCACGCCCTGATTCAGGACCGGGTGTCCTTTGCGGACCTGGGCTTAGTAGTAGTCGACGAGCAGCACCGCTTCGGCGTCGAGCAGCGCGATGCGCTGCGCGCCCGGGCACTCGATGGCACCAGCCCGCATGTCCTGGTGATGACCGCGACGCCGATCCCACGCACCGTCGCGATGACCGTCTACGGCGACTTGGAGGTCTCCGCGCTGCGCGAGCTGCCCCACGGCCGGTCCACGATCTCCACCACGGTGGTGCCGGTCGGGGAGAAACCGAGCTGGTTGGACCGGGTATGGCAGCGAATCACCGAGGAGGTCGCCGCCGGCCGGCAGGCTTACGTGGTGTGCCCCCGCATCGGTGGGGAGGACGCTGCCAGTGAGGGCGCGCCAAACGGCCAGGATGGCGAGGATGACACGCGGCCGCCGCTGGCGGTTCTGGAGTTGGCTCCGCAGCTTGCGGAAGGCCCGCTGGCGTCGCTGCGGTTGGGGATTCTGCACGGCCGCCTGCCCGGAGACGACAAAGACGCCGCGATGCGGTCTTTCGCTTCAGGTGAAATCGATGTGCTGGTGGCTACCACCGTCGTCGAGGTCGGAGTGGACGTGCCCAACGCCACCGTCATGGTGATCATGGATGCGCAGCAGTTCGGGATCAGCCAGCTGCACCAGTTGCGTGGCCGGGTTGGCCGCGGCGCGCATCCTGGACTGTGCCTGCTGGTGACCGACTCGCCGCCCGGCTCCGCCGCCCGGGAACGGCTCGACGCGGTCGCCGCCACCAGCGACGGTTTCGAGCTGGCCAGGCTGGATCTGGAACTGCGCCGGGAGGGCGACGTGCTGGGCGCTATGCAGTCTGGCCGCCGTTCCGGGCTCAAACTGCTGTCCCTGCTGCGCGACGAAGACCTGATCATGGTGGCGCGGCAGGCCGCTACGCAGCTGATCCAGTCCGATCCGGACCTCACCGCCCACCCTGAGCTGGCCCGGCTGACCGGGGACTTGCTCGACGAGCAGCGTGCCGAGTTCCTGTACAAGGTGTGACGGGGACCCGCCGCCCCCGTTTCCTTTGCCGGCGGGTCCCCGTCGTCTCTGGAGCCACTGGATAGCGGCCCCACCGTTGGACCTCGACACCGGTAAACGCCTGGGTGCGCTGTTGGGGGCCGCCCACATTTGTGACGTGGTCGACGCCCACGTCGTGTCTCGGGCTCGCCCCCGGTGATCGGGTACTGACCAGCGATCCCGACGATCTACGACGCCTGCTCGACACGCTTGGGGTCGAGACGGTCGTGGTTTCGGTCTAGCGACCCGCAGGTAATTGGCCGCGGGAGGCCGCCTCCAGCGCCGCCACCGCCGCCGGCGGCAGTCGCAGGGTGCCGGCGCGGTCCAGCTTCGCCAGTTCCGCGCGAGCCTTGGCGTAGGCGGCGATGCGCTCGGCGTCGTGGTCTGAGTCCCGCGCCATAGTGAGCAGCTTGATGGCCCGTTGCACCGTCACCCGCTCCTGTTCCGGGATACCCGCCAGACGGATACGTTCGGCCGCGTCTCGAGCGGCCTGCCAAGCACGCCACGCCGCATCCACCGCCTTGGCGTAACGCGCGCGGTGCTCGGGCGGTGGTTCGGTCTCGGTATCCAGCGCCTGCGCCTCGGCGAAGGCGTCCACGAACCGCCCGGTGGAGGGCACTGTCACATCGGTCAGCGCCGGAAGCCGTAACACCGCCAGCGGGTCACATTCGAACTGGCCATACTCGCTGCGCAAGACAGCGAACTGGGCACGGCTAGCACGCCAGTCCGGACCTGGTGTGATTCGGCTGACGGGTGGCGTTGATGCAGTCGCCACTGGCTGTTGCCGGTACAGCGCCCGGCGATAGCGGCGGCGCAACTGATGCAGCACGACGATCGAGCCCACTCCAAACACCAAGCCCCCGGTGAGCGCCAGCGCGGCCAACAGCGCCGCGGCGAGCACGCCAGCACCGGCCACAATCACTGCGAACAGCAGTACCGACAGCGGGCCTGCCCCTCGCCATCCCACGCCTCGACGGTAGTAACGGTGGTACCGCGCTGCGCCCATAGCCGTGTCCTTTCCTGCCATCTCCTTGATACCCCGCCGGACCCGCGCGCGGCAGCAACCTCGCACGTGGCGAATCGAACATCCCCACTTGCGGCTACGAACTGCGATGATGCGGCAAAGACAATCCCGACCGGACCGGCCATGGGAAGGGAGCTGGCACGTGTTTCGCAAGGTGCTGGTCGCCAACCGCGGAGAGATCGCGATCCGCGCGTTTCGGGCCGCCTACGAACTGGGTTGCCAGACGGTCGCGGTGTTTCCTTACGAGGACCGCAACTCCGAGCACCGGCTCAAAGCCAACGAGGCCTACCAGATCGGGCAGAAAGGCCATCCGGTACGGGCGTACCTGTCGGTGTCGGAAATCATCCGAGCCGCTCAGCGCGCTGGAGCTGATGCGATCTACCCCGGTTACGGTTTCCTGTCGGAGAACCCGAAGCTGGCTATGGCCTGCCGGCAGGCCGGGATTACCTTCGTCGGGCCGCCTCCCGCTGTGCTGGCGCTGGCGGGAAACAAGTCGCGGGCGGTGGCCGCGGCCCATGAGGCGGGCGTGCCGGTCCTGGCGTCAAGCGCCCCCTCCGCCGACATCAACAAATTGATGGCCGCCGCTGGCGAGATCGGATTCCCGGTTTTCGTCAAAGCCGTCGCTGGCGGCGGTGGCCGCGGCATGCGCCGAGTCACCGAGCCCAGTGGTCTGCGCATGGCGTTGGAGGTGGCCAGCCGGGAAGCCGAGTCGGCGTTCGGTGATCCCACCGTGTTCCTGGAGCAGGCGGTTATCGATCCCCGTCATATCGAGGTGCAGATCCTCGCTGATCCGCTCGGCGACGTCATCCACCTCTACGAACGGGACTGCTCGGTGCAGCGGCGACACCAGAAGGTTGTGGAAGTGGCGCCCGCGCCCAACCTAGACCCCGACCTGCGACAACGGATCTGCGCCGACGCGGTCACCTTCGCCCGGCACATCGGCTACGTCAACGCTGGCACCGTGGAGTTCCTCGTTGACCGCGGTGGTCGCCACGTGTTCATCGAGATGAACCCGCGGATCCAGGTCGAGCACACGGTGACCGAGGAGATCACGGATATTGACCTGGTCATTGCCCAGCTACGAATCGCGGCCGGTGAGACACTGACCGACCTCGGGCTGCACCAGGACATGATCGTTCCGCATGGGGCCGCTCTGCAGTGCCGGATCACCACCGAGGACCCGGCCAACGAGTTCCGTCCGGACATCGGAACGGTCACCGCGTACCGTTCTGCCAGCGGTGCCGGGATCCGCCTCGACGGCGGCACCATGCAAACAGGTGCCCAGATCAGCGCACACTTCGACTCCCTGCTGGTCAAGCTGACCTGCCGGGGGCGCGACTTTCCTACTGCGGTGCGCCGAGCCCGGCGGGCGCTGGCCGAATTCCGGATCCGCGGGGTGGCCACCAACATTCCGTTCCTACTGGCGCTACTCGACGAGCCGGACTTCATGGCGGGCAACGTCACCACCTCCTTCATCGAGCAACGCCCGCACCTGCTCACCGCCCGGCAGTCCGCGGACCGGGGAACCCGGCTGCTGACCTATCTCGGAGAGATCACCGTGAACCGGCCGCACGGTGACCCCCCTGATCTGGTCGATCCGGTGAGCAAGCTGCCGCCGCTCGATCTGGACACTCGACCACCTACCGGCTCCCGCCACCGGCTGCTCACCCTGGGCCCGGAGGAGTTCGCGCGGTGGTTACGGGCCCAAACCGGAGTCGGCGTCACCGAAACCACCTTCCGGGATGCCCACCAGTCGCTGCTGGCCACCCGGGTACGCAGCCGGGACCTCGTCGCCGTGGGTCCGCATGTCGCCCGGATGACCCCGCAGCTGCTGTCGCTAGAGTGCTGGGGTGGCGCGACGTACGACGTCGCGCTGCGCTTCCTCGCCGAGGACCCGTGGGAGCGGCTGGCCGCGCTGCGGGAGGTGATACCCAACATCTGCCTGCAGATGTTGCTGCGCGGGCGCAACACGGTGGGCTACACGCCGTACCCGACGGAGGTGACCGCCGCCTTCATCGAGGAGGCCGTCGAGACCGGGTTGGACATCTTCCGGATCTTCGACGCGCTCAACGACGTCTCTCAGATGCGCCCGGCCATCGACGCAGTGCGCGAGACCGGCCGGGCGGTCGCCGAGGTTGCGCTGTGCTACACGGCCGACCTGTCTGATCCCGGCGAGAAGCTGTACACGTTGGACTACTACCTGCGGCTGGCCGAACAGATCGTCGAGGCCGGCGCGCACGTGCTGGGCATCAAGGACATGGCCGGGCTGTTGCGCCCGCCCGCCGCCCGGACGCTGGTAGCCGCACTGCGCAGGAGGTTCGATCTCCCGGTGCACCTGCACACCCACGACACGCCGGGTGGGCAGCTCGCGACCTTGCTCGCGGCAATCGACGCCGGGGTGGATGCGGTCGACGCTGCTACGGCTTCTATGGCTGGCACCACATCGCAGCCGTCGCTGTCCGCGCTCGTCGCGGCCACCGACCACACCGACCGCAACACCGGGTTGGATCTGCAGGCGGTCTGCGATCTGGAGCCGTACTGGGAACTGGTGCGCAAGGTCTACGCGCCTTTCGAATCTGGCCTGGCCTCCCCCACCGGGCGGGTGTATCACCACGAAATCCCCGGCGGTCAGCTGTCCAACCTGCGCCAGCAAGCCGTGGCTCTGGGTCTGGCGGATCGCTTCGAACAGATCGAAGAGGCCTATGCGGCCGCCGACCGGATGCTTGGGCGGCTGGTGAAGGTGACCCCGTCGTCCAAGGTCGTGGGTGATCTAGCGCTGCATCTGGTCGGGGCGGGAGTCGAACCGAAAAACTTCGAGTCTGACCCGGCCCGTTACGACATCCCCGACTCGGTGATCGGTTTCCTGCACGGCGAGCTTGGTATTCCTCCGGGCGGGTGGCCCGAGCCGCTGCGCAGCAAGGCCCTGAAGGGTCGCAGTGGTCCGCGCGGAATAGCGGAGCTGTCTTCGCAGGACCGGCAGGGGTTGAAGGAAGATCGCGCGCGTACTCTCAACCGTCTGCTGTTTCCCGGTCCGACCGCAGAGTTCGAACGCCATCGTGAGACCTACGGGGACACCTCGGTGCTGTGCAGCGAGGAATTTTTCTACGGGTTGCGTCCCGGCTACGAATACGCCGTGGATCTCGATCCAGGTGTGCGGCTGCTGATCCAGCTGCAGGCGATCGGAGACGTCGACGAGCGGGGTATGCGCACCGTGCTGTGCACCCTCAACGGGCAGATGCGGCCGCTGCAGGTCCGGGACCGCTCGGTCGCTTCCACAGTCCCCGTCGCAGAGAAGGCTGACCGAGCCAACAGCAAGCACGTGGCGGCACCGTTCGCCGGAGTGGTCACCCTGCAAGTGGCCGAAGGCGACACCGTGTCCGCCGGCCAGACGGTAGCCACCATCGAGGCGATGAAGATGGAGGCCGGCATTACCGCCGCCGCCGGCGGCACGGTAGCGCGTCTAGCGATCAAATCAGTCCAGCAGGTCGAAGGTGGCGACCTGATCCTCGAACTGGGCTGAGGAGCCCCCGTGAGTGGCGATGCATGCGATAGCCTGCATCGCGACTTACTGCGGCACCATGGTCATGTGGTGCGCATCGTGGCAGGGGTGGCCGGGGGTCGGCGGCTGGCGGTGCCGCCGCATGGCACCCGGCCGACGTCCGACCGCGTGCGCGAGGCGCTATTCAGCGCCGTGCAGGCCCGCCGGGATGTCGAAGGAACCCGGGTCCTCGACCTCTACGCCGGGTCCGGCGCGCTGGGCTTGGAGGCGCTATCGAGAGGGGCGGTTCACGTCCGGTTCGTGGAATCCGATCGGCGCGCCACCGCCGTGCTTTGCCAGAATGTGACAGCGCTTGGCCTGCCGGGAACTCAAGTCAACACCGCGGATGTGCTTGCGGTTCTACGCGGCGGCACCGACCATCCCTACGACCTGGTGTTTGCCGATCCGCCCTACGCGCTCGACGACGATGCTGTGAGTGCGGTGTTGAGCGCGCTGGTCAACGGTGGTTGGTTGGCTCCTGCGGCGCTAATCGTCGTGGAACGCGCGGCTCGGGCGCGGCCGCCAGTCTGGCCGGCCGGTGTAATCGCACTCACGAATCGGCGGTATGGCGACACCGCGGTGTACTACGGTTTCGCGCCATGAGACGCGCGGTATGTCCCGGCTCTTACGACCCCGCCACTAATGGGCATCTCGACATCATCGAGCGAGCCGCCAGGCAATTCGACGAGGTTGTCGTCGCCGTAATGATCAATAAGACCAAGAACTGCCTGTTTGAGGTGTCCGACCGTTTAGCGATGCTCAAGGAGATCACCGAACATTTGTCCGGTATCCGCGTGGATTCCTGGCATGGGCTGCTCGTGGACTATTGCACGGCCAACGGAATCACCACGATCGTGAAAGGGCTGCGCGCAGTCAGCGACTTCGACTACGAGCTGCAGATGGCTCAGCTGAATTATCAGCTGTCCGGCGTGGACACGATGTTCCTGCCGAGCAAACCGCACTACAGCTTTCTGTCCAGCTCGGTGGTTAAGGAGGTCGCCACCTACGGTGGTGACGTTGGCCACCTGTTGCCGCCCAGCGTGCACCAACGGCTGATCAGTCGGCTCGCCGGTGAGCGGCCGTAAGGCCGGCACCGGCAGTGCTGACAGGACTGAGCAGAGGGGACACGCCGACCAGCGGATGCTCCCGCATCTGCGCTGGCTCACCGGTCAAAATGGCTGTTATGGACGGTGATCAGCTCCAGGGGCGGGTGTTCCGGGTTTTCGAGGCCCTCGACGAGCTCGTGACCACCGTGGAGGAGGCCCGCGGTGTGCCGATGACCTCCAGCTGCATCGTGCCCCGTGGCGACGTGCTGGAACTACTCGACGACATCCGCGACGCGATCCCCGCCGAGTTCGACGACGCGCAGGACGTCCTGGACCATCGCGATGAGCTGATCGACACGGCGCGGCAAGAAGCGCAGCGTCACCGCGAAGACGCGCACGCTGAAGCGGAGCAGGCGGCGGCTGCCGCCCGCGACGAGGCCGCGCGGCTGGTCGCCGAAGCCCGTGCCAAGGCCGAGTCGCTGCTGGGCGGCGCACAGGCCGATGTGGACCGCCTGGAGGCCACCGGACGTCGCGAGTACGAAGAGCTCACCGGGCGCGCTGAGGCGGAAGCGGAGCGGATGACTGCGGCTGGGAGAGCGTCCTACGAGCGGGCGGTCGCCGATGGCCGTGCCGAGCAGGCCCGGTTGGTCGAAAAGACCCAGGTAGTACAAGCGGCTCGCGCTGAGGCCACCCGGATCCTGGATGAGGCAAGCACCGAGGTGCACCGCCTCCGCTCGGAATGCGACGCCTACGTGGAGACCACTCTCGCGGAGTTCGAGGAGCTACTCAATCGCACCCTGCGTGCGCTCGGGCGCGGCCGCGCCCAGCACGCCGCGCCGATGCCTGCCGGAACCAGCGGATATCACGGCCGAAGTGCCTAGGGCCTACCCTGCAAGGTGATGCCGCGCAATACCGCTCCCGCTCGACCGGATCCGTCCGCCCCCTGGGTGATCGATACCCGGCATCTGGGTAGGCGTGCTGGGGCGATGCGCCAATACCACCGTGACATCGAGCTGCCGGCTGAGCTGGGCATCGAGGCGATGGGAATCCCGGCGGGAAATCATCTCGTGCTGGACGTACGCCTGGAGTCGGTGGTGGAAGGGGTGCTGGTCTCGGGGACGGCGTCGGCGACGGTTACCGGGCAGTGTTCCCGGTGCCTGGATCTGCTGACCGATCGACTTGAGGTCGAGCTGATCGAGCTGTTCGCCTACCCGGACACCGCGACCGACGGCACTACTGATCCCGAGGAGGTCAGCCGGGTCGTCGATGGTCTTATTGACCTTGAGCGAGTGGTTCGCGATACCGTGCTGCTGGCGCTGCCGCAGGCTCCGCTGTGCCGCGAAGACTGCCTGGGACTGTGCCCGGAATGCGGCGGCAAGCGGGCGGAACTCGGTACGGATCACCGGCATGAGACAATGGATCCGCGCTGGGCCGCATTGAAGCAGCGGTTGCGCGCAACCGAAGAGGAGAACGAGTAACGTGGCCGTCCCCAAGCGCAGGATGTCGCGGTCGAACACCCGCTCGCGGCGGGCCCAGTGGAAGACCACCGCCACCACTCTGGCGGAGTGTTCCAACCGCGCCTGCCGCCGGCCGAAGCCGCCGCACGTGCTGTGCCCGTACTGCGGACGGTACGACGGCCGCCAGGTCAACCAGCCGGCCTGAGCACGCCACGCGACGTCCCTTGGGTAACCGTCCGTCGCGGGGCCATCCAGCAGATCTGACCCCGCTGCTCACCGCGCTCGGCGTCGAGATCGACACCGAGCTGCTCACGCTTGCTTTGACACACCGCTCCTATGCCTACGAAAGCGGTGGTCTGGAACCGAACGAGCGGCTGGAGTTCCTGGGCGACGCGGTGCTCGGCGTAGTCGTCACTGATCACCTGTTCCGCACCCACCCCGACCTGCCCGAGGGGCAGCTTGCCAAGCTGCGCGCCAGCGTGGTGAACATGCACGCGCTGGCCGGCGTGGCGCGCGGACTCGGTCCCGACGGCTTGGGGGAGTACCTGCTGCTAGGCCGGGGCGAGGAGCTCACCGGCGGCCGGAATAAGTCCAGCATCCTGGCCGACACCACCGAGGCGTTGATCGGCGCGGTGTATTTGCAGCACGGCATCGATGTTGCCCGCGACATGGTGCACCGGCTGTTCGACCCGCTACTGGTGATGGCTCCGCTGCTTGGTGCGGGCTTGGACTGGAAGACCAGCCTGCAGGAACTCACCGCCAGCCGCGACTTGGGAGTGCCGGAGTACCGGATCACCGAGGATGGGCCAGACCATCTCAAGGAGTTCACCGCGACCGCGGTGGTGGCTGGGGTCGAGCGGGGAAGCGGGCAGGGCCGCACCAAGAAGGAGGCCGAGCAGCGCGCCGCCGAGGCCGCCTGGCGTTCGCTGTCCGAGCTGGCCAGCGGGAGCGCCCCGCCGGCGGGGTAGCACATCGTGCCGGAACTACCCGAGGTCGAGGTTGTCCGGCTCGGCCTCGCCGAACACGTCACCGGGCGCACGGTGGCCGCGGTCGAGGTGCGCCATCCCCGTTCGGTACGCCGCCACCTCGCCGGCGAGCTCGACTTCGCCTGCCGGCTGGCCGGCCGGCAGATCCGCGCTGCCCAGCGCCGCGGCAAGTATCTCTGGCTGGATTTGGGTGACTACGAAGCGTTGCTGGCCCATCTGGGAATGAGCGGGCAGATGCGGATGCAGCCTCCCGGCGCCGCGGACGAGATGCACCTACGGGTGCGGTTCCGCTTTGTCGACGGTGGCCCGGAGTTGCGGTTCATCGACCAGCGCACGTTCGGCGGTCTCTCGGTGGAGGAGCTGGTCGAGGGCATACCCATTCCCGTTGCGCACATCGCCTTAGACCCGCTGGACCCGCTTTTTGACCCTGACGCGGTGGTCGCCGGGATCCGCCGGCGACATACCGGCCTCAAACGCGCGCTGCTCGACCAAACCCTGGTCTCCGGAATCGGCAACATCTACGCCGACGAGGCGCTGTGGCGGGCCCGGCTACACGGAGCCCGGCCCACCGCGACGCTGACCCGCGCGCAGGGCTGCGCCGTGCTGGCGGCGGTCACGGAGGTGATGACCGAGGCACTCGCTGCCGGCGGCACGTCCTTCGACGCGCTCTATGTGAACATCAACGGTGCCTCCGGCTACTTCGACCGCTCGCTGGCCGCCTACGGCCAGGCCGGCCAGCCCTGCTCCCGCTGTAGCACCCCGATCCGCCGAGAACCCTTCATGAACCGCTCGTCCTATTTCTGCCCCCGCTGCCAGCCCCGCCCCCGCCAGCCCCATCCGTAACGGCGTTTGCACGTCGGTAGCGCCGAGTTCACGGGCCGTGCCCGCGCCAGGTGCATCATTGACCCATGACCAAGGGGCGCTCGGTGCGCATGACCGCTTGGGTGCATGGTCGTGTTCAGGGCGTGGGATTCCGCTGGTGGACCCGATCTCAGGCGCTCATGCTGGGACTGGCCGGTCATGCGGCAAATCTGTCCGACGGGCGGGTTGAAGTCGTTGCGGAGGGCCCACGGGAGGCCTGCGAGCAGCTACTCGCCGCGCTCCGATCCGGGTCGACGCCGGGGCATGTGAAGCAGGTGACCGAGCGGTTCGACCACGTCCGCGGCGTCACCGGCTTCGTCGAGCGCTGAGCGGCGCGCGGCCAACGGGTACCGACGAAGTGGAATCCATGCGCACGCTGATCATTGATAACTACGACTCGTTCACCTACAACCTTTTCCAGTATTTGGCCGAAATCAACGGCATTGAGCCGTGCGTGGTCCGCAATGATGCTCCCGGCTGGCGCATGGCGGATCTCGCTGAATTCGACAACGTCATCATCTCGCCTGGACCCGGGCGACCTAGTCGGTCATCGGATTTCGGTCTTAGCCGTGACGTCGTGCTGGGCGAGTCGATCCCGTTGCTTGGTGTCTGTCTGGGGCATCAAGGGTTGTGCGAGCTCAGTGGCGGGATCGTCGACGCAGCACCGGAGTTGTTCCACGGGCGTGAGTCGGACGTCGTGCACGACGGCGTCGATCTATTCAGGGGACTGCCCTCGCCGTTACGAGTAGTGCGTTATCACTCGCTGACCGTCACCGGCGTACCGGACGATCTCGAGATCACCGCGTGGACTGACAGCGGTCTGATCATGGGCGTGCGGCACCGGTACCGACCGGCCTGGGGCGTGCAGTTCCATCCTGAGTCGATCCGTACCGAGTACGGACGGGAGATGCTGCGCAACTTCGTTCGGCTTACCAGCCGATGGCGTCAGCGCAATCCGGTCCGTCCCGGTAGCCGGCGCCCACCGCAGCGCACGGTGGTCACTGCGGCCAGGGAGAAGCAAACCCGGACCTTGCGGCTGCTGGCCGGTGTGCGGGCGACCTCGGCACCCATCGAACACGTGTTCGGTTGCCTGTACGGATCCTCGTCCCATGCCTTCTGGCTGGATAGCAGCCTGCAGAGCAGCGAGTTAGGCAGGTTCTCTTTTCTCGGTGACGCCAGCGGCCCATTAGCCAGGATTGCCTATGCCGACGTCTGGCGGGGCACGGTGACCGTGCACTCGCCAGAGCGCACTGACGTGCACCGCGCCGGATTCTTCGACTGGCTGGACCGCGATCTGCGCGCCCTGGATGTTGAGGTGCCGGAGTTGCCCTTCGACTTTGCCCTCGGCTGGGTCGGTTACACCGGTTACGAACTCAAGGCCGAATGCGGCGGCAGGCTTGCGCACCGCTCGGATAACCCCGACGCAGCCATGATCTTCGCTGATCGCGGGCTTGTTATTGACCACCTGACCGGAATGACGTACTTGCTCGCGCTCGCCGATCCTGAGGACGACACCAGCGCGCGGGAATGGCTTGCCCGCACCGGTGCTCGGCTGGACGCGCTGGCCGGCACGCCGCCCAGGCCGCGCAGGCCCTTCCTCGCACTGGGCGACGTCGGCCTGCGCCACGACCGGTCCCGGTACCTGCACCTGATCGCGGCCTGCCAAAAGGCGATCAAGGAAGGGGAGAGTTACGAGGTGTGCCTGACCAATATGGTGGTCGGGAAGGCGACGATCAACCCTTGGCGGGCCTACCAGGTGCTGCGCACCGAAAGCCCAGCCCCCTTCGCGGCCTGGTTGCGTTTTGCCGACTTGTTCGTCTTGAGCACATCTCCTGAGCGTTTCATCCGAGTGTCCAGGGACGGGGTTGTAGAGTCCCGGCCGATCAAGGGAACGAGGCCTCGTGGGCTGTCTGCGGAACAGGACCGTGTCTTGCGAGAGGAGCTTGCTAACAGCGAGAAGGACCGCGCGGAGAACCTGATGATCGTTGACCTGGTCCGCAACGACCTGGGTTCGTGCGCGCAGCCCGGTTCGGTAACCGTGCCGAGCATTTTCGACGTCGAAAGCTACGCTCATGTGCACCAATTGGTCAGCACCGTCCGGGCGAAGCTACGCAGCGGTGTCTCGGCGGTCGATTGTGTACGGGCGGCGTTTCCCGGTGGCTCGATGACCGGCGCACCGAAGCTTCGCACCATGCGAATCATCGACGCTCTGGAAAGCGGTCCGCGCGGGATCTATTCCGGAGCCCTTGGCTACTTCTCGCTGAATGGAACGGCCGACCTCGCCATGGTCATCCGGACGCTGGTGCTCACGCCGGACGAGGTGAGCTTCGGAGTTGGTGGGGCTATCACTGCCCTGTCTGACGACGTCGCCGAGTTTGAGGAGACGATCATCAAGGCGAGCGCGATCACTAGCGTCCTCGGTGCGAGATTTTCCGAGGTGGCCCACTCGCGCTTGCCCGCTCAGCCTGACGAATGGGAAGGCATCGGTACCCTGCTTGGGCATGCAGTAGGGAAACAGCAGAGAGGGTCCGGCGCACCGTGCACCTGAAGAGCTTGACGCTGAAGGGCTTCAAGTCTTTCGCTTCCGCCACGACGTTGCGCTTCGAACCAGGCATCACCTGCGTGGTAGGACCCAACGGATCGGGTAAGTCCAACGTGGTGGATGCGCTGTCCTGGGTGATGGGTGAGCAGGGCGCCAAGGCGTTACGCGGCGGCAAGATGGAAGACGTCATCTTCGCCGGCACCGCCGATCGTCCCCCGCTGGGCCGCGCCGAGGTCACCTTGACCATCGACAACAGCGACGGCGCGCTGCCCATCGACTACACCGAGGTGTCGGTCACCCGGCGGATGTTCCGCGACGGTGCCAGCGAGTACGAGATCAACGGCAACAGCTGCCGGTTGCTGGACGTCCAGGAGCTACTGTCCGACTCTGGCATCGGACGAGAGATGCACGTCATCGTGGGGCAGGGCAAGCTCGACTCGATCCTGCAGTCCAAGCCGGAGGAGCGCCGGGCATTCATCGAGGAAGCAGCGGGTGTCCTCAAACACCGCAAGCGCAAGGAAAAGGCGCTGCGCAAGCTGGACGCGATGCAGACCAACCTCACCCGGTTAGCCGACCTCACCGCCGAGTTGCGCCGCCAGCTCAAACCGCTGGGCAAGCAGGCCGAGATCGCCCGGCGGGCGCAGGCTGTGCAGGCCGATCTGCGCGATGCCCGGCTGCGCCTCTACGCCGATGACCTGGTGACGCTGCGAACAGCGGTGGCCAAGGATGAGGCCGACGAGGCTGCCGCCAGGGCGCGGCGTGACGAGGTGGACAGCGCGTTGACTACGGCGCGTGCCCAGCAAACCGAACTGGAACAGCAGCTGGCCGCGTCGGCGCCGCAGCTCGCCGCGGCGCAGGACACTTGGTATCAGCTTTCCGCGCTGGCCGAGCGGTTGCGCGGCACGGTGCAGCTGGCCGCGCAGCGAGCCCGGCACCTGTCTGCTCCCACCGAAGCGCATCGTCCGGGGCGTGATCCCGACGAGCTGGAGCGCGAGGCTGCGGCCGCGCAGGTCAACGAGACCGAGCTGCACGCCGTGGTGGAGCAGGCCAGGCTAGTGCTGTCGGCCGCGCTGGATCGCCGAGTTGAACTGGAACAGGCTGTTGCGGAGGCCGAGCGGGCGCATCTGGCCGCCGTCCGCGCCATTGCGGACCGTCGGGAGGGGCTGGCTCGGCTCGCTGGGCAGGTCGAGGCGCTGCGGTCCACCACCGGTGCCACCGCGGAGGAAATAGACCGGCTGTCCAGCGCGCTGGCCGACGCCTGGGAGCGCGCTGAGGTGGCCCAGCAGGAGTTCGACGAGCTGCAGCAGACACTCGATGGCCTGCACGCCGGCGAGGTCAGCCTCAACGAGCGGCACGAGGCGGCGGTGAGTGCGCATGCCACTGCGGCGCAGCGCAGCACCGAGCTCACCGCGGCACAGCGCGAGGCCGAGCAGCAGCGGGCCTCCTGGCGGGCCAGGGTGGAGGCGCTCGCGGTCGGACTGGCCCTTAAAGACGGCACGAAGGCGCTGCTGACCACTGACTGGCCCGGCATGATCGGAACGGTCGCCACGCTGCTCGCTGTGGAGGCCGGCGTGGAGGCCGCCATAGCGGCCGCGCTTGGCGCCGCCGCCGATGCGCTGGCGGTAGCTGATCTTGACATCGCAGTCGCAGCGCTGTCCCTGTTGCGTGAGCAGGGCGCCGGCCGGGCCGGCCTGCTCATCGGCGGCGCCCCCGGTGTCGGAGCCACGGTGGATCGGTCAACCTGGCCGGAGCTGCCGGCTGGCGCGCGCTGGGCAGTGGATCTGGTCCGCGCACCGGAGCAGCTGCGTCCGGCGCTGCACCGGCTGCTGGATCACACCGCGGTGGTCGACGACCTGACCGCGGCCCGCGCGTTGCTGGCCGTGCTGCCTACCGCCCGCGCGGTGACCCTCGACGGCGACGTGCTCGGCGGCGACTGGGCACACGGGGGATCAGGGCGCAGCCAAAGTGTCATTGAAGTCCAAGCTGCCATCGATGACGGGCGGGCTCGGCTGGCGGAGTGCGAGATGCATATCGAGCAGCTTGCCGCCGAACTGGATGGAGCCGCTGCCGAGGAGGCCGCCCGCACCGAGGACGTCAACAACACATTGGCCGCCTTGCATGAGTCCGACGCCCAGCTGTCCGCGGTCGCTGAACAGCTCGCCCGGCTGGGCCAGGCGGCGCGCTCGGCCTCCGACGAGGCCGAGCGGTTGCGCCGGCAGCGTGACCAGATGGAGCAACGCCGGGCTGGCGCGCTGGCCAGCCTGGCGGAGCTGGAGGAGCGGTTGCGGTTGGCTCAGGACGAGCCTG
>DATELN010000026.1:0-40499 GCA_035276605.1 Pseudonocardiaceae bacterium | reverse complement strand
CACCCGGGCGGGTTACTTTCCGGGTGCCGTGCCGATCACCGTGAAGATGATCGCCGAGCGGGGTACCGGGCGGCTGTTGGGTGCCCAGTTCGTGGGCCGGGAAGGGTCGGGTAAGCGGGTCGACGTGTGCGCGGTCGCGTTGTGGAATGGCATGACGGTCGAAGAGATGATCAGCCTGGATCTCGGGTACGCGCCGCCCTTCTCGCCGGTGTGGGATCCAGTGCTGGTGGCGGCCCGCAAGGCTGCGGCAGCAGTGTGACGCCGTAGACGGGCAGACTGACACCTGTGGAGCTGCCGATCGCCCATACAGCGGTCCCGATCGCGGCAAGCTCCGGCCAAAGATCCGGGACGCTTGACGAGCGGCCCACGGGATCACCACGTCACGGCGTTGAGGAGCGGTTGGAGGCGGGTGGCAGGCCGTATTTGCGCACCGCCACCGGCATCACCGGATACCGCCCTTCGTAGATCTTCTGGTGCAACTCCGCTTCCACGATGGCGCGCACGATCGGTAACTGCCGGGCGGCGTCGTCGGTCGTGGTCACTTGCAACGGCCAGTCACCGGCGGTGGATCCGCGCAAGTGGGCGTGGTTGAAGCTGCGCCGGAACCAGGCGATCACCTGGACGGGACCCACCGGACCGCCGTGTCGGGATACGGCTTCCCGTTGCCGGGGCCAAGACAGCTCCCAGTGCTCGCCCACACTGCCGTCGCTGTCCTCGACGCTGCGGCGAGTGATCTCGCCAGTGTTTTCCAGGAACGCCGCGTCAGCTTCGGCAAAGACGCCGCGGACCACCGGATCGAGCAACTCGACTGCCCGCTGGAATACCGCCACTCGATCCGGCCACGTCGCCGCCCCCTCATACCGACGCGCCACTAGGTCTTCCAAATGCCGCATCAAGTCCTCTTCGCGCACCATCCCAGGTTATTGGCACCCCGTTTACCCCGCTGAGCTTGCTGAATACGGGTGGGGGAAGGTAGGGGAGTGACGCGGGTGGTGGTGCTGGATTACGGGTCGGGGAATTTGCGGTCGGCGCAGCGGGCGTTGAGTCGCGCCGGCGCAGCGGTGACGGTGACGGCGGACGCTGAGGCGGCGCTGAACGCGGACGGGTTGGTGGTGCCCGGAGTCGGTGCTTTCGCGGCGTGCATGTCCGGACTTCGGGCGGTGCGCGGCGACTGGATCATCGGCCGCCGCCTAGCCGGCGGGCGCGCGGTCCTGGGCATCTGTGTAGGGATGCAGGTGCTGTTCAGCCGTGGTGTCGAGCACGGCGTAGAGACCGACGGGTGCGACCAGTGGCCGGGGACCGTGGAGCGGCTGAAAGCCGACGTGCTGCCGCACATGGGGTGGAACACGGTGACCGTGCCGACTGGGTCGAAACTGTTCGCCGGCCTGGACGCGGGCACCCGGTTCTATTTCGTGCATTCCTACGCAGTTCGCCACTGGGAATTGGAAAGCTCTCGGCCACTGCCGCCGCCGCTGGTGACCTGGGCTGAGCACGGCGAGCCATTCGTGGCCGCGGTGGAAAACGGGCCGCTGTGGGCGACCCAGTTCCACCCCGAGAAGTCCGGCGACGCGGGTGCGCACCTGCTACGGAACTGGATCGCGACGCTCTGAAGCTCGCGCAGGGGGCGCCACCTAGGGTGGACGCGTGAGTTTCGTGCTGCTGCCCGCAGTGGATGTCGCAGGTGGCCGGACCGTCCGCCTCACTCAGGGCGAAGCCGGTACCGAGACCGTGTACGGCGACCCAGTTGAGTCCGCGCTGGCCTGGCAGGCCGATGGAGCCGAATGGGTCCACCTGGTGGATCTCGATGCCGCCTTCGGTCGGGGTTCGAATGCCGAGCTGCTTGCCGAGGTCGTCGGCCGGCTGGACATCGCAGTAGAGCTGTCCGGAGGCATCCGCGACGATGCGTCGCTGCGGCGGGCGCTGGCCACTGGATGCGCGCGGGTCAATCTGGGCACCGCAGCGGTGGAGAACCCGGCGTGGTGCCGGGCGGTGATTGCCGAGCACGGTGAGCGGATCGCGGTGGGGCTCGACGTGCGGATCACCGACGGGCAGCACATTCTCGCCGCGCGCGGCTGGACCTCGTCGGGCGGCGACCTCTGGGAGGTGCTCGAGCGCCTGGACGCCGACGGTTGCCCGCGCTACGTGGTCACCGACGTCACCAAGGACGGCACCCTGAGGGGCCCGAACCTAGAGTTGCTCAGCGCGGTGTGCGCCCGAACTGACGCGCCAGTGATCGCCTCTGGCGGGGTCTCCGGTGCCGCTGACGTGGCCGCCCTAGCCGCGCTGGCTCCGCAGGGCGTCGAGGGCGCCATCATCGGCAAGGCGCTGTACACCGGTGCCCTCACCCTCCCCGACGCCCTGGCCGCCGCCCGCTAGCCTCACACCCCAGCACCCGCGTGTCGCGCCCCCGTGCCCCGCGTGTCGCGCCCTGGTGCCCGGTGTGTCGGGTCCCGATGCCCGCCCGCCTAGGCTGAGGAAATGGCCGTAGCGGTACGCGTGATCCCGTGCCTGGACGTCGATGCTGGCCGGGTCGTCAAAGGCGTGAACTTCACCGCTCTGCGGGACGCCGGCGATCCGGTAGAGCTGGCCACCGCCTATGACGCCCAGGGGGCCGACGAGCTGACCTTCCTCGACGTCACCGCATCAGCTGCGGATCGGGAGACGACCTACGACGTGGTCCGGCGCACCGCGGAATGTGTGTTCATCCCGCTCACCGTCGGCGGGGGGATCCGCGGGGTATCCGATGTAGACCGCCTGCTGCGGGCCGGCGCAGACAAGGTGAGTATCAATACCGCTGCGGTGGCTCGCCCGGAGCTGCTGCGCGAGGCCAGCCATCGATTCGGGGCACAGTGCATCGTGCTGTCGGTGGATGCCCGGCGGGTGCCGGCTAGCCGGCCGGCAACCCCGTCCGGTTTCGAGGTGACCACCCATGGCGGGCGGCGCGGTACCGGCATCGACGCGGTGGCGTGGGCTGCTCAGGGTCAGCAGCTGGGCGTCGGAGAGATCCTGCTCAACTCGATGGACGCCGACGGCACCAAGGCTGGCTTCGACCTACAAATGATCTCTGCTGTGCGCGCTGTCGTCACAGTCCCGGTGATCGCCAGTGGCGGAGCCGGCGAGGTGGCGCACTTCCCTCCTGCGGTCGCGGCCGGTGCTGACGCGGTACTTGCCGCGAGCGTCTTCCATTTCGGGCAGCTGCGCATCGGCGAGGTCAAAGACGGCCTGCGAGCCGCGGGAGTGACGGTCCGGTGAGCAGCCTGGATCCGCAGATCGCCGGCCAGCTCAAGCGCAACGCCGACGGGTTGGTGTGTGCGGTGGTGCAGCAGCGGGGCAGCGGCGAGGTGCTGATGGTGGCCTGGATGGACGACGAGGCGCTGCATCGCACTTTGACGACCCGCAAGGCCACCTACTGGTCACGTAGCCGCCAGGCCTACTGGGTCAAGGGTGAGACGTCCGGGCACACCCAGCACGTGCACGAAGTGCGGCTGGACTGCGACGGAGACGCGGTGTTGCTCGTCGTCGACCAAACCGGTCCCGCTTGCCATACCGGTTCAGTGACCTGCTTCAGCAGATCCTTGAACCGGTCGTGAGTGGCATTCGGTGCTATAACACTGTTACGCACTCACAAGGCGCCAGCCAAGTACCTCTGCAGGTTGGGGGCTATTGCGGCGACCACGGTGTCGTGGTCGGCAGAGGCCAGGGGCTCGAGGCGGATCACGTAGCGCACCATTGCCAGACCCGTCATCTGCGTACCGCACAGCGCCGTGCGCAGCTCAGGCTGGTCGGGAGCGACCGCAGAGACAATCCGGCCGAAGATCACCCGACTGACGAACTCCCGCATCATCCGGGCGGCCGCTTCGTGACTGGCCACGCTGCGCACCAACGCAGTCAGCGCACCACCGCCGTTGGCGTCCCAGACTGACAGGAAGGTGCGCAGAATACGCTCGGCAGCCTGATCGGCAGGCCCGTCGAGGATCCGGCGGATGATGTCCTCAGGATCGACCGGTAACTGCAGTGCAGCGACGAACAACCCGTTCTTGCCACCGAACCAGTGGTTGACCATCGCGGGATCCATCCCAGCGCGCTGGGCGATGCTGCGCACCGTAGCGCCGTCGAAACCACGCTCGGTGAACTCCACTCTGGCCGCGTCGAGCAGCGCCGCCCGCGTGTCCTCCCCGGCTCGGCGGCGCCCACGGGGCCGGGCTTGCCGGCTGCCCTGGTGCACCACCCAACCCTCCCTTTTCAACAGCAGATGAAAAAGTATGCCCGACCACACTGCGGAGTCAACGGCGGGCACAATGTCTCCATGGTCAGTATCCGCGCCACCGCGATCGGGCAACTACGGCTGGATCGGGAACGCTTTCGCGCACTGGCGACCGATCGCCGGGTGATCCCGGTGACCCGGACGCTGCTCGCCGACGGCGAAACCCCGCTAGGCGTCTACCGCAAACTCGCCCAAGGCCGGCCGGGCACATTCCTGTTCGAGTCTGCGGAGAATGGCTCGTCCTGGTCACGCTGGTCGTTCGTCGGGGTGCACAGCGCCGCCACCCTCACCGAAGTCGGCGGTCGCACAGTCTGGCACGGTAAACCCCCAGTAGGGCTTCCCGGAGTAGCGCACGAGTGGCCTGGCACGCCGCTGGATGCGTTGCGCGCGACCGTCGCGGCCCTGCACACCGAGCCGCTGCCCGACCTTCCGCCACTCACCGGCGGCATGGTCGGGTACCTGGGCTACGACGCCGTCCGGCGCCTGGAGCGGCTGCCCGAGCTGGCTCTCAACGACCTCAAGGTGCCCGAGTTGGTGATGCTGCTGGCCACCGACCTCGCCGCGCTGGACCACCACGAGGGCACCATCACACTGATCGCCAACGCGATCAACTGGGACGACTCCCCACATCGGGTCGATGAGGCCTACGACGACGCGGTCGCCCGGCTGGACGCGATGGCCGCGCAGCTGTGCACCCCAGCACCGGCCAGCGCGGCGGTCTTCAGCCGGCCGGCACCGGAGTTCCTGCGCCGCCGCACCCCCGAGCAGCACTACGCCGCGGTGGAAACGGCCAAGGAAGCAATCCGTGCCGGCGAAGCCTTCCAGGTCGTGGTGTCCCAGCGCTTCGAGATGACTACCGACGCTGACCCGCTGGACATCTACCGGGTGCTGCGCACCAGCAATCCCAGCCCCTACATGTATTTGCTCACGCTGGACGAGTTCAGCATCGTCGGTTGCAGCCCAGAGTCTCTGGTCACCGTGCGCGACGGGAAGGTCACCACACACCCGATCGCCGGCACCCGCCCCCGCGGCGCCGACCCGGATGAAGACTGCTGGCTGGAAAAGGACCTGATGGTCGACGAGAAGGAGCGCGCCGAGCACCTCATGCTCGTCGATCTCGGCCGCAACGACGTAGGCCGGGTGTGCCGGCCCGGTTCGGTGCACGTCACCGACTTCTTCCGGGTCGAGCGCTACAGCCACGTCATGCACTTGGTCTCCACGGTCACCGGGCAACTGGCGCCCGGATACACCGCGTTCGACGCAGTGGCCGCTTGCTTCCCGGCTGGGACACTGTCCGGGGCGCCTAAGCCGAGGGCGATGGAGCTCATCGAGGAGCTTGAGCCCACCCGACGGGGGGTGTACGGGGGCGTGGTCGGCTACCTGGACTTCGCCGGGGACGCCGACACCGCGATCGCCATCCGCACCGCGGTGGTCCGCAACGGGGTGGCCTACGTGCAGGCTGGCGGGGGCATCGTCGCCGATTCCGACCCGGTGGCCGAGGACGCCGAGTGCCTGAACAAGGCAGGTGCGGTGCTGGCCGCCATTGCCGCTGCGGGGACCCTGCGCTTGGCCACCGGGGAAACCGCCGAGTCGTTGCGTGCCTGATCGCCCTGTCTCGCGCCGCGCGCTGCTGGCCACCATCGCGGCGCTGGTCGCGGCATCGGCGGCACTCGCTGGCGCGGCGGCGCTGGGCTGGGCGCAGATTGATGTGCAGGCACCGCTGCGGGGCATCGTCGCCGTGCGGTTGACCGGCTCGCAGGTGGTCGCGGCACTGGGCCCGATGGCAGCGTTCGCGCTCGCGGCGGTGGCTGCGGTACTGGCGACCGGAGGACGCGTGCGATGGCTGCTCGGCGCGTTGCTGCTCGCTGCGGCCGCGGCGCCGAGCGTCGCGCTGCTGCGGGCTTTCGACGCACGTTGGCTCACCGGGGTCGCGATGTCCGCGCCGCAGCGGCCCGCCCGATCAGTACCGATCGGTCCGCCCACCATCCTGATCGCTGGGCCGGTCCTGGCCGCAGTAGGAGCGGGACTGCTCACTGCGGCCGGTATCGCGCTGCTCACGCGGGGACACCGGATGCCCCGGTTAGGCCGCCGCTACCAATCGCCGGTGGCCCGATCGGACGGGCGAACACCGCCAGATGACCGACGATTCTGGGAACGGCTGGACGCCGGCGAGGACCCGACCGCACCGGGACACCCCCGGTGAGCTGACGCCGACTAGTCCGGAGCTAGCATCGGTACCCGGCTGCGCATGGGGGCGGAAGGGGAGAGGCTTGAGCGTCCTGGAAGCGATCCTCGAAGGGGTGCGAGTCGACCTCGCGACCCGCGAAGCCGCTGTCGCGTTCTCCGAAATCAAGCGGCGCGCCTCGCGGGTGCCAGCTCCCCGGGATGCCCTGGCCGCATTGCGGAGCCCCGGGATCGGTGTCATCGCGGAGGTGAAGCGGCGCAGCCCGTCCAAGGGTGTCCTGGCCGACATCCCCGACCCCGCCGCGCTTGCCGCTGACTACGCCGAGGCGGGCGCCCGCATGATCAGCGTGCTCACCGAAGGCCGGCGTTTCGGTGGTTCGCTGGCCGATCTGGATGCCGTCCGTGCTGTGGTGGACGTCCCGGTCTTGCGCAAGGACTTCATCGTCAGCCCCTACCAGGTCCATGAAGCCCGCGCGCATGGCGCGGACGTGGTGCTGCTGATTGTCGCGGCATTGGAACAGAATGCGCTGGTCGCCTTGGTGGATCGGGTGGAGTCGCTGGGGATGGCGGCGCTGGTCGAGGTGCACACTGCCGAGGAGGCCGACCGTGCGCTGGAGGCCGGCGCGACCCTGATCGGTGTCAACGCTCGCGACCTGCACACACTGGACGTCAACCCGGCGATCTTCAGCAAGATCGCGCCTGGGCTGCCGCCTGACGTGCTCCGGGTCGCCGAGTCCGGGGTGCGAGGACCGGCGGACCTGATGGCCTATGCCGGTGCGGGCGCCGATGCAGTGCTGGTCGGTGAGGGTTTAGTGACCAGCGGCGATCCGAAGGCCGCAGTCACGCAACTGGTCACCGCCGGGTCGCATCCGGCCTGCCCCAAGCCGGTCCGGTGACCAGCATGGTCGGCATCCAGCACGCACTGAGCATGACTCAGCCCGATGTGCGCGGGCACTTCGGACGCTACGGCGGTCGGTTCGTGCCCGAGGCGCTCATCGCGGCCCTCGACGAGCTCACCGCCGCCTATACCGCCGCCCGGTCCGACCCGGAGTTCACCACCCGGCTCAACGGCCTGCTCGCCGACTACACCGGCCGACCCTCGCCGATCACCGAGGCCCCCCGGCTCTCGGAGCACGCCGGTGGGGCGCGCATCGTGCTCAAACGTGAAGATCTTAACCACACCGGTTCGCACAAGATCAACAATGTGCTGGGTCAGGCGTTGCTCACCCAGCGGATGGGCAAGCCCCGGGTGATCGCCGAGACCGGCGCGGGTCAGCACGGCGTCGCCACCGCGACCGCGTGCGCGCTGCTCGGGCTGGAGTGCGTGGTCTACATGGGCGAGGTGGATACCGAGCGTCAAGCGCTCAACGTCGCCCGGATGCGGCTGCTCGGCGCCGAGGTGGTGCCAGTCAAGACGGGATCGCGCACGCTGAAAGACGCCATCAACGAAGCGCTGCGCGACTGGGTGACCAATGTCGATCACACCCACTACCTGCTGGGTACGGTCGCCGGGCCACACCCGTTCCCGGTGATGGTGCGCGATTTCCACCGGGTCATCGGGTTAGAGGCCCGCGAGCAGATGCTGGCCCGGTACGGCCGGTTGCCTGACGCGGTGGCCGCCTGCGTCGGCGGCGGCTCCAACGCGATCGGCATCTTCCACCCGTTCATCGACGACGTGACCGTGCGGCTAATCGGCTTCGAAGCGGCCGGCGACGGAGTCGACACCGGCCGGCATGCAGCGACGCTGTCCGCCGGCGAGCCCGGGATGCTGCATGGCGCGCTGTCGTACCTGCTGCAGGACTCCGACGGGCAGACCATCGAGACGCACTCGATCTCGGCCGGGCTGGACTACCCCGGCGTGGGCCCCGAGCATTCCTGGCTCAAAGACACCGGACGCGCGGAGTACCGGCCGATCACCGATGCGCAGGCGATGGAGGCGTTTCGGCTGCTGTCGCGCACCGAGGGCATTATCCCGGCGATCGAGTCCGCCCACGCGGTAGCGGGGGCGCTGCAGCTCGGTGCTGAACTGGGTGATGAAGCGTTGTTGCTGATCAACCTGTCCGGCCGGGGTGACAAGGACGTGGATACCGCGGTGAAGTGGTTCAACCTGCTGGAGGAACGGCGATGACCGCGCGGCTGGGGTCGCTGTTCGAGGCTTGCGGTGCCGAGCATCGGGCCGCGCTGGTTGGCTACCTGCCGGCCGGGTATCCAACGGTAGACGGCTCTCGAGCGCTGCTGCGGGCGATGCTGGACGGTGGTTGCGACCTGGTCGAGGTCGGGGTGCCCTACTCCGATCCGGTCCTGGACGGTCCGACCATCCAGGCCGCCGCGGACACGGCGCTGCGTGGCGGCGTGCGGTTGCGAGATGTGCTTTCCGTTGTTGAGTCGATCGCGGATGCCGGTGGGCGGGCCGTGGTGATGACCTACTGGAATCCAGTGCACCGCTACGGCGTGGACGCCTTCGCCCGGGATCTGGCCGCGGCCGGAGGGCTCGGCGTTATCACGCCCGACCTGATTCCCGACGAAGCGCACGACTGGCTGGGTGCGGCGCAGGCGCACGACCTGGACCGGATCTTCCTGGTCGCACCATCCTCGACCGACCAGCGGATCACCGCCACCGCCGCAGCCACCCGCGGGTTCCTGTACGCGAGTTCCGTGATGGGGGTGACCGGCGCACGGGACGTGGTGAGCAGCGCGGCGGGGACGTTGGTCAAGCGGGCGCGGGAGCTGGCTCCCGGACTGCCGGTGGGTGTCGGGCTCGGCGTGCGCAACGGCGCGCAGGCCGCCGAGGTGGCCGCGTTCGCCGACGCTGTCATCGTCGGCTCCGCCTTCGTCACCGCCGCGCGGGATGGCGAGGCAGGTGTCCACGGCCTAGCCGCCGACCTCGCCACCGGCGTCCGCCGTCCTGCCCCGCAACCCGCCTGACTTACCCGAACCGCTGCGTCATTCGGGCGAGAGATACCGTGTCGCCGTGCTTACCGCGATGTTCTTTAGCTCGATTCCGAGCCCGGATCGGGGGGTCTGGTATCTGGGACCGGTGCCGATCCGCGCTTACGCGCTGTGCATCATCGCCGCGATCATCGTGGCGATCCTGTGGGGCGAACGTCGCTGGCAAGCACGGGGCGGTCAGGCTGGCGCGGTGACCGACATCGCGGTGTTCGCGGTGCCGTTCGGTCTGGTGGGCGGGCGTCTCTACCACGTAGCCACCGATTGGGAGAAGTATTTCGGACCAGGGGGTGACCCGATCGCCGCTCTGGAGGTCTGGAAGGGCGGCCTCGGTATCTGGGGGGCGATCGCGCTAGGAGCCGTCGGGGCATGGATCGCGTGCCGCCGGCGCGGCATCCCGATGCCTGCGATGGCCGACGCCGTCGCGCCGGCCATCGTGACCGCACAGGCGATCGGCCGGCTGGGCAATTACTTCAACCAGGAACTCTACGGCGGCCCAACCTCGCTGCCGTGGGGGCTGGAGATCCGTGACCGGGTGAATCCGGCCACCGGCATCCCCGATCCGCTCAACGGGATCGCGCAGGGCCCTCCGGTGGAGATCGTGCATCCGACCTTCCTCTACGAGATGATCTGGAATCTGGGCGTCGCGGCGCTGGTCGTGTGGGCCGACCGCCGTTTCCGGCTGGGCCACGGGCGGGCCTTCGCCCTCTACGTCGCGGGCTACACCGCCGGCCGGTTTTGGATCGAGCTGATGCGAGCTGACCCAGCTACCATGATCTTCGGGCTACGCATCAATGTGATCACCTCAGCGGCGGTGTTCATCGCCGCGGTGATCTATCTGAGCATGGCGCCCCGGGGCAGGGAGGATCCGGAAACGCTCACCAAGCGCAAAGAGCCGGCACTGGCCTCCTAGCGCGTGTGCCGTGGATTGTTGAGGGCGGCAGGCGGGTGATCCACCGGCAGATGCTGGCCGGTTACAGCGCCGCTAGCATGCGGCGGTGGGTTTTGACGGGTTCGGCGAGCACGCGGTGGACTTCTACGAAGGGTTGGCAGCGGACAACTCGAAGGCCTACTGGAGCGACCACAAGGCCGTCTACGACGATCAAGTCCATGCCCCGATGCTGGCGACGCTTACCGAGTTGGAGCCGGAGTTCGGCACCGGGAAGATCTTCCGCCCGTATCGTGACGTCCGGTTCAGCAGTGACAAGAGTCCGTACAAGACGCACTGTGGCGCGGTGATCAACGTGCCCGGCGCCGCCTTCTACACCCAGCTGGGAGCTGACGGGCTGCTCGTCGCGGGCGGCGCCTACCACTGGTCTGCTGACCAGATTGCCCGCTACCGGATGGCGGTGGACGCCGAGCACAGCGGCGAAGAGTTGATAGCGCTGCTGGCGGCGGTGTCCGGGATGCAGCGCGGTGGTGACACCCTTCGCTCACGTCCTCGGGGTATTGCGGCCGATCACCCCCGGTTGGACCTGTTGCGGCACCGCTCGCTGTACCTGTGGCGCTCTTGGCCGCCAGACGAGGTGCTCCACCGGCGCACCTGCATAGATCGGATCCGGCAGGGCTGGCGAACCGCCCGGCCGTTGACTGAATGGCTGGCCAGGCACGTCTGACCCACCGTGACCTAGACACTCACTGGACATCTGAGCGCCATCTCGCCGATCCGCATGCACCGCTAGTCTGTGCGACTATGGGTCGACGCGCGAAGATCGTTTGTACGATCGGGCCGGTCACAGCGACTCCGGAAAAGATCCGGGAGTTGGTGTGGGCCGGGATGAATGTTGCTCGCCTCAACTTCAGTCACGGTTCGCATGCTGACCACGCGCGGGTCTTTTCAATGGTCCGGGAGGCCAGCGACGAGGCAGGCCGGGCGGTGGGGATCCTGGCCGATCTGCAGGGTCCCAAGATCCGGCTGGGCCGGTTTGCGGCTGGTCCGGTGCAGTGGCGCACCGGAGATGAGGTGCGGGTGACCGTCGAGGACGTCCCTGGCACCCACGACCGGGTCTCCACTACCTACCGCGGGCTGGCCAACGATGCCCGCGAAGGCGACTCGTTACTGGTGGATGACGGCAAGATCGCCCTGCTGGTGCGCAAGGTCGAGGACACCGAGGTGGTCTGCGAAGTCATCGAGGGTGGTGTGGTCAGCGACCACAAGGGATTGTCGCTGCCCGGGATGAACGTGTCAGTACCGGCACTGTCCATTAAGGACATCGCCGATTTGGAGTTCGCCCTGCGGTTGCGAGTGGATCTGGTGGCGTTGTCGTTCGTCCGGTCGCCGGCCGATATCCAGCTGGTGCATCGCACGATGGACGCAGTGCCTGGGGGCCGGTTGCCGGTGATCGCCAAGCTGGAGAAGCCCGAGGCGGTCGACAATCTTGAGGCGATCGTGCTGGCCTTTGACGGGGTGATGGTGGCGCGGGGCGACCTGGGCGTGGAGTTGCCCTTGGAGAACGTGCCGCTGGTGCAAAAGCGGGCCATCCAGGTCGCCCGGGAGAATGCCAAGCCGATCATCGTGGCTACCCAGATGCTCGATTCCATGATCGGCAATGCCCGCCCGACCCGGGCAGAGGCCTCCGACGTGGCCAACGCGGTGCTCGACGGCACCGACGCAGTGATGCTCTCCGGCGAGACCAGTGTCGGTCGTTACCCGATTGAGTCAGTGAAAACCATGAGCCGGATCGTCGAGGCCGTGGAGACCGGCTCACCCCACGTCCCGCCGCTCAACCATGTGCCGCGCACCAAGCGGGGTGTGCTGTCCTACGCGGCGCGCAACATCGGCGAACAGCTCGAGGCCAAGGCGCTCGTGGCGTTCACGCAGTCCGGTGACACGGTTCGCCGGCTGGCCCGGCTGCACACCCACCTTCCGCTGCTGGCGTTCACCCCGGAAGCCCCGGTCCGCAACCAGCTCGCCCTGACCTGGGGAACCGAAACGTTCCTGGTGGACCGGGTCGATACCACCGATGCGATGGTCCGGCAGGTGGACCAGGCGATGCTGTCCATCGGCCGCTATCAACGAGGCGATCTGGTCGTGATCGTGGCGGGATCCCCTCCCGGCACGGTGGGCTCGACTAACCTCATCCGGGTGCACCGCCTGGGTGAGGAGGATCTTGGCTGACCCGTCCGACGCTGCATGGCACCAGTGGGACGACGCTCCGCGGGCGTCCGACGGTGTACCCCGGGGGCAGCCGGTGGTGGATCGTCTGGTGGCCTTGCTGGACCTCGAACGCATCGAGGACAACATCTTCCGCGGGGTCAGTCCCATGGAACCCCATGTGCGGGTCTTCGGTGGGCAGGTCGCTGGCCAGGCGCTGATCGCGGCTGGCCGTACCGTCCCCGTCGAGCGCCGCGTGCACTCGCTGCACGCCTACTTCGTCCGGCCCGGCGACCCACGGGTGCCGATCGTCTACAACGTTGACCGGATCCGCGATGGGCGGTCGTTCACGACCCGACGTGTGGTGGCGATCCAGCACGGTGAAGCGATCTTCGTGTTGTCCGCGTCGTTCCAGCTTCCAGAGGTGGGTCTTGAGCATGCCGACGAGATGCCCGAGGTGCCGCCACCGGAGCAGCTCGATGACTTGGCGACTTGGGCGCGCCGCAGCGGTGATACCGCGGCCTCGATCACCCGGGTGGCGCGGTCATTCGACTTGCGATATATCACCCCGCCGATCTGGGCGACCCGCGCCGGTCGGCGGATCGGGTCGCCGGTATGTGACCAGCTGTGGATGCGTGCTGACGGCGTACTGCCTGACGACGCGTTGCTGCATATCTGCGTGCTTGCCTACGCTTCGGACCTCACTTTGCTGTGGTCGGTGGGCGCTGCGCACGGTCACGTGTTGGGTCAGGATGTGATGGCTGCCAGCTTGGATCATGCGATGTGGTTTCATCGCCCATTCCGCGCTGACGACTGGGTGCTGTGCGACTACACCTCACCCTCGGCATCGGGAGCGCGGGGGTTGGCGACCGGACGGTTTTTCAGCCCCGATGGCAAGTTGATCGCCAATGTGGTGCAGGAAGGGCTGCTGAGACTGCCGCGTTAGTAGTGGTCTGATGACAAGAACATTGGTGAGGTCAGTCGTCCAACCCGGGGACCGGCGTTCGCATCACATACAGCACATCCTCGCGGATCCGCCGGAAACCGAGCCGCCGAGCCACATCCACACTGGCCACGTTCTCCCGCGAGGTGATCCACGTGGGCAACCGTCCTCGCGCGTGGATATCAGTAACTAACGCGGCGGCGCAGGCAGTGGACAAGCCTTGGCGGCGGAAGGCTGGTTCGGTGACCACGCCGATGTCCTCGTGCATTTCACCGATGAAGAAGGGAACCGCCACCGAGACCAACTCAACGCCCATAAACGCTCCCCAGCCCAGCCCGCTGGCAGCAAGGCCGGCGGGGCCGCCCAGGGTTTTCGAGATCCAGCTGAGTCCCTCCGCGAGCCTGGCGACGGCGTCGGCGTCAGCGGCGGTGAGGCGGCGCGGCACCAGTGTCGCCTCCGGTGACCGGCGGACGTCTCCCTTCAGCTCGAACCCCACGCGTTCCCAGATGCACAGGTCAGGATCTAGCTGGCGTAGCGCCGGGAGGAACTCTGCTGGGGCATCGACGAAGCCGGCGATCGATTCGGCCTCGTCATCAAGGTTGGCGGGGTCCCCGCGCAAGCTGTAGTTGTCGGCGACCTCGGCAATGACGGTTCGCGGATTCGGCCATCGATCGACCAAGCACCGGCCGCGACCGGTTAGCACCACATGCGCCCACACCATTGCCCCTGGCCGCTCAGGCAAAAACCACCGCCGCAGCTTCAGGTGGTCACCGGATGGAATCATGTGCACGCTGGGCAGGCAATCATGCTGCGCACATCACGGCAATCCCGATGCTGCCGCTCGCCGGGTTGGCGGTAGTTAACGACGCCGGAACCCGGGGTTGGCGGTACTTGAAGGGCGACCAACTAGCGGAGGCCGGCGAGGTCCATGCCGCGGAGCTCCTTTTTGAGGTCGGCGATCTCATCGCGCAGCCGTGCGGCCAGCTCGAATTGCAGCTCGCGGGCCGCGCCCATCATCTGGTCGGTGAGCTGCTGGATCAGATCCGCGAGCTCAGCGCGAGGCATCGACGAGGTGTCCCGACCTTCCACTACGCCGGCGGTACCCCGAGCCCGCCCGGGCTCGCCGGCGGCGCGCTTGCCCCGGGAGGCGTTGCGACCCGAGCCGCCGACCGCAACGGTGTCCGCAGTGTCGCCGGCCTCGGCATACACCCGCTCCAGAATATCGTTGATCTTCTTGCGAAGCGGTTGCGGGTCGATCCCGTGCTCGGTGTTGAACGCGACCTGCTTGGCTCGTCGCCGGTTGGTCTCGTCGATGGCCCGGCGCATCGAGTCGGTGACGGTGTCGGCGTACATGTGTACCTGGCCGGACACGTTGCGGGCGGCCCGCCCGATGGTCTGGATCAGCGAGGTCCCGCTGCGTAGGAAGCCTTCCTTGTCCGCGTCCAAGATCGCCACCAGCGATACCTCAGGCAGGTCCAGGCCCTCGCGTAGCAGGTTGATCCCGACCAGCACGTCGAACTCACCCAGCCGCAACTGCCGCAGCAGCTCCACCCGGCGCAGCGTGTCCACCTCGGAGTGCAGGTAGCGCACGCGGACCCCCAGCTCGAGCAGGTAGTCGGTGAGGTCCTCGGCCATCTTCTTGGTCAACGTGGTGACCAGCACCCGCTCGTTGCGCTCGGCGCGGATTCGCACCTCATGCACCAGGTCATCGATCTGGCCCTTGGTGGGTTTCACTACCACCTCCGGGTCCACCAGGCCGGTCGGGCGGATCACCTGCTCGACGAACTCGCCGCCGGCTTGGGCCAGCTCATAGGGTCCGGGAGTCGCTGACAGGTACACCGTCTGGCCGATCCGATCCTGGAACTCCTCCCAGGTCAGCGGCCGGTTGTCCAGTGCGGAGGGCAACCGGAACCCGTGTTCCACCAGCGTGCGCTTGCGGGAGGCGTCGCCCTCGTACATCCCCCCGATCTGCGGGACCGTGACATGCGACTCGTCGATGACCAGTAGGAAATCCTCCGGGAAGTAATCCAGCAGCGTCGCCGGTGCCGAGCCGGCCGGGCGGTCGTCGATATGCCGCGAGTAGTTCTCGATGCCGGAGCAGAACCCGACCTGACGCATCATCTCGATGTCGTACTGGGTGCGCATCCGCAGCCGCTGGGCCTCCAGTAACTTGCCCTGCTTCTCCAACTTCGCCAGATGCTCTTGCAGCTCCGCCTCGATACCCCGAATCGCACGGTCCATCCGCTCTGGCCCAGCCACGTAGTGGGTGGCCGGGAAGATCCGCAGCTCGGACACCTCCCGAACCACCTCTCCGGTGAGCGGGTGCAGGTAGTACAGCGCCTCCACCTCGTCACCGAAGAAGTCGATGCGCACCGCCAGCTCCTCGTAGGCGGGAATGACCTCCACGGTGTCACCGCGCACCCGGAACGTTCCGCGGGCGAAGGTCAGATCGTTGCGGGTGTACTGAATGTCCACCAGGGCGCGCAGCAGCGTGTCCCGACCCACCTCGGAGCCCACCGGCACATGGATCGAGCCCCTCAGGTACTCCTGGGGGGTTCCGAGGCCGAAGATGCACGACACCGAGGCGACGACGACGACGTCGCGGCGAGTGAGCAGCGACATCGTGGCGGAGTGTCGTAACCGCTCCACGTCGTCGTTGATTGACGAGTCCTTCTCGATGTAGGTGTCGGTCTGCGGAACGTAAGCCTCGGGCTGGTAGTAGTCGTAGTAGGAGACGAAGTACTCGACCGCGTTGTCCGGGAAGTAGTCCCGCAGTTCATGGGCTAGCTGCGCGGCGAGGGTCTTGTTCGGCGCCATCACCAGTGCCGGTCGCTGCACCCGCTCGATGAGCCAGGCGGTGGTGGCCGATTTGCCCGTTCCGGTGGCGCCCAGCAGCACGACGTCCCGCTCGCCGGCGGTGATCCGGCGTTCCAGCTCGTCGATCGCGGCTGGTTGGTCGCCGGCGGGAGCGTAGTCGCTGACCATGTGGAACCGACCTGGCGCACGGGAAGTCTTGGCGAGAGGCCGGAACTCCGAGTGTGGATGCACCGCTTTGGTCATGTCCTTGAGGGTAGGCCGCAGCCCTGACAGTGTGCGCTGGACCCGAACTCGCTGGCAGGTATTCCGTCGAGCCACCCGGCGAGCGAGCTCCCGGACAGCGACGCGCCGGACGACCTGTACGCTCTGGTGGCCCGGACGTACTGAGGTCGCGGGGTGGCCCCCGAATGAGCGTTCGGCCTTACCGTAGGGTCGAGCCCTATGACGGCCCCGCGCGGATTGGAAGCCGAGACCGCCCCGCATATTCATCCGCCTAAAACCGAGATCTTCGATCTGGAGGCGATGACCAACACCGACCCGAAGGGTATCGTCCGCGCGGTCCGCGAGTACCGCATCGAGCCGTTCGGTCTTTACCTCGCCCGCGACGTCATCGATCACCGGTCCATTCGGTCGCTGGAGTCTTGGTTGCTACCTGAGCTGGGATTACGGATCACTGATTGGTGCTATTCCCCCGGCCATGAGTGGCAGGACCACTTCTATATCGACGTGGTACGCATCGACGTCGAGGGGGACTGCTGGCGCACCGAAGACCACTATCTGGATCTCATCGTGCGGCCCGGCCGCGGGGTGGACGTGGTCGACATCGATGAATTACTCGACGCGGTCCTCGCTGGCCTGCTCGATCCGGTCACCGCGCAGGAGGCACTGACCACCACCTACCGGACCGTGGACGGTCTGGCTCGCCACGGCTATTTGCTGGATCGTTGGCTGTCGACGGTGGGCATGCGACCGACCTGGAGCCGGCGCTGACGTGCCCTTCAGGCCGGCCGCCAGCCGGTGCTCTGCGCCCATTGCTCGGCTCGATCCAGTGCACTGCGGATGAACGGGGTCTTGGCCTGGGCGTAGGCGTCGGTGCTGCTCCATCGCTGCGCCGTTAACCGGTGCTTGAGCTGGGCGTAGTCGGCGACACCGGATGGGTGGGCACGCAGCCAGTCCCGCAGTAGCAGCGCCTCCCGCCAAGTGGGGGAGTCGGCAGGCCGGATGTGGCAGTTGACGGCGCGCGCGGGGTCAGCGTTGGTCGCCACTGCCTTGTCCCATACCGTGCCGTCGCGGGCATTGTCCCACCACCGACCGTGTCGTCTGACCAGACCGGCTCCGATCAGATCATCAGCGAGCTGGACCGCCCCGGCCAAGCCGGCGACGACGACCTGCACGTCCAGCACATCCTTGGCGTCCAAACCGGGCACCGCCGTGGAGCCGATGTGATCAATCCGGTGTGCCCGCCCGCCTAATGTCCCGGTGATCCGGGCGATTAGTCGCCGCGCCTGGTGTGGCCAGCTGGTGTCCGGCGCCACCAGCACCGGGCTTCTCGGGCGCCCGGCCGCGCGGTGCTGTCGCAGGTTGGCCTCGAAGGGCACCAGTCGCTGCGCCCATAGCCGATCCACGGCCGCGAACGTGTGCTGGGGACTCGCGTTGTTGTCGAGCCACACGTCCGCAGCCGCCTGGCGCTGACCGTCGGTGGCCTGCGCCGCGATCCTCGCAGCCGCGTCCTGCGGGGTCATGCCGCGCTGCTCGACCAACCGGCGCAACCGTACCGCGGCATCCGTGTGCACCACGATCACTAGCTGGAACCGGGCTGCCATGTGGTTCTCGACTAATAGCGGGATGTCTTGCACCACGATGGCGTCGGGCGGCGCGGCCGCGGCCAGTTCCTTCGAGCGGGCCGCGACCAGCGGGTGCACGATGGCGTTGAGCCGGCCTCGAGCGTCAGCGTCGTCGAATACCCGTGCCGCGAGTGCCGACCGTTTTAGCCTGCCGTCCTCGGCAAGGACCTCAACGCCGAACTCGTCGATGATCGCACGTAGCCCCACGGTGCCGGGCTCGACAACCTCCCGGGCGATCCGGTCCGAGTCGATGATCCACGCCCCGCAGTGCGCAAGCCGGGCAGCGACCATCGACTTACCGGAACCGATTCCTCCGGTCAGCCCTACCCGCAGCATCGGGCAAAGTGGGCAGGTGAGCTACACGCCGCCGGACAGCTTCTCCCGCAGCGCCGCCAACTGCTCGTCACTAGCCAGTGAGCCCGACCCAGCATCGCTGGGACTAGGCGCCTCAGTGCCACCCGTCGAGGAGTAGTTCTGGTTCTCAGCGGTCTCCGACTCGGCTTCCGACGCGGCCTTGGTGACCTGCTTGCGGTGCTGCTCGAAGCGGATCTGAGCCTCGGCGTAGGCCCGCTCCCACTCCTGACGCTGCTTGTCGTAGCCCTCAAGCCAGTCGTTGGTCTCCGGGTCGAAGCCCTCGGGGTAGATGTAGTTGCCCTCGCTGTCGTACTCGGCGGTCATGCCGTACTGCGTGGGGTCGAACTCCATATCCGGGGACAGCCCCTCGTTGGCCTGCTTGAGCGACAGTGAGATCCGCCGACGGTCCAGGTCGATGTCGATGACCTTGACCATCACGTCATCGCCGACCTGCACGACCTGCTCGGGGATCTCGACGTGTCGAACCGACAGCTCCGAGATGTGCACCAGACCCTCGATGCCCTCCTCGACTCGGACGAACGCGCCAAAAGGCACCAGCTTGGTGACCTTGCCGGGCACGATCTGGCCGATCTGGTGGGTCCGGGCGAACTGCCGCCACGGGTCTTCCTGGGTGGCTTTGAGCGACAGTGACACCCGCTCGCGGTCCAGGTCGACGTCGAGTACCTCGACGGTGACCTCCTGGCCCACCTCGACAACCTCGCTGGGGTGGTCGATGTGCTTCCAGGACAGCTCAGAAACATGCACCAAGCCGTCTACGCCGCCGAGGTCGACGAAGGCACCGAAGTTCACGATGGACGACACCACGCCCTTGCGGACCTGGCCCTTGGCCAGCTGGTGGAGGAACTCGCTGCGCACCTCGGACTGCGTCTGCTCAAGCCACGCGCGCCGGGACAGCACCACATTGTTGCGGTTCTTGTCCAACTCGATGATCTTGGCCTCGAGCTCGCGACCGACATAGGGCTGCAGGTCGCGGACCCGCCGCATCTCGACCAGCGAGGCGGGCAGGAAGCCACGCAGCCCGATGTCGAGGATCAGGCCGCCCTTCACCACCTCGATGACGGTGCCGCGCACCGGCTCCTCGTTCTCCTTGAGGGTTTCGATGTTGCCCCAGGCGCGCTCGTACTGGGCGCGCTTCTTGGAGAGGATGAGCCGGCCTTCCTTGTCCTCCTTCTGGAGAACGAGGGCCTCGACCTCGTCGCCCACCGACACGACCTCTGCCGGGTCGACGTCGTGCTTGATGGACAGCTCCCGGGACGGGATCACGCCCTCGGTCTTATAGCCGATGTCGAGCAGCACCTCGTCACGGTCGACTTTGACGATGGTGCCTTCGACGATATCGCCATCGTTGAAGTACTTGATGGTCTTGTCGATGGCGGCGAGGAAGTCCTCCTCCGTCCCGACGTCGTTGATCGCGACCTGCTGGGTGGTCGGGGCGGTGGTGGTATCGGTGGACATGCGGTGGGTTGCTCCGGAGGGATAGAGTCGAGTACTGGTGTCGTATTAACTGTGGGGACAGCGTTTTAGATGTGATGCTGCGCTGATTAGCGTACTGCGACGGGTCATCCCCACCTAGACGACCTGGCGGACAACCTGGGCGGACAAACCTGAACAGGGACAACCTGGGCAGCAGGCAGCCACAGCGCAATTCGATCCTACCCAGCCGAGAGTGACAGCAGCAAACTCGGCTCCCGGCTTCGGGTGAGAGACTGCCTCAATGACCGGTGCGACACAACCAGAGCCGTCCGAACAGGGGCGGGCGCATGAGCGTGCTGAGACGGCGCTGGGCACCGTCGGCGTGGTGAAACGCGCCGTCAGCGACGCGGAGACGGTGGCAGCCAACCGCCGCTGGTGGGACGCCGACGCCGAGGACTACCTCGCCGAACACGGAGAGTTTCTCGGGCTGGTGGACTTCGTGTGGTGCCCGGAGGGGCTGCGCGAGTTGGACGCCGGCTTGCTGGGCGAGGTGGCGGGTCGGCAGGTGCTTGAGGTCGGTTGCGGCGCGGCGTCCTGCGCGCGCTGGCTGGCTGATCAGGGTGCGCAGGTTGTCGGCCTGGACCTGTCGGCAGGAATGCTGCACCATGCGGTGGTCGCGGCGCGGGAAACCGGGATTCGTGTCCCGCTGGTGCAGGCCGACGCCACGCGACTGCCCTTTGCCGACCTCAGTTTCGACCTGGCGTGCTCGGCGTTCGGCGCGGTGCCGTTCGTCGCCGACTCGGCGGCGGTGATGCGTGAGGTCGCTCGGGTGCTGCGGCCCGGTGGCCGATGGGTCTTCGCGGTCACCCATCCAGTGCGCTGGATCTTCCCTGACGATCCGGGGGAAGCCGGTCTCACTGTGGCCCAGTCGTATTTCGACCGCACGCCCTATGTAGAGGTAGACGGAGCCGGGCGGGCCACCTATGTGGAACACCACCGCACCGTCGGCGACCGGGTTCGGGAGATCGTCGCCGCCGGGCTGACATTGGAAGACCTGGTAGAGCCGGAGTGGCCGCCCGGGCTGAACCAGAATTGGGGCCAGTGGAGTCCGCTACGCGGTGCGCTCTACCCCGGAACCGCCATTTTCTGCTGCCGCCGTCCCTGACGGCACCATCAGTGCGCTGCGTCGTCCCAGCTGCGGCCGACTCCCACGGAGACTTCCAGTGGGACCCGAAGGGCGTACGCCGACGCCATCTCGCGACGCACCAGGGCTTCCACGGCGACATGCTCGTCGTCGAAGACTTCCAGGACCAGCTCATCGTGTACCTGCAGCAGCATCCGGGAACGCAGCTGCTTGGCCCGCAACGCGCGAGCGACGCCGAGCATCGCGACTTTGATGATGTCCGCGGCGCTGCCCTGGATTGGGGCGTTGAGCGCCATGCGCTCGGCCATCTCACGGCGCTGCCGGTTGTCGCTGACCAGGTCGGGAAGATAACGCCGGCGGCCCAGAATGGTGGCGGTGTAGCCGTCGACCCGCGCTTTGTCCACGAGCGAGCGCAGGTAGTTGCGGACGCCGCCGAAGCGGGAAAAGTATTCCTCCATCAGCTCGCGTGCTTCGTCGGTGGAAATGCGCAGCTGCGCGGACAGGCCGAAAGCGGACAGGCCGTAAGCCAGCCCGTAGTTCATCGCTTTGATCTTGGCGCGCTGCTCCCCGGTGACCGCTGTCGCGTCCACCCCAAAGACCCGGGCGGCCGTGGCGGCATGGAAGTCATGACCGGAGGTGAACGCGTCGATCAACGCGGTGTCCTCGGATAGGTGAGCCATGATCCGCATCTCGATCTGGCTGTAGTCGGCGGTCATCAGCTCCGCATAGCCCGGACCTACGACGAAGGCCTTGCGGATACGGCGCCCGGACTCGGTGCGGATCGGGATGTTCTGCAGGTTCGGCTCGGTGGACGACAGCCGCCCGGTCGCGGCGATCGTCTGGTTGTAGGTGGTGTGAATTCGCCCGTCGTCAGCGACGGTTTTCAGCAGCCCGTCCACCGTGGTCTTGAGGCGGGTCGCATCGCGGTGCCCGAGCAGATGCGCCAGCAACGGGTGCCCGGTCGACTCGTACAGGGTCTGCAGCGCGTCGGCGTCGGTGGTGTACCCGGTCTTGGTCCGCTTGGTCTTAGGCATGCCCAGCTCGTCGAACAGCACGACCTGCAGCTGTTTCGGCGAGCCGAGGTTCACCTCGCGGCCGATCACCCCGAAGCAGTCTTGCTCGGCCTGCTTGACTGCGGCCGCGAATCCGGCTTCCAACTCGGCCAGCACGTCACCGTCGACCGCGATCCCGGCGGCTTCCAGCTCGGCCAGCACGGCAAGTAGCGGCAGCTCCAGGTCGGTGAGCAGCGACCGGCCCGATATCCGGTCCAGCTCGGCGTCCAACGCGTCGGCCAGTTCGGCCACCGCGCGGGCCCGCAGGATCTCATCAGCTACTCGGGCGGCGGTGTCCTCGTCTTCGAACAGGCTCGGTTGACCACTCTCGCTGGATTCTGCCCGCAGTTCCCTGCGTAGGTAGCGCAACACGAGATCGGCGAGATCGAAGGAGCGCTGACCGGGTCGCACCAGGTAGGCGGCCAGCGCGGTGTCGCTGGTCAGCCCGGCCAGGGTGACGCCGCGGGCTCGCAATGCGTGCAGCAACGGCTTGGCGTCATGCGCGGCTTTGGGGATAGCCGGATCGGCCAGCCACTGTGCCAGCGCCTGCTCGTCGTCGGGGGTCAGCGCGCGCGGATCCAGGTAGCCACTGTCACCGTCGGGGGTGGCCAGGGCCAGGCTTTCCAGGTCACCGACTCCCCGCGCCCAGCTGCCGCGAAAGGCTAGCCCAGTGCGCCCGCCGCCTCGGGCATGCACGTGCAGCCAGGCAGCCAATGCGCCCGCCTCGAGCGCTCCGCCGCGCACCGCGAAGCCTTCCTCGGCTTCCGGTTCGGGAGTGCTCAGCGTGGCGAACAGCCGGTCGCGCAACACCCGAAACTCCAGCTCATCGAAGAGCCGGTGCACCGCGTCGCGGTCCCATGGTTTGAGCACCAGATCAGCGGGTTGCTCGGGGATGTCGACGTTGCGGACCAGTTCGGTGAGCCGGCGGTTGAGCAGCACCGAGGCGAGGTTGGCGCGCAGCGCATCGCCCGCCTTGCCTTTGACCTCGTCCACCCGGTCGATCAGAGCATCCAGCGACCCGAACTCCCGAACCCACTTCGCGGCGGTCTTATCTCCCACCCCGGGAATGCCAGGCAGGTTGTCCGAAGGATCACCGCGCAGGGCGGCGTAGTCGGGATACTGCTGTGGGGTCAGACCGTAGCGTTCGGCGACCTCCGCGGGAGTGAACCGGGTCAGGTCCGAGACGCCCTTGCGCGGGTAGAGCACGGTCACCTGCTCGCTGACCAGCTGCAAGGTGTCCCGGTCGCCGGTGCAGACCAGCACCTCGAAACCCGCCGGTTCGGCCCGGGTGACCAGGGTCGCGATCAGGTCGTCGGCTTCGTACTCCTCCTTAGTGAGCACCGGGATGCCCAGGGTGCCCAGTACGTCGTGAATCAGCGACACCTGACCGCGAAACTCGTCGGGTGTGGTGCTGCGGTTGGCCTTGTACGGCGCGTAGGCCTCAGCGCGGAAGGTTTTGCGGGAGACATCGAACGCGGCGGCGACATGGGTAGGCTGCTCATCTCGGAGCAGGTTGATCAGCATGGAGGTGAAGCCGTACACCGCGTTGGTGGTCTGTCCGGTTGTAGTGCGGAAATTCTCCGCGGGCAGCGCAAAAAACGCCCGGTAGGCCAGCGAGTGGCCATCGAGCAGCAGTAGCCGCGGAGAAACCGTCACGGCCCGCGAGTCTAGGCCTGACCACCGACGGCCTGGTGTGTGGAGCACCTACAGTGGGTCGTAACCCGCCCCCTCGTCTGGAGGTTCTGCGTGGCCACGCCAGCCGTCCCGTTCGATATCGACCCGGCTACCGGTGAGCTGCTTGACCGGTGGGCCGGAGAGCAGCTCATTGACCGGATGGGCATCAAGATCACCGAATGGAGTTCGGAACGCGTGGTGGGGACCATGCCGGTCGCGCACAATCGCCAGTATTTCGGCCTGCTGCACGGCGGGGCGAGTGCGGTGCTGGCGGAAAGCCTCGGCTCAGTCGCCGGCTGGCTGTGGGCCAAGCCGGACAAGGTTCCGGTAGGACTGGAGCTGTCTTGCTCGCATCACCGGTCGGCCACCGAGGGAGAAGTCACTGGTGTGTGCACGCCGCTGCACCGCGGCCGCACGGTGGTGACGTTCGAGATCCGGATCAGCGACGAGCAGCAGCGACCGATCTGCACAGCGCGGCTGACCTGCCTGCTGCAGGACCGTCCAGCCAGCTGACCCGCGGGCCCTGCTCGTGAGGGGGCGGGGTCGATAGCTCACTATGAGCACGTGGTCAACGGACTGGGGCACCGTGCCCCTGGGGCCGCCGTCCGACCCGGTGGAGAACGGAGACACTCGCCTGTGCGACCACCAGGCCCGGTCGGCGTTCCGAACGGCGCGCGGCGCGCGCTGCTCCTAGCACTGATCGTCTTCGTGACCGCGAGCGCGGCGCTGCTCGGGGCGGCCGCTCCGGCACTGGCCGGCCAGCAACCGCCTCCCCCTCCGCCTACCCCGTCGCAGCCCCCACCACCCCAACAGCCATCCGAGCAGCCACCCGAGCAGCAGGGCCTACCGGTGAGCGGGACGTTGCGCAACGCCGACGGTACCTTGCTGGCGGGGGTCCCGGTGCAGGTCTTTGACGCCGGTGGCCGGCCGGTTGCCTCGACCACCTCGGACCGCGGTGGCCGCTGGGAGCTAACCGTGCCCAGGCCGGGACGGTACACGTTTCGAATCGATCAGAAAGCCCTGCCGCACGGCGTTGAAGTGCTCCAGGGTGAGGTGGTCCGGGATGTGGTGCCGGGAACGTTGTCGCTGGTCGTATTCCGATTCGGGGCCCAACGTGGCGGCCTGCAGACCGAAGCAAGCGCGCAGGTCTTGCGGGTGCTGGTCGACGGTATCCGGTTCGGCCTGGTTATAGGCATCACCGGGATAGGCCTGTCGCTGATCTTCGGGACGACCGGATTGACCAACTTCGCACACGGGGAGCTGGTCACCATTGGGGCTGTGGTGGCCTGGACGCTGAATGTCACCGCCGGGCTGCAGCTCATCTGGGCCACCGTGTTGGCGATCGTGGTCGGTGCCGCCCTCGGTGCGGCGAACGACCTGGGTATCTGGCGGCCGATGCGGCGGCGCCGGGCTGGGCTTATCGCTCAGCTGGTGATCTCCATCGGGCTGGCTCTCGCGCTGCGGTACGTGGTGTTGATCTACTTCGGCGGCCGGTCGGAGTCATTCGCTGACTACACCAACCAGGTGGAGCGCAACTACGGGCTGATCAGCATCACCGACAAAGACCTCGCCACAATTATGATCAGCCTGGTTGTACTGATCGGAATCGCGTTACTGCTGCAGCGAACCCGGATCGGCAAGGCCATGCGGGCGGTCGCCGACAACCGGGATCTGGCCGCCTCGTCGGGGATCAACGTTGAGCGGGTCGTGCTGTTCGTGTGGATGCTGGCCGGTGCGCTGGCGACACTCGGCGGCGTGCTGTTCGGCTTGTCGGAGCTGGGCGGAACCGTGCAGTACGAGATGGGCTTCAATCTGCTGCTGCTGATGTTCGCGGGGGTGATCCTGGGCGGGCTGGGCACCGCTTACGGTGCCCTGCTGGGTTGCCTGGTCGTCGGCGTGCTGGTGCAGATATCCGCCCAGATCATCCCCGTTGACCTCAAGTACTTGGGCGGCTTGGCGGTGCTTATCGTCATCTTGGTGATCAGACCGCAAGGGTTGCTCGGCAGCCGCGCGCGGATCGGGTGACCAGATGATCGATATTTCAACGTTGCTCGCCAACGGCGTCGCGGCCGCGGTCGGGCCCTCGTCGATCTTCTTTGCGTTGCTGGCAATCGGCCTGAACATCCAATTCGGTTACGCCGGTCTGCTCAACTTCGGTCAAATCGGGTTCGCACTGGTCGGCGGATACGGAATGGGCATTGCGGTGGTCGACTTCGGCGTACCGCTATGGTCCGGAGTGCTTGTGGGAGTCGTCGCGGGCGTCGTGCTCGCGCTGTTGCTGGGCATCCCGACGCTGCGCCTGCGTGCGGACTATCTGGCGATCGTCACGATCGCCGCCGCGGAAATTCTACGGCTGATCACGCGGTCGACCTCGATGACCAACTTCTCCGGAGGAACCCAGGGCCTCACCGGTTACGGCCAAGGTTTCCGGCAATTTTCCCCCTTTGATAACGGCCGCTTTTACAGTTTCCTCGGTGTACGTTTCTTGGGCCAGGATTTATGGTCGATCTGCGTAGGTTGGATTGTGGTCGGTCTGTCGCTGGTCCTGGTGTACCTGCTGGTACGTAGCCCCTGGGGGCGTGTGCTCAAGGCGATTCGGGAAGACGAGGACGCGGCCCGGGCGCTGGGTAAAAACGTCTTTGTCTACAAGATGCAGGCCTTGGTGCTGGGTGGAATATTCGGAGCGGTCGGCGGAATCGTTCTGGCGCTGACCACACAGTCGTTGACACCCGATTTTTACTCACCGCCCCAGACGTTTTTTGCCTACGCGGCACTTATCATCGGTGGTGCGGCGCGGGTGTTCGGTCCGGTGATTGGTTCGATGATCTTCTGGTTCGTGCTGTCGATCACTGACAACTTCCTGCGCCAAGCTACCGCAGGTAGTAACCCACTGATCTCGTTCATCGACAATCAAGATGTCGGTGCGATCCGGTTCATCCTGGTCGGGGTGGGCCTGGCGTTGCTGATGGCGTTCCGGCCGCAGGGCATCTTCGGCAAGAGGAGTGAGGTGCTACTCGATGCGCGCTGAACATCCGGTCATCGAAGTGCCCGCGCAGCCCGGTGCCTGCAAGCCCGATCCGGTACTAGTGATTGACTCGGTCACGCGCTTGTTCGGTGGCTTGCGGGCCGTCGACGTGGACCATCTGGAGTTCCAGCGGGGCTGGATCACCGGATTGATCGGCCCAAATGGCGCCGGAAAGACCACCCTGTTCAACCTGATCACCGGGTTCGACCGGCCCAACAGCGGGCGGTGGACCTTCGATGGCACGCCGCTGTCCAAGCTTGCTCCGCACCAGGTCGCCCGCCGCGGGGTTGTTCGCACCTTCCAGCTCACCAAGGCGCTGGCCAAACTCACCGTGCTGGACAACATGCGCCTGGGCGCTCCGAAACAGACCGGAGAGCGGTTTTTCGGTGCCTTGCTCAGCTCGTGGGGGCGGCAGGAGCGGGCCGTCACCGACAAGGCGATGGAGCTGCTCGCCCGGTTCCGACTGGACGCCAAGGCCAACGACCTCGCCGGTTCCCTGTCCGGCGGTCAGCGCAAGCTGCTGGAGATGGCCCGGGCCCTGATGATGGAACCGACCATCGTCATGCTCGACGAACCGATGGCCGGGGTTAACCCCGCGCTGACCGAAAGCCTGTTGCAGCACGTCAAGTCACTCCGCAAGGACGGCATGACGGTGGTGTTCGTGGAGCACGACATGGACGTCATCCGGGACATCAGCGACTGGGTGGTCGTGATGGCGCAGGGCAAGGTGATCGCCGAAGGGCGGCCGGATGCGCTGGCCTCCAACAAGGCGGTCGTCGACGCGTACCTGGGCTCGCACCACGACCAGGCGCTGGAGTTCGACGCGCAGGGCAACCCGGTAGGACAGACCGCCACATTGGCCGCTGAGATCCACAGCGAGCTCAAAGCAGCGATCCAACGTGGTGAGGACCTTTCGGCATGACCGGCTCAGTCGGCCATAGCCCGGCGACTAACGGGTTGTCTCCGGCGGAGGTCGCAGCAACCCCGCAGCGGCACCGCGACTTGGCGCGCGGCGCCCTGTTGCGCGCCGACGACCTGGTCGCCGGGTACCTGCCTGGCGTCAACATCCTGCAGGAGTGCAACTTCTTCCTCCGCGAAGGCGAGATCGTCGGCATCATCGGACCCAACGGTGCCGGGAAATCGACGCTGCTCAAAGCGATGTTCGGGCTGATCCCGGTGCGCGGCGGCACCGTTTCGTTACGCGACACTGACGTCACGTCGGCTAAGGCGCACACCCTGGTCACGATGGGCATGGGTTATGTGCCGCAGACCAACAACGTTTTTTCCTCGCTGACCATCGAGGAGAATATGCAGATGGGCGTGTATCTGCGGCCTCGCACCTTCACCACCCGGTTCGACTCCGTGTGTGCGCTCTTTCCGCTCTTGGGGCAGCGGCGCAAGACCAAAGCCGGTGCCCTGTCGGGTGGCGAGCGGCAAATGGTGGCAATGGGCCGGGCGCTGATGATGCAGCCATCAGTGCTGCTCCTCGACGAGCCCTCCGCCGGGTTGTCGCCGATGTTCGCCGACGAGGTTTTCGTGCGCTGCAAAAAGATCAACGCGGCGGGGGTGTCCATCGTGATGGTGGAGCAGAACGCCCGGCGATGCCTGCAGGTATGCGACCGCGGTTACGTGCTGGACCAGGGCCGCAACGCCTACACCGACACCGGCTCGGCCCTGATCAAAGACCCCAAAGTGATCGAGCTGTATCTAGGCACCCTCAGCCGGCAATCAACCGGCTGGGAGCGGTAGTCAGCGGCCCACGACGCGGTACTGAATGGAGCCTTCTTCGATTTTGTTAAGGGCGTTGAATTTCAGGATGCCGTAGGAGCCCACGGCGCGCTCGCCAGCGGGGGTGAACTCCAGGGTCCCAGTGACGCCGACATAGTTGGGATTACCACCACCGTCGATGATGTCCCGGCATTGCCGGAAGGTGGTGCACTTCTCACCGTCCTTGGTAATCCCGTTGATCTCCGAGGCGATGTCCACGCCCTTGGTCGACTTCGCTCGTTCGGCCGCTAGCGCGACAATCATCACCGCGTCATAGGCCTCACCGGCGTAGTTGGTGTCTATCAGCTTCGGATCGTCGGCCTTGATGCGCTGCTCGAAGGTAGGCGACAGCTTGGTCAGCGGTGTGGTGCCTTTCATGCCATTGAGCAGGCCGGGCGGTAGGCCCACGCCCAGTGCGTTGCCCATGTTCCCGTCGGTGCCGTAAACCAGCTTCTGACCGGGTCCGATCTTCACCTCGCTCATCCGGGTGAGGATCTTCTTCGACTCGTCGAAACCGATCACCGCGATCGCGTCCGGGTTGAACTGCCGGACGTCGTCGATCTCGGTGTTGTAGGACGTCGCATTCGGATCGTAGATGATCTTCTGGATCTGGTTCTGCGGGATTCCGGCCTGGCGCAGGTTGTCCACTGTGTTGTTGGCCAGGCCGCTGCCGTACGGGTCGTTACGAGCCAGGATCGAGATCCGCTGCGCGCCGTCCCCGGCCATCAACGCTGCCAGGGCCTGGGCCTGCAGCTTGTCCGGGGGAGCGGTCCGAAAGTACAGACCCTTGTCAGGCCAGCAGGTGAACTCGTCGGAGGTGTTGGCCGGCGAGAACTCGACCACACCGGCGCCGGTGATCTTGTCGATGACCAGCTTGGTGACGCCCGAGGCGGCGGCACCGATGATCACTTGGGCGCCCTGGCCGAGTTCGCGGTCCACGGTCTGGTTGGCGGTGTCGGTCTTGTCATCACCGGAATCACCTCGGATGTTGACGACTGGTTGTCCAAGCACCCCGCCGGCTGCGTTGATCTCTTTGATCGCCACATCAACCGCCGCAAATTCGGGTGGGCCCAGAAACGAAAGGCTGCCGGTCTCCGGAAGCAGCGTGCCGATCTTCAGCGGTGCGGTGCTCGGCTGCCCACTGGCCTTGGCTTGCGCGGGTTCACATTTCTTGGCTTGGCCACCACCGGTGGGGCCTTGGGCCGTGGTGCTCCCGCCGCCGCAACCGGTCAGTACGACCAGCGCGCCGAGAAAGGCCGCCGCACGGACAACGGTGCGCTGCGCCATGCCTACCTCCTCAAAAGTGTCCCGCGAGGTGATCGTCAGACCGTAATGCCGCGGGTGTCCGATGTGCAGGATCGCCCGCTTGTCGTGACGAAGATGTGATGATCAGGACAAACTTTCCAGGATGGCTTGAGCCACCGCCTTCATGGTGGTCCGGCGGTCCATCGCGTTGCGCTGGATCCAGCGGAACGCTTCGGGCTCGGTGAGTCCGTGGTGAGCCATCAGCAGGCCCTTGGCACGTTCCACCGTTTTCCGGGTCTCCAACCGGTCGGTCAGGCCGGCCACCTCCGACTCCAAGGCGACCAGCTCGCGGAAGCGCGACACCGCGAGCTCTATGGCGGGCATCAGGTCCCGGCGGCTGAAAGGCTTGACGAGGTAGCCCATGGCGCCTGCGTCACGGGCCCGTTCTACAAGATCACGTTGGCTGAACGCGGTGAGGATCACCACTGGAGCGATACGGCGCTCCGCGATGATCGACGCCGCGTCAATGCCGTCCATCCTCGGCATCTTCACATCCATGATGACCAGGTCCGGGCGTAGCGCCGTAGCCTGCTCGACAGCCTGCTGGCCGTCAGCGGCCTCGCCGACCACGACGTAGCCCTCCTCGGAGAGCATCTCGATCAGGTCCAGCCGGATCAGTGCCTCATCCTCGACGACCAGCACCCGGTGTGCGGTCACTGACCGCTCCGGCTCGGTGGCTACCACACTCACGTCGGTCTGCTGGTGCACGCCTGGAGACCTCCGTCCATCCCGGTTATACCCTCCGACCTCGCACGATAACGACATCGGGAGCCGGCGAACAACGAGGTTGTGGCGCAACCGGCAGCGGCAGCGCACGCCGGCTACCCGCGCTGCTAGCATTCGGGTGGCTCACGCTCAGTGGTGTGCTGGCCGGGGTGGCGGAATTGGCATACGCGGACGCCTCAAAAGCGTCTGTCCGAACGGACATGCGGGTTCGAGTCCCGCTCCCGGCACACTGCGGGCAGGTGTGCCGTGGCACGCCTGTCTTGGCGATGCCCGTCTGCCGCCTGTTTGTCCTCAGGGGCGCTGGTCTAGGGCGTCCGACACGCTATCGGCGAAGGCAAAGCACCCCAACAGCCCGGTGACCTGCAACGCTAGGTTTGCGGTTCGGGAGTGAGACACCAACCTCAGGGTGCGGCCTTGGCTGGTGGCGAGTTCGTTGGCCTGGAACAGAGCAGCCACGCCAGCAGATCCCAGAAACCGCACACCATCAAGATCGACCACCACGACCCGAGCCGCAGCGAGCTGCGTCATCAGACAATCGACCAGGTCTGGTGCGGTTACCACATCAATTTCACCGGTGACGGTGAGGATGCGCGCATCGCGACCGTGCTCAACCACCTGTAGACCCATGATGTCTACTGAGAAGGCACTGCTCACGCTTCGAACGGTATGGCGAAAGCAACAGAGAGGTACCACTGGGCGACTGACCGTCGCTAAGCGGTACGATCTAGTCGGTGTGCGGTAGCCGAGCGGGTAGCGCCGCAGAAGGCGCAGCTGAACAATGCGCCTGTGCACAAGTCCGATACCGGTTCGCCCAATGCAGATCAGGAATCCGTCGATGAGCAAGTGGTGCGCATCGACACTGCACGGGTGGTACACAACCAGCAGGAGTCGCTGCTCCTGAGGGTTGCCGGGGAAATCGATGAAGTCACCATCGACCGGTTTCGCGCTGCGGTGGGCACTGGCCTGGACCAGCTACCCGCCGGGGGAACCCTGGTGCTCGACCTGAGCGGCGTGACGTTCCTTGGCTCGCCGGGGCTGCAGGCTCTGGTCAATGCCACCCGCGCGGCGTCATGGCGGGGCGAGCCGTTGCGAATCGTGGTAGATGCCAATCGCAGCGTGATCCGTCCGATTAGGTTGACCGGACTCGACGACGTTCTTGCGCTGTTTCCCAGCGTCGAGGAGGCCCTCCAGCGCGGCTAGCGCCGCCAACGGTGGGCGGCGGTGGGGTTACTGTCGGCGGGCGCGGGCGCGTCGCTTTCCCTCGTGCATTGCCTGTACCCGGGCAATGGGGATGGCCCGGCCTTCCTCGACGAGGTCGGCGGGCAGCAGCTGTGGCTCGGGCATTCGCTCATGCCACAGGTCGCCACCTACCAGCAGGGCAGCGGCGGTGTGGATGGTGAAATCGTCTGGGACGACGCGGTCGAGCTCATCCCATGCGACCGGAAACGACACTGGTACGCCGGGGCGGACCCGTGGGCTGTAGGTGGCCACCACGGTCGCGCCGCCAGAGCGGGTGGAGTCCAGAAAAACCTTGTCGCCGCGGTCCTCGCGGATGAACGCCGTCGTCGCGACGTCGGGATCGAGCCGTTCGGCGCGCGCGGCGAGGGCTCTGGTCGCTGCCGCTGCCTCCTCGATCGTCACGCGGTCACTAAGTGGCACGAACACGTGTAGGCCCTTGCTTCCACTGGTCTTGACCGCTCCTACCAGCCCGGCGTCCGTGAGGGCCTGCCGGACGAGTAAGGCGGCGCGGACCACACGCGCAAAGATATCGCCTGTCGGCGGGTCGAGGTCGAGCACCAAGTGCGTCTGGCTCGCCCTAACGTCGACCAGGGCCGGGTGATACTCGACCGCACGCTGATTAGCCAACCACAGCAGCGTGCGCCGGTCGTCGCAGACCACATAGGCCACGTCGCGCCGAGACGACTCGGCCCACACAGTGATGGTCCGCACCCAGTCCGGGGCATAGTTCGGCACGTTTTTCTGCATGAACGGCTGCTGTCCGGGCCGAACGCGAATTACCGACAGCGGCCGGTGGCGAAGACTCGGCAGGATGCGATCCCGGACGGCGTCCAGGTAGTCCACGAGGTCCCGCTTGGTCGCCCCCGCGCCGTCAAACAGAGGCTGGTCGAGGTTGGTCAACCTAACTCCCGCGCGGTACTCCGCAGTGCTTGCGCGGCTCACCCGCGTCGCCTGTCGAGCGTCATCGGCCGCGTCCAGGATCGTCGAGCCGTTCGGGTGGGCTGCATTCCTCGATCGTCCCTTAAATCGCGGGAGGCGTCCGCCACGGACGCCGATGCTCAGAGCCGCGACAATCCTCCGCCTACGTACTGGTGGGACACTCAACCGGAGGCATCATCGTTCGGCAGTTTGCGGCACGCCAACCCGAGGGGCTGGCTAGTGTGGCACGGGTCCATTTCAGCCACGTGGATCAGCACCGGTGGCTTACCCAGCCTGGCAGGGACCATGGACGTATCGACCTATGGCGTCGATCAGCCCGTCACCGGCTTACGCCGTTCGCTGATCCGGGGATGTCCTGGCTCTCACGTCGTAGCAGCGCCGTGCCGATATACAGGAGATGATCTGCCACGCGTTGACTCCATCCGGCAGCGAACCGCCGAACCTCGGCAACATCCCCTTGATGATCATCACAGCTGGGGCGCGGCCCCGAGGGACCTGGGAGCAGGCGTGGCAGGAGATGCAGGCAGAGTTAGCCGGGTGGTCCACTTGCAGCACACATATCGTTGCTGATCGCGCCGGCCATCACGTCAACCGAGATGATCCGGGTTGTCTTGTGCAGGCGGCCCGCGGCATGATCGACAAACTGCGGTGACTCGCGCCGCGTGCCAGCGGCGACCGCTGGACCTGTATCAGGTGGACGACTATTCATGCCTGACCTGTGTGGTTGCCAACCTGCTCTATGCATGTGAGGTCACCGAGCTCCCGGACACGCGATGGGTTGATCACGAGATAGGCCGGCAGCCTGGTCGCGGAGCGCAGCGTGACCGCGCAAGGCGTTTCCTGCTTCAGCAAGGGTTGCGCCTGGATCTGGTGTGCGCCTACGAGCCCGCGCGGTTCTTACTGGAAGGTGTCGATTACCTCAGGTGCTATTACCGCCAGGAGTGGGACTCGTCATGGGACGACTACTGGACATCGCATCGGCTCGAGCAGCACCGTCGCGAGTGTCTTGCGGCGCAGGAGTTGAGTACTTTTGGCGCCCGGATGCGGACTGAGTACCGCGAGCCCACGGTCGCGGACATCACTAGCGCGCTGGATCGCGGCTGCTTCGTGTGGATCTCTGTCGACAACGGCTTGGGCGAGGTCGACTGTCACGCCGTGCTGGTCTATGGCCAGCGCGGAAACACCTTCGATATCTACTCGCCGGAAACTTCTCGGAGCTGTCTACAGCAACACCGCCGCAGACGACTGGGGAAGATGTGGCTGCGGACCGAGGGCATGACGGCTGTGCGGCGCCCCGATTGCTGAACAAATCAGCATAACTTTGATATCACCTCATTCTGCGTAGCGACACGCCGAGCGGTGTGTTCGCGGCGCGAGATCGGCCACCTCGTCAGTGGTCATGCTCACAGGACGACCAGACACATCACCTTGGCTGCCGCGTCGTTCTTCATTCGGGATGACGCGGCGGGAGGATGCGTGTGACAGAGGTAGGCAACCGGGTTGGCTGGCGGCAACGCTCACCCAAACGTTTGTTGGGATCAGTGCTCGTGGCGGTTGTACTGGTTACCGGGGGCATCACGGTGGCATTCAGTCCGATGGCCAACGGCCAGGTGCCGATGCCGTCAGCTGGTTCGGCGCAGCCGGTTAACACGGATTTACCCGGAGTGCCGATCGTGTCGCCGAAGATCGTGACACAACCGAGTAATGGAACCACTGGTGTCAACCCACTCGCCCAAGTGCGGGTGTCGGTCACTAATGGCGTTCTCGACAAGGTCTCTCTGACCAGTGACGAAGGCAAGGTAGTCGCCGGTCAGTTCGCGCCGGACAGGTCGAGCTGGACGGTCACTGAGCCGCTGGCATACTCGGAAACCTATACCTGGTCGGGCACGGCCACGGGAATCGATCATCTGCCGCGCGCAGTCACCGGTTCGTTCCAGACGGTGGTCCCGGATCGCTTGGTTAGTGCCCAGCTCAATGTTGCTGATAACGCCACTTACGGCATTGCTATGCCGATTGCGCTGAGTTTCAGCTCTCGGGTCATCGATAAAGCCGCTGTGCAACGGGCCCTGTCAGTGCAGCTGTCTGTGCCCACGGAGGGGTCGTGGGCGTGGCTGAATGACACCACGGTGCACTGGCGTCCGAAAACTTATTTTGCGCCTAATACCCGGATCAGCGTGACTGCGAAGCTTTACGGGCTTGCCATGGGCGGCGGCGCCTTCGGACGGCGAGACATCGCCGTCTCCTTCACGATCGGCCGATCTTACGTGCTACGCGGCGATACCCGCACCCATCGGCTGCTGGCCTACGCCAACGGGGTGCAGGTTGCGGACTATCCGGCCAGTTACGGTCTGGACTCCGACCCCGGTCGGGTGACTCACGGCGGTATCCACATCGTAATGAGCAAGTCACCGGTGTTCTATATGAGCAACCCAAAATACCATTACGAAAACATTGAAGCGCGGTCGGCGGTGCGGATTTCGGACAATGGTGAGTTTATCCATGCTGCGCCGTGGTCAGTATACGCGCAGGGCAAGACCAATGTATCGCACGGTTGCATCAATCTTTCCCCGGCTAACGCGGCGGCGGTATACGACGCCGTTTTGCCCGGCGACCCCGTGGAGATCATCGGATCCGCCCGGCAACTAGGGCCGGCAGACGGCGACTACTACGACTGGACCATTCCGTGGTCGGCATGGATCGCCCGGTCGTCGCTGGCCAGCTAGCCGGGTCTGGTGCTGGGCGCACTGCTACTTGACGCAGGGAACGCCACCGCCGGCGAGGCTGGCGGGCTGCGCCGGGATGGCGTCGCTGTGGCTGGTAGCGCCTGGTACCGGCGATGTGCCGGAAGCGGGTGACAAGTCGGCGGCCTCGGATCCGCCGTTGGGTGCAAGGTCATCGGGCATGGTGAAATCGGCGCCGAGTACCACCCGAAGGTGGCCCATTGGCACCGTCGAGTCCCGTGCGGTGGGCAGCCCGCCCAGCATCGCGGCCAACGCGTTAGCCCTCTCGGCGGAGCTGGGATCCGGATAGTAGATCGTCGTCGTCCTCCGGTAATGGGCGGCGGTGCTGGCGACGCCCGCGGTGAATCCGGCGCTGGGCAGGGCGCGTTCCAATCCGGCCGCCAGGCCGTTTCGGCTGGTGGCGTTCATGACGTCCACAATGCCCGATCGTCTGGGGACAGCGGGGGCGACCGAGGCCGGGACCGGTGGAGGAGTGTGCCCACCGATCAAGTTGTGCACGAGAGCCTGGATCTCGGCCACGTTGACGATGTTGACATCTTCGCCCGCCGGATCGGTCCCAAAGCGGACAATCGGCAGCGTTGTAAAGGCGATGTTTCCGCCGGTCAGTGCAGAGGCTTGCGCGGCGAAGGACAGCAGTTCCAAGCCGGTGTCGGCGGCGATGTTTTGCTTGGCAACATTGATCAACCCATGCAGCCGCGCCGGGTTGAGAAACGTACCGGCCTGCTTGAGCTGGTAGACCAGCGAGGCGATGAAGGCCTGCTGGCGCCGCTCCCGGTCCAGATCCGTGAAGTTCAGTTGGGGATGGGCGTAGTCGCGGCGCTGCCGGACGAAGGCGACCGCCTGGGCCGCGTTGATCTGCTGGTAGCCCTGATGGAAATCCGCGCCGGAATAGCTGTCTTTGGTGTCCTCGTTCAGGCACACCGTGATGGGCGCGACAACCTGCGCTAGCTGGTAGAACCCCACCAACGTGACCTCGACGAAGTGATCGATGGGCACGCCTCCCAAAAATTGGGCGACCGTGTCAACCTCTTCAGCGCGACCGGCGTCACGGCTGCGTTGTTCCACACTGGCTTGGTCAGTCACGCCAGCAGCCACCAGCCGTTTGTGTTCCTGATCAAAAGCCAAGCCATACGCTTGCTTGATCTTGCCCTTCGAGATGCCGTCCGGGCTGCCCGGCAGGCTGACGTAGTCGTCGCGGGGGATGGAGATCGCGGTGGCCTTGCTGCCATCACCCGGCAGGTGCACCAGCATCAACACGTTGGCGTTGTATCCGCCGACCTGTTGGTCGCCGGCGTGCAAGGCTTGGTAGACCTCTGGTGACAGTGGGTTACCGTTCTCGTCCAGCCGGCTGTCCAACCCCATGATCAAAATATTGGTGTCGCCATTCGCTGATTTGGGTGCGTCGGCACGGATGGCGTCGGACCGGCCGACCCCGGTCAGCAGATCCTCATACTGACTCCAGCCATACGCGGTCACGGTGAACACCAGCATCGACACCATCACGACCGCCCAGCGCGCCATCCGCCGCCACCGGCCGGCTGTGATGTCAGACGGCTGGCGCCGTGATCGCCTCGGGTCTCGGCCATGGCGGGTCGGCATTGATCTCGCTGTTGAGCGCGATCGCGGCCGGCTGAGATCACCACGTGCACTGCGCGCGGTGTCATTCCATCCGGGGCGCACCGCGCGGCGCCGCCGATCCCCACCTGCCACGCCGCTCCTTGGATTGTGGTTACCCGCGAGCACTTCGGCCTCGACGAGTGGACGCGCTAGCGCCAACGATAGTTGCGGTGCGTCACACCGTCGCGAAGCAAGGCCTTACCGCGCGTCGCAAAACCGAAGTCACGACCGGGTGGGCGAGGGGACGGGTAGCGTGCGTTCGAGCGCTTGCCAGCCCGTGTCGCGGTCATACTCGGCGGCTTCCGCGCGTCCGCCGCCGCGCAGGCCGAATAGGCGTTTGGCGAAAAGCAGGTATACGACAACCGCCACGTTGATGATCAAGGTTATGATCTTGGTAACGGTGATCCGACCGGTCAGCTCGTATACTTCGGGAATCAACAACAATGTCGTAGCAACAAAGGTGAGGTATTCGGCCCATCGCTGGGCGAACCACAGCCCCACCGCCTCGATCCCCTCCAGCAGCGCGTAGCCGGCCAGCACCGCCCCCACGATCCACAGCGTGGACGCTTTAGCGGCGAACGCGCGCTGCAACTCGTGCAAGATGCCGCCACCACCGCGGCCGTTCGGGCCACCGACGCCGCCCTGCACGGCATCCAACACGCGGTAGAACGTGGAGCTCAACGCTGCCCGGTCGGCGATGAAGACGAACACTCCCACGGCGAGCGCACCCAGCACCAGGAAATGCACCAACCGGTCCAGAGCGATCAATCGCAGCACGTATCGGTCGCGCAGCGGCCGGCCCCGCAACGGCAACGCGATGTCGGAACGCTCGGGAAGGTATTCCCGAGTTGGTGCAGTCGGTGGTGGCAAGGGAACCCACGCGTCGCAACGCACGCAGCGATACCAGCGAAGCCCATCCCCAGGCTCACGAACGAGAAGGGTGTCGGTTGGCCGGATCTTCGCGACATCGGTGCCAAGGATCTCGTGGCCGCGCAGGCCGCAGCCGATGAGCTCGTAGTGGAACCGGGGCCGTATTCCCTTGGGGTGCACCGTTCCCGGTGGGAGTTGGCCGTGCGCCTCCTGCTGTTCCGCCATAAGCGCTCACCGCCGCCTGAGTTGGTCATCATCGCCGCCACAAGTTACCCAAGCGGGTCTGATCGTGAACTCGACGGCACCGAGTTCACGACGGATCAACACGGATCAACACGGCCCTCGTCCTGCCGAACGGGTGACGGACGCAGCGCCGGGCAGCACAATAGGGTGGTCAGCACTTGTGAGGTTGGAGCTCGGCCGTGTCCTCATCAGCAGATCTGCTCACATCTCGCTTCGGTGACGGCTTGGCAAGCGGACCTGACCTGGTGGCGGCCGCCGAGTCTGCCGCCAACCAGGCCCTCGCTTCGCTACACGGCCAGCGCCCCGACCTGCTGTGGGTATTCGTCAGCAGCACCGATCCGGCGACGGCCGAGTCGGCGTTGACCCGCGCCATGGAGGTGGCCGGCGCCCGCACGACCTTGGGCTGTAGCGCCGGCGGCGTGATCGGCGCCGGTCGGGGCGTGGAGAACGTGCCTGCGGTCAGTGCTTTCGCTGCCTGCCTACCCGGAGTCAGATGCACGCCGCTGCAGCTGGAGCTGGTCCATACACCCGACGGGCCGGCTGTCGTCGGAATGCCGGATCGGCGCGATGACGATGCTGTCGCGGTATTGCTCGGCGACCCCTTCAGCTTCCCCGCAGCGGAGTTCTTGCAACGTTCCAACACCGAGCCCACCGTGTTGCCACTAATCGGTGGCCTGGCCAGCGGTCCCCGCGGCAGCCGGCTGTTCCTGGATGGACGCAGCGTGGTGGGCGGCGCGGTGGGAGTGGTGCTGAGCGGTCCCGTCGCGATCCGCACGGTAGTCAGCCAGGGTTGCCGTCCCGTTGGCCCATCGATGATCGTGACCAAGGCCGAGCGCAACGTGCTGTGGGAATTGGCCGGGATGCCCGCGCTGACCAAGCTCGAGCAGATCGTCGCCGATTTATCTCCTCAAGATCGGCAAGCCGTCGCGCGGGGGTTGCATATCGGCGTCGCGATGGATGAGTACGCCGAGGAGCACGAGCGTGGCGACTTCCTGATTCGCAGCGTGGTGGGCGCCGACCGGGAGCAGGGCGCGATCGTGATCGGAGACGTGGTGGATGTCGGCCGGACCGTCCGCTTCCAGGTGCGCGATGCGTCGGCTGCTGATCAGGACCTCAAGGAGCTGTTTGCCCGATTCCGGGCGGAGGCCGGTCCAGTGGGCGGTGCACTGCTGTTCTCCTGCAACGGTCGCGGCCGGACCATGTTCCCGAGCGCAGATCATGATGTTTTGGCAGTGCGCTCTGGACTTGACACCACCGGTGTGGCGGGATTCTTCGCGGCTGGCGAGTTCGGACCGGTCGGCGGCCGAAACCACCTGCATGGCTTCACCGCCTCAATCCTGGTCTTTGGCACGGGCGAATCCTGAGCCTCGCCCCCGTACACGCGGGGATCGGAGCGGTCAGGATGTGATGTCTTTGGTGGCAAAGCGGTAGCGGGCGGCAAGGCCGAAGACAGTGGCGTAGGTAAGGCCGGAGAAGGCTCCGCTGGCCAGGTTGGTCCAGTCAATGGGCGAGGCCAGCAAGTCCGCCCATGCGGTGTTGAACCTGGTCGGCAGGTAGTCCCTCAGGTCGCCCAGAGCCTCGATGGTCTCCAGAATCTGCGACAGGATCGACACCATCACCGCGCCACCGACGGCGCCAAGCGGGGCGTCCGTACTGACCGAAAGCAACAGCGCCAGCCCTGCGACCCACGCCAGGTGCATTGCCAGGTACACCGGAACCAGCGCCAACCGGCCCGCGGCCGTCGCGAAATCAAGCGACTGCCCGGTGGGGGAGACCAGATCGCCGGTGCCGTAGGCCAGCACACCGACGGCCAGCGCCACCGCCGGCAGCAACACCAGGGCGAACATCGACAGCAGCGCAGCCACCACCGCCTTTTGTCGCAGCAGGCGCCCGCGGGGTACCGGTGCGGCCAGCAGGTAGCGCAGGCTCGACCAGGATGCCTCGCTGGCCACCGTGTCACCGAAGAACAGCGCCACCACCACGACCAGCAGGAAGCTCGCTGTCGAGAAGATGGTGAAAACTACGAAGTTGAGCCCGCCGGCGGTAGCAAGGTCAACCAGCGTGGCTGCTCCTCGGGTGTGGTCGTCTCGGCCGATCGTGAAGGCGAGCAGCAGCAGGAAGGGCAATAGCGCGAGGAATCCAAGGGTGAGTACGGTCCGCCGCCGTCGCAGCTGGCGCACCAGCTCCACTCGCAGTGGCAGGGTGCCCGCGGCCCGGTAGCCGGGCGCCGCGCCGAATGCGGTCACTCGACGACCTCCTCACCCACCAGCTGCAGGA
>DATELN010000025.1:0-11709 GCA_035276605.1 Pseudonocardiaceae bacterium | reverse complement strand
TCTACCCGACGACGATCCGCGGCGGCACACCACCCGGCTGCTCAACCCGCTGGAGTCGGACCGCGACCAACTGGCCAGCACGCTGCTACCCGGCCTGCTGGAGGCGCTCGTCCGTAATGTCGCCCGTGGGCAGCGCGACGTGGCGCTGTTCGGGATGGCACCCGTCGTGCAGCCGCGGCGCGACGCCGCGGCGATGCCCGACGTGGGAGTGCTCGCCCGCCCCAGCGCCGCTGAGGTCGCTGCCTTGATAGGTGCGTTACCCGGGCAGCCGCTGCATGTCGGTGCCGTACTTGCCGGGCAGTGGGAGCGCCGTGGCTGGTGGGGTGCTGGCAGGCCGGCAACCTGGGCGGATGCGGTGCAGGCCGCGCGAGTGGTTGGGCACGCCGCTGGGGCCCAGCTTGAGGTCTCTGCGGCGCACACCCCGCCGTGGCATCCTGGCCGCTGCGGAGTGCTGCGGGTAGGCGGCCAGCCAGTGGGCCACGCGGGTGAGTTGCACCCCGCCGTGGTGGAGGCGCTGGGTCTGCCGCCTCGCACGTGTGCGATGGAGCTGGATCTCGACGCGTTGCCGCTGACCGACGATCGGCCCGCGCCGCTGGTGTCGCCCTACCCACCGGTGCTGCAGGACATCGCCCTGGTGGTGGATGCGGCCGTGCCGGTGACGGAGCTCACCGCCACGCTGCGCCGGGGCGCTGGGGCGCTGCTAGAGGACGTGCGTCTGTTCGACGTCTACACCGGCGACCAGATCGGTGCCGGCAAGCGGTCCCTGGCCTTCGCGTTGCGCTTCCGTGCTCCGGACCGCACCCTCACCGTTGCCGAAGCCACCGCCGCCCGCGACGCCGCGGTCGCCGCCGCCACCATCTCCCACGGCGCCACCCTGCGCTCCTAACCCCGCCCCCATCTCCGCGTGTCGCGCCCCCGTGCCCGGTGTGTCGCATCCTCGTACCCGCCGACCGCGGGCCTTCAAATCATATTGAATGATCTTTCATAAAAATGCATAATCATTCGCATGCCCGTCAAGGTTGCCGTAGCTGGCGCTAGCGGCTACGCGGGTGGCGAGGTCCTCCGGCTGATGCTTCACCATCCATACATCGAGATCGGCGAGCTGACGGCGGGGGCCAACGCGGGAACTACGCTCGGTGAGCACCATCCCAACCTGATCCCACTCACCGACCGCACCCTGTCTGCGACCTCAGCGCAGCGGTTGGCCGGACACGATGCCGTGATACTTGCCCTACCGCACGGCCATTCCGCCGCACTCGCAGCCGAGTTACCACCGGATACCCTGGTGATCGACTGCGGGGCCGACCACCGGCTTGCGGACCCGGCCGCCTGGCAGCGCTGGTACGGCGGTGACCACGCCGGCAGCTGGCCTTACGGCTTGCCCGAACTGCCCGGAGCCCGGGAGAAATTGCGGGGAGCGCGCCGTATCGCGGTGCCCGGTTGTTACCCGACCGCCGTCAGCCTCACCCTCGCGCCCGCGCTGCACGCCGGGCTGGCCGCCCCAGACCTCGTGGTTACCGCGATGTCTGGTACGTCAGGAGCCGGGCGCACCCTCAAAGCGCATCTGCTGGGCTCTGAAGTCATGGGCTCGGCCAGCGTCTACGGGATGGCCGGCGCGCATCGGCACATCCCGGAGATCATCCAGAACCTCAGCGCTGTTGGGGGTCAGCAAGTCACCGTGTCGTTCACGCCGGTACTGGCGCCGATGTCCCGCGGGATCTTGGCCAGCTGCAGCGCGGCGCTACGGCCGGGCGCCGATCCCGACAACATCCGAGGCGCCTACGACACTGCCTACGCGGCGGAGCCGTTCGTGCATCTGCTGCCGGAAGGCCGCTGGCCGGCGACGAGCGCAGTGCACGGCTCCAACTCCGTTCACGTACAGGTAGCGGTGGACGAAGACGCTGGCCGGCTGGTCGCGGTCGGCGCGGTGGACAACCTCACCAAGGGCACCGGGGGAGCCGCCTTGCAGTGCCTCAATCTGGCGCTGGGATTTCCTGAGACCACCGGCCTGCCGTCCTGGGGAATCGCCCCCTGACCGGGAAGGACACCGCACTATGAGCGTGACCGCAGCAGGTGGATTTCGCACTGCCGGGGTCGCTGCTGGCATCAAGGCCAGCGGCGCTTTGGACCTTGCCTTGGTCGTTAACGATGGACCCACCAACGCCGCCGCCGGGGCCTTCACCCGCAATCAGGTCAAGGCTGCCCCCGTGCTGTGGTCGCAACAGGTCCTCACCGGCCGGCGCCTGCGGGCCGCCGTACTGAACTCCGGGGGAGCCAACGCCTGCACCGGCCCGGGTGGATTTCAGGACACCCATGCCACCGCCGAACGCGTCGCCGCGGTGCTGGACTGCGGAGCGGCTGAGGTCGCCGTCTGTTCCACCGGACTGATCGGCGAGCGGCTGCCGTTGGAAGCCCTGCTGTCTGGGGTCGACCAAGCAGCCGCGGCCTTGGCCACCACACCGGAAGCGGGACTGGCCGCCGCCACCGCAGTGCTCACTACCGACACGGTGCCTAAGCAGGCCGCGGTAAGCCGCGCCGGCTGGACGGTGGGCGGGTTCGCCAAGGGAGCCGGCATGGTCGCACCCAGCCTGGCCACCATGCTGTGCGTGCTCACCACCGACGCCGCGGTTGACGGGTCCCTGCTCAACACCGTGCTGCGCCGCGCCACCAGCGAAACCTTTGACCGTCTGGACATCGACGGCGCCTGCTCGACCAATGACACCGTGCTGCTGATGGCTTCCGGCGCGTCGAGCACCGTGCCCGACGCGGATGAGTTCGCCGCCACCGTGCACCAGGTGTGCCATCAGCTGGTGAGAAGCTTGCAGGCCGACGCCGAGGGCATCACCAAGGAAATCGCCATCACCGTCCGCGGCGCTGTTAACAACGCCGAGGCGCTGGCGGCAGCCCGCGCGGTCGCCCGGGACAACCTGGTCAAAACCGCTTTCTTTGGCTCCGACCCCAATTGGGGCCGGATCGCCGCCGCAACCGGCGCCTCACCGGCGACCGTGCACCCCGAGACCTTGGACGTCCAGATCAACGGGGTGTTGCTCTGCCAGGGTGGTGCGGTAGCGGCCGATCGCTCGAAGACGGACCTGTCCGGTCGGGAGATCACCGTGGAGATCGACCTGCATCTCGGCGACGGGCAGGCCACCGTGCTCACTACGGACCTTTCGCACGGGTACGTCGAAGAGAACAGCGCCTACTCATCATGACTACCCGGATCGACACAGCGGCCCAGAAGGCCGCGGTGCTCACCGAGGCGCTGCCGTGGTTACAGCGCTTCCATGGCGCCACTGTTGTGATCAAATATGGCGGCAATGCGATGCTCGATGACGAGCTCAGGCAGGCCTTCGCCCAGGACATGGTCTTCCTCCGGCTCGCCGGATTACGCCCAGCGGTAGTGCACGGCGGTGGCCCGCAGATCAATGCCATGCTGGACCGGTTGGGCATCGCGGGAGAGTTTCGTGGTGGTTTACGGGTCACCACCACGGAGACCATCGACGTGGTGCGTATGGTGTTATTCGGCCAGGTGGGCCGGGAACTCGTCGGGCTGATCAACGCGCATGGACCGTACGCAGTGGGCATGTCGGGCGAGGACGCGCACTTGTTCACCGCCGCCCGGCGCACCGCCACGGTGGACGGTGAGCAGGTCGACGTGGGCCTCGTCGGCGACGTGGTGGCGGTCAACCCGGCTGCGGTGCTCGACATCGTCAACGCCGGGCGTATCCCGGTGGTCTCTGGGTTAGCCCCGGACGTCGACGGTGTGGTGCACAACATCAACGCCGACACGGCTGCCGCGGCATTGGCGATTGCTCTCCGAGCCGACAAGCTGGTGATGCTGACCGACGTCGAGGGCCTCTACACCGATTGGCCGGACCGATGCAGCCTGGTGTCGGAAGTTACTGCGGATCGGTTGGAGCAGCTGCTGCCGAGACTGTCCGCCGGAATGGTGCCCAAGATGGAAGCCTGCCTGCGCGCGGTGCGCGGCGGGGTGCCGCAGGCCCATGTGATCGACGGCCGGGTGGCGCATTCGGTCTTGCTGGAGGTCTTCACCACCGAGGGCGTGGGCACCATGGTGCTGCCCGACCAAGGACCCCAGAAAGGACACGTCTGATGCCCACCGCGGATTATCAGCGTCGCTGGGAAGCCGCATTGATGGCCAATTACGGCACACCTGGTTTGGCGTTAAGTCGTGGTGCCGGCGCCGAAGTATGGGATGTGGACGGCCGGCGCTATCTGGATCTGCTCGGCGGGGTCGCGGTCAACGCGTTGGGCCACGCTCATCCGGCCGTGGTGCGGGCAGTCACCGAACAGATCAGCACCCTCGCGCAGGTCTCGAACTTCTTTATCACCGAGCCGGCCGTCACCCTTGCCGAGACGTTGCTGGACCTGCTCGGTGCCACCGGTTCGGGGCGGGTGTTGTTTGGCAACTCCGGAACGGAGGCCAACGAAGCCGCATTCAAGATCGCCCGGCGGACTGGCCGGCCGACGATCGTCTCCACCGAGGGTGCTTTCCATGGCCGCACTATGGGAGCGCTTGCGTTGACCGGGCAGCCCGCCAAACGGGATCCCTTCCAGCCGATGCCGCCCGGCGTGATCTTCGTGCCCTACGGTGACTCCGCGGCCTTGGAATCGGTCGTCGACGCCGACACTGCCGCGGTGTTCCTTGAGCCCGTCCAAGGCGAGAACGGCGTGGTGGTGCCTCCCGAGGGTTACTTGCCGGCCGCTCGGGAGATCACTTCGGCGCAGGGCGCGCTGCTGGTGCTGGACGAGGTCCAGACCGGCATCGGTCGGACCGGCACCTGGTTCGCCCACCAGTCGGTAGGCGTGGTGCCCGACGTGGTGACCGTGGCCAAGGGGCTGGGAGGTGGGCTACCGATCGGCGCTTGTATCGGCATTGGCCGCGCCGCGCATCTACTGCAGCCTGGCCAGCACGGCAGCACGCTTGGTGGCAACCCGGTGTGCTGTGCGGCTGCGCTGGCCGTGCTGCGCACCATTGCCGCCGACGGGTTGCTCGACCACGCCGCCCGGCTCGGTAAGGAAATCGCCGCTGAGGTGACAGCGATGCGACACCCGCTTGTCGGGTCAGTCAACGCTGCAGGCCTGCTCATCGGGATCGGCTTGACTTCGCCGGTCGCCGCTGCGGTCGCCACCGCCGCGCGCCAGGCCGGCTTCTTGATCAACGCTGCTCTACCGCACCGGATCCGGCTCGCGCCACCGCTGGTGCTCTCCGAGGCCCAGGCGCACGAGTTCATCGCTGCCTTACCGGCCATCCTGGACGAGGTGCAGTAGCAATGCTCAGGCACTTCTTGCGCGATGACGATCTCACCCCGGCCGAGCAGCAGGAGATCCTTCACTTGGCTGACGAGCTCAAGAGCGACCCGCTCGGGCGCACCCCACTGGCTGGTCCGCGTTCTATCGCGGTGATCTTCGAAAAGAGCTCGACTCGGACCCGGCTGTCGTTCGAAGTCGGCATCGCCCAACTCGGCGGCAACCCCGTGATCATCGACGCCGCCACTACGCAGCTGGGACGGGACGAAACCATCGAGGACACGTCGCGGGTGCTGTCCCGCTTCGTCGACGCCGTGGTCTGGCGTACGTCCGCGCAGCACCGCCTCGACGCGATGGCTAGTGTCTCCCGCGTACCGGTGGTCAATGCACTCACCGACGAGTTTCACCCCTGCCAGGTGCTTGCCGACCTGCAGACCATCCGCGAACGGCACGGTCGATTGGCCGGGCTTACCCTGACCTACCTCGGTGACGGGGCGAACAACATGGCGCACTCGCTGCTCCTGGGCGGCACCACCGCCGGGCTGCATGTTCGGATCGCCGCACCGCCACGATTCCAGCCGATGCCGGACGTCTTGCTCGCGGCGAAACACCGGGCGGGTCAGACCGGTGGCAGCGCCCTCGTGGTCGCTGACCCGCAGGCGGCCGTCGATGGCGCCGACGTACTGGTGACCGATGCGTGGACCTCGATGGGTAAGGAGAGCGACGGTCGTGACCGCGTCACTCCGTTCCGGTCACTGCAGCTCAACGCCGATCTGCTGGATCGTGCCTCCGGCGGTGGCGCCAGGCAGGTCACCGTGCTGCACTGCCTGCCTGCGCACCGCGGGGACGAGATCACCGATGAGGTCATCGATGGCCCGGCCAGCGCGGTGTGGGACGAAGCCGAAAACCGGCTGCACGCCCAGAAGGCGCTGCTGACCTGGTTGCTGGACCCGGAGCGAGCAGGATGACCACATCTACCCGGGCCGGACGGCAGGCTCGCATCATCGATTTGGTGACCCACCATCTGATCCACAGCCAGACGGAACTGGCCGCCCTGCTTGCCGGTGAAGGTATCGAGGTCACCCAGGCCACGCTGTCCCGGGACCTCGAGGAGCTTGGCGCAGTGAAGCTACGCGGCGTCAACGGTGGCGCGCCGGTGTACGTGATCCCGGAGGACGGCAGTCCGGTCCGTGGGGTTGCTGGCGGCACCGCCCGGCTCGCGCGGATACTGTCCGATCTCCTGGTGTCCACCGATGCCAGCGGCAATCTGGCGGTGCTACGCACACCGCCTGGTGCAGCCCACTTCGTCGCCAGTGCGCTGGACCGGGCGGCACTGCCCGAGGTGGTCGGCACCGTCGCTGGCGATGACACCATCCTCGTCGTCGCCCGGGAACCGCTCACCGGAGTTCAGCTCGCAGCGCGGATCGGCGCGCTGGCGCACGCTCGTGAGTGCGAATCGGCGCTATAACACTGTTTGCCACTCACGAGTTCGCCCTGAAGGGAGAACACATGAAGCGAGTCGTCTTGGCGTACTCCGGTGGCCTGGATACCTCGGTGGCCATCGGGTGGATTGCCGAGGAGGCCGGGGCTGAGGTCGTTGCGGTTGCGGTTGATGTCGGTCAGGGCGGTGAGGACATGGACACCATCCGCCGGCGGGCCCTGGCCTGCGGGGCGGTGGAGGCTGTGGTTACCGACGCCCGGGACGAGTACGCCGAGCAGTACTGCCTGCCCGCGCTGCAGTTCAACGCCTTGTACATGGATCGCTACCCTTTGGTATCTGCATTGTCCCGGCCGTTGATCGCCAAGCATCTGGTGGCGGCAGCGAAGTACCACGGAGCCTCCACCGTCGCACATGGCTGCACCGGCAAGGGCAACGATCAGGTGCGCTTCGAGGTCGGCATCGGTGCGCTCGCCCCCGATCTTGAGGTGATCGCGCCCGTTCGGGACTACGCGTGGACCCGGGAGAAGGCGATTGCCTACGCCGAAGAGCGCAACCTCCCGATCGATGTCACGAAGCGCTCGCCGTTTTCCATCGACCAGAATCTGTGGGGCCGGGCCGTGGAGACCGGATTCCTCGAAGACCTCTGGAACGCCCCGACCAAGGACGTCTACGCCTACACCAGTGATCCGACCGAGTGGAAGACCCCAGAACAGCTAGTGATCAGCTTTGAGACTGGGGTTCCAGTTGCGATCGACGGCGACCCGGTGACGGTGCTGGAAGCGATCCAGCAGCTCAACTCCCGAGCAGGGGCACACGGTGTTGGCCGGTTGGACCTGGTGGAGGATCGCCTGGTCGGCATCAAGAGCCGGGAGGTATATGAGGCACCTGGGGCGATCGCCCTGATCACCGCCCACCAGGAGCTGGAAAACGTCACCATGGAGCGGGACCTGACCAGGTACAAGCGCCACGTCGAGCAGCGCTGGACCGAGCTGGTCTATGAGGGGCTATGGTTCTCCCCGCTCAAACGGGCGCTGGACGCCTTCGTCGCCGACTCCCAACGCCACGTGAGCGGCGAGATCCGCATGGAGCTGGCGGGCGGCCGGGCCACCGTGACCGGACGGCGCAGCGCGCACTCCCTGTATGACTTCAACCTTGCCACCTACGACGCGGGCGACACCTTCGACCAGTCCCTTGCCAGGGGCTTTGTGCAACTGTGGGGGTTACCATCAAAGATCGCAGCCCAACGAGACCTGCAGGCCACCCACCGGGAGCTGACGTCGTGACCGGACTTTGGGGTGGCCGGTTCAACGAGAAGCCCGCCGATGCGCTCGCCGCGCTGAGCGTGTCGACGCACTTCGACTGGCGTCTGGCCCGCTACGACATCCGCGGTTCTCGGGCACACGCCCGCGTGCTGCACGAGGCCGGCCTACTCAACCACACCGAACTGGCGGCGATGATCGACGCGTTGGACCGTCTGGACGCCGACGTCGACTCCGGCGCGTTCGTCCCGGTACCGGAAGACGAGGACGTGCATTCAGCCCTGGAGCGTGGCCTGATCGAGCGCGCCGGACCGGAGCTGGGGGGGCGGCTGCGTGCTGGCCGTTCCCGTAACGATCAGGTCGCCACGCTGCTGCGGATGTGGCTGCGCGACGCCGCCCGGCGCATCGCCGCCGGCACCCTCGAGGTGATCGACGCCTTGCTCGACCAAGGGGAGGCGTACCCCGAGGCGCCGATGCCCGGCCGGACCCACCTGCAGCACGCGCAGCCCGTGCTGCTTGCCCACCACCTGGGTGCGCACGTACAGGCCCTGCTGCGCGACGTCCAGCGGCTGCGGGACTGGGATGTCCGGGCCGCAGTCTCGCCGTACGGTTCCGGTGCCTTGGCCGGCTCGTCGCTTGGACTTGACCCGGCCGCGGTGGCCGCCGAACTCGGCTTCGATGCCCCGGTGGAGAACTCGATCGACGGCACGGCCTCGCGAGATTTCGCCGCTGAGGCCGCGTTCGTGCTGGCAATGCTGGCCGTTGACCTGTCCCGCATCGCCGAGGAGGTCATCCTCTGGGCCACTGCTGAGTTCGGTTACGTCGAGCTGGACGACGCCTACTCCACCGGCAGTTCGATCATGCCGCAGAAGAAGAACCCCGACGTGGCCGAACTGGCCAGAGGTAAGGCCGGCCGGCTGATTGGGAACCTGACCGGGTTGCTGGCCACGCTCAAGGCACAACCGCTGGCCTACAACCGGGACCTGCAAGAGGACAAGGAACCGCTGTTCGATTCGGTCGACCAGCTCGAACTGTTGCTGCCCGCGATGGCTGGAATGGTCGCGACCCTGACCTTCCGCACCGACCGCCTTGCCGAACTCGCGCCGGCCGGGTTCACCCTGGCCACCGACCTTGCTGAGTGGCTTGCCCGCCAGGGCGTCCCGTTCCGCACCGCACACCAGGCCGCGGGTGCTTGCGTTCGGTTAGCCGAGTCACGCGGTGTTGGGTTGGCGGAGCTGTCGGAGATGGAGCTTGTCGCCATCCATCCCGAGCTCACTATGGATGTCCGCCGGGTGCTCAACGTTGCCGGGTCGATCGGCTCCCGCGACGCCTATGGCGGCACCGCCCCGGAACGCGTCGCAGAGCAGTTGCAGCGCGCTCGGCAGGCCGTCAGCGAGCACCGGGCTTGGGTCGTTTTGTGACGGTGGCGACGTTTGTCCGCGAGCGTTTGGCCGTTGACGTCCTGCCGGCCGCTCAGCTGCTGCTGGGCTGCTGGCTGGTCGCCGACGGGCCCGAAGGGCAGGTGGTGATCCGGCTCGTCGAACTGGAGGCCTATCGCGGCGCGGACGACCCCGCGGCGCACTCCTACCGAGGGCGCACCGCGCGCAATGCGGTGATGTTCGGCCCCCCAGGGCATCTGTACGTGTACTTCGTCTACGGGATGCATTTTTGCGCGAATATTTCGTGCCTACCCGAGGGGCAGCCCGGCGCCGTGCTGCTGCGCGCGGCGGAGGTTGTCTCCGGCCTTGCGGTTGCCCGGCTGCGCCGGCCCACCGCACGATCTGACGCCGAGCTGGCTCGCGGGCCAGCCCGGCTGGCGACTGTGCTCGGGCTGGGTCGGCAGTACAACGGCCTCGATCTGGTTGATCCATCGTCGCCGGTGCGGTTGCTGCCTGGCGATCCGGTTCCGGCCGCACAGATATGCACCGGACCACGAGTTGGCGTCGCGGCTGCGCACGACCGGCCTTGGCGATTCTGGGTGCATGGCAGCCCAGCGGTATCTCCGTATCGCCGGCACCACAAATCGGCGTGACCCCGTGCGGGATGATGTGGCAGTGGGAGTACACATCCTCGACGAGCTGACCTGGCGAGATCTGATTGCCCAGAGCACCGACCTCGACGCGCTGCGCCGTGATTGCGACGCCGGCTCGATCACGCTGTACTGCGGTTTCGATCCCACCGCGCCCAGCTTGCATCTGGGCAACCTGGTCCAGATTCTGACTCTGCGCCGGTTCCAGCGCGCCGGCCACCGGCCGCTGGCACTCGTCGGAGGTGCTACCGGCCTGATCGGAGATCCCAAGCCGACAGCCGAGCGGACGCTCAACACCAAAGACGTCGTCGCGGCCTGGGTAGAGCGGATCCGATCCCAGATCGAGCCGCATCTGGACTTCGCGGGATCCCATGCCGCGACCATGGTGAACAACCTGGATTGGACCCAGTCGCTGTCGACGATCGATTTCCTGCGTGACGTCGGCAAGCACTTTCGGGTGAATCGGATGCTCGCCAAGGACGCGGTGAGCGCGAGGTTGCACTCGGAATCAGGGATCAGTTTCACCGAGTTCAGCTACCAGCTCCTGCAGGCGATGGACTACCTGGAGCTCTACCGCCGGTACGGCTGCACGCTGCAGACCGGCGGCAGCGACCAGTGGGGCAACATCACCGCTGGGGTGGACCTGGTGCATCGGGTCGCGCAGCGGAGCGTGCATGCGCTGGCCACGCCGTTGATCACCAAGGCGGATGGCACCAAGTTCGGCAAGACCGAGACCGGCACGGTGTGGCTGGATCCAGAACTGACTAGCCCGTACTCCTTCTACCAGTTCTGGATCAATGCTGATGACCGGGACGTAATCGGCTACTTGAAGGTCTTCACCGACCTGTCCCGCGACGACATCGCCGAGTTAGACACGAAAACCACCGAGCGGCCGCACGCTCGGGAAGCGCAACGGGTCCTCGCCGCGGAGGTGACCGCGAGGGTGCACGGCGCCGCAGAAGCTCGCCGGGTGGCCTCCGCGAGCCGGGCCCTGTTCGGCCAGGGCGAACTACGTGATCTGGATGAGCGCACGCTGGATGCCGCCATGGAGCAGGCGCCCACCGGTCAAGTTAGCCTGGCCGACCGACCCACGATTGTCGACCTGTTGGTGGTCAGCGGCCTTGTCGACAGCAAGGGCGCGGCACGTCGCACGGTCCGGGAAGGCGGCGCGTCGGTGAACAACACCAAAGTCGGAGATGAGGGTTGGACGCCCACGGAGTCGGATCTGCTGCCCGGTGGGTGGCTGGTGCTTCGACGTGGCCGGCGCCATACCGCTGGCGTGCGGGTGCACTGACCCGAATCCCCGACAGCGCTAGGCACACAGGTCGCGGACACGCCGATTTGACTTTTCCAGTGCGCTGGCCGTACCTTCTCCCTCGCCCCGCAGCGGAATGGACGAGACACTCAGCGCGTTAACCACACTGAGAGCAAGTCCGACCCGGTGCGGAGGCCCAATCGAGCAGCTGCTAAGCTCGGTCGGGTCGCTCGGCTCCTAAAGGCCTCTTGAGGTCAGTGAGTACGGGACCGGGCAAGTCGGAGAGAGTCATCCCGGATCAACCGCCGCGTCGGTGGTTCGTGATGGTGTGTGTTTGTTCTTTGAGAACTCAACAGTGTGCTGTTTTGTTAGTGCCATGTTTGTTTGTGTTGGTTTTGTTGTGCTAGTGATCAGCGCGGTGCCTGCCCTGTGTGGGGTGGGTGTTGTGTTCTGT
>DATELN010000024.1:0-6192 GCA_035276605.1 Pseudonocardiaceae bacterium | reverse complement strand
GCTCAGCTTGCTCAAGCGCAGCCTCGGCCTCCGCAGCAGTATCCGGGTCGGGGTGGGCCGCCAGCTCGTCGAGCCGCAGCTGGAGCGCGGTCAACCTGCTGCGCAGCTGATGCGATACGTCGCCGACGAGATGCCGCTCGCGGGCCACCAGGTCGGCTAGTGCGGTCGCCGACGCGTCCAGCAGGTCGGCGAGCTGATCGAGCTCCGGGATGCCATGCCGGGACGGCACCCGCCGGAAATCTCCGGCACCCAGCCGCGCGGCACGATCGGCGACGTCTTGCAGTGGGCCGACCAGCCGCCGTGCGGTGACCGTCGCGATGGCTGCGCCCATTCCCACCGACAGCCCGACGATAAGGCTGACCAGCGCGGTAACCTGTAACTGATCCCGCCGAACACCGCTTCCGGGCACCGCAAGTTCGACACTGCTGCGCCGGCCCAGGGCCAACGTCTCCACCACCGCACCTGCACCCGGATCAGCGCCGATCACCACGCGCCCGGTCGCCGGCGAGTCCACCACCAGCCGCCCACCGGGAGGAAGGGTTCGCGCGATCGAACTCAGCTCCGCTGCGGAAACCTGCGAATCCAGGCGCAGTACCCGCGGCACCAGTTGCGCCAGCCGGATCTGCACCTCGGCCCGAGTGGCGTGGTCCACCAGCCGCCAGGATGCGTACGCCAGTGGGCCACCTAGCACCAGGCCGGTGATCACCACCGCGATCAACGTGGACCGCAGAATCCTCCACCGCACGGCCGCACGCTACGCCCGTTGACCGGCTCTGCTATAGCGCATCGAACCGGAACCCGACCCCCCGAACAGTGGCAATCCGGCTGCTCCCGATCTTGCGACGCAGCCAGGACATGTGCATGTCCAACGTCTTGGAGTTCTTCAGTTCAGGATCTTTCCACACCTCGCGGAGGATGTCCTCACGACTGACCACCTGTCCAGGCCGAGACAGCAGCACTCGCAGCAGCTCGAACTCCTTGTTGGCCAGCGCAATCTCGGCGCCCTCGATGAGTACCCGGCGCCCGGCAAGGTCCATTCGCACCCCACCCACTTCCAGCGCGTCCGGCGTTTCGGGCGCGCTGCGCCGCAGCAAAGCACGCACTCTGGCCAGCAGCTCGGCCAGCCGGAACGGTTTGGCGACGTAGTCGTCGGCGCCCGCGTCCAGCCCCACCACGAAATCCACTTCATCGGTGCGCGCGGTGAGCATGAGCACCGGCAGATCGGGACGCGTGCGGCGCAGCCGGCGGCAGACATCCAGGCCGTCCATGCCGGGCAGTCCCAGATCGAGCACCAGCAGGTCGACACGCTGGTGGCCGGCGCAGCTCAGCGCGCTGTAGCCGTCACCGACGACCAGCACCTCGTGGCCTTCCCGCTGCAGCGCGCGGGACAGCGGCACCGCGATGCCGGTGTCGTCCTCGACGAGCAGCACAATAGGCACGCCGCTCAGCCTAGGCCCCATGGCAGCCTGTGCTCGTGACCGCTGACGTATTAGCCGGCGCGCCTTCCGCCGAGGCGGCGGATCTCGCGCTGGCGCTGGCCCTGGCCGACACCGCTGACCAGATCACGCTTCAGCGGGCCGGCGCCACGAACCTGCGGGTGCAGCGCAAACCCGACCGGACCCCGGTCACCGACGCCGACCTGGCCGTCGAGGATGCGATCCGCACGGTGCTGCAAGTGCAGCGGCCACAGGACTCAGTGCTCGGTGAGGAGCGTGGCGAAGCGGGTGCGAACGCCGACCGGCGCTGGCTGCTGGACCCCATCGACGGGACGAAGAACTTCCTGCGCGGCGTGCCGGTCTGGGCCACCCTGATTGCGCTAATCGAGCGCGGCAGCCCGGTGGTGGGCGTGATCAGCGCGCCGGCGCTGCGGCGGCGCTGGTGGGCGGCTACCGGGGCCGGGGCACACACCCGTGATGCGGACGGGTCCGTTCGAACTATCACGGTGTCCGGCGTGGGTGAGCTCGCCAATGCCTACGTCTCCACCACTCACCTCGGCACGTGGGTGAAGTACCGCAGCCGGGAGTCCTACCTTGCACTGGTGGACGCGACCTGGGAAAACCGGGCATTCGGCGACTTCTGGCAACACTGCTTGGTAGCGGAGGGCGCGATCGATCTGGCCGCCGAACCGATTGTCAGTCCCTGGGATCTGGCCGCCGTGCAGGTGTTGGTCGAGCAAGCCGGCGGCCGATTCACCGACCTGGAGGGCGTAGCGCGATTCGACGGCGGCACCGCGCTGTCCTCTAACAGGCTGCTGCACGACGCCGCCCTGGCCGTGCTCCAAAATTAATCGCCGGCGCCATGGCAACCGCCGGGATCCGCCGGACCAGCCGTGAACCGCCCCATGTTCACCTTGCTGGCGGGCACCCGATCTGTTGAAACCCTTGCCCACGCTGCGGGCGACAGGTAACGATATGCGCATGCTGCGCGCTGTGCTCGAGCAGTTCTGGCCGAGTCGGCGCATGGATGCCTTCGATCAATTCTGTATCTAGGCCGCGCGTCGGCGCCTGACCTCCAGCGCCTCTTTCGCTTGCCCGCGCGGCCACTGTCTGATGCCCACTTCACCCCGCAGATGAGGAGTTTGCGTGTCCGTCACCGATGAACTGCTCGCCAACAACGCCGAATACTCCGCAGCCTTTTCCGGCCCACTGCCACTGCCGCCAGCCAAGCATGTCGCCGTGGTGGCCTGCATGGACGCTCGTCTGGATGTGTACCGCATCCTGGGCCTCAAGGAGGGCGAAGCCCACGTCATCCGCAACGCCGGAGGCGTAATCACCGACGACGAGATTCGCTCGCTGGCGATCAGCCAGCGGCTACTCGGAACCCAGGAGATCATCCTTATTCACCACACTGACTGCGGAATGCTTACCTTCACCGACGACGATTTCAAAAAGTCCATCCAGGACGAGACAGGGATCAAACCAGGGTGGGCCGCTGAGGCTTTCCCGGATCTCGATGAAGATGTCCGGCAGTCGATTGCACGCATCAAGGCCAGCCCCTTCGTCCCTAACAAGGATTCCGTCCGCGGATTCGTGTTCGACGTAGCGACCGGCAAGCTCAACGAGGTCTCGTGACCAGGTAGGTCGCCCTTCAAGTACTACCAACCCCGGTCCGGACCATCTCTAACGACAGCCAACCTCGCTGACAGCCAAGCGGGGTTGGCTGTCGTTATGAGCAGCCTCAGACCGGGTTGGTAGCTCTTGAAGAGCCACCAAGGGCGGTGACCACCCGGGACGGCGACGGTCGGCGGAGCTGGTTGGCCATCCACGTGCTGGTGTGCACCAGAGCGCCGAGGTCGACGCCGTGCTCGATGCCCAGCCCGTCAAGCATCCACACCAGGTCCTCGGTGGCCAGGTTGCCGGTGGCCGAGCCGGCGTACGGGCAACCACCGAGCCCCCCGGCCGAGGCGTCGATGCAGCTGACCCCAGCGCGCAGGGCTGCGAACGTGTTGGCCAGCGCCTGGCCGTAGGTGTCGTGAAAGTGCACCGCGAGGCCGTCGACCGAAACGCCTGCGCGACCAAAGGCGTCCAGCATCGCGGTGACGTGACCGGGCGTGGCCACTCCGATGGTGTCGCCCAGACACAGCTGATCACAGCCCAGCTCCAGCAGCCGGCGCCCGGCACCGATGACCTGGTCGACCGCCACCGCGCCTTGCCAAGGATCACCGAAACACATCGACAGGTAGCCGCGCACTCCCAGACCGGCCGCCTTCGCCCGGCGCAGCACCGGCGCGAACATCAGGAACTGATCATCGAAGTCCCGGTTGAGGTTACGCCGCGCGAAGCTGTCGGTGGCTGAGGCAATGATCGCCATCTCGCTAGCACCGGCCGCCAGCGCCCGGTCCAGACCCCGCTCGTTGGGCACCAGGACCGGATATCGGACCCCAGCGCGCCGCTGCAGCCGCTCGAACACCTCGGCGGCGTCGGCCAGCTGCGGCACCCAGCGCGGGTGCACGAAGCTGGTCACCTCGAGCACTCGCAGCCCCGCTGCGCCCAACCGGTTCAAGAACTCGACTTTCACCTCGACCGGAACGGTCACCGGCTCGTTTTGCAGCCCATCGCGGGCACCGACCTCCCAGATCGTCACCCGCGCGGGCAACCCGGACGCCGGATGCCGATCAGGCAGGCCGATATCCCGTGAGGTCACTCAGGCACCGGATTGAGTTCGTAGTACAGCAGCGAATGGACCCGCTCGACCTGGGGGATGTCGTCAAACTCCAGTGGCTCATCGGAAGCCGACTCGATGACCAATGTGCCGCAACCCAGAATGCGGTCAATCAGCGAATGCCGAAACTGCACCGTGTTAATCCGATCGATCGGGATGTCGATGCCGCTGCGGGACAAGATGCCTTCCCGGACCATTACCCGCCGGGTGGTGAGCACGAAGTGGGTAGTGCGCCAGCGCAGCAGCGGTACCACCGTTAGCCACACCAGCGCGATGCCTCCAACTACGGCAAGCCCGATCCACCCGTAGGACTGCCACGACGACCCGGCGACCAACGCGGCGAGGTACGAGCCGAGCCCGACGATGAGCAGGAACACCAGCACTGGCAATACCAGCATCTTCCAGTGCGGGTGCTTGTGCACGACCACCCGCTCGTCGCCGTGCAGCAAATCCTCTGGATAGGGCACGAACTCCTCCTCATCACCACTGATCACGGTACCGCTGCATGGGCGGCGTGGCGGACAGGTACAGTCCGGCGGGTCAGGTGGCCGGGACGACACATGCTCACGCCGCAGAAATGAGATCGATCATGCACAACTCGACCCCTGACTTCGCCGGGATGGATCCCGGCCAGGCAGGGCGAACCCTGGTCGGGTGGGCCGACCAGCTGCAACGAAATGCGGAGGCCTACCGGGGTCTGCACCACCAGATGTCCAAGCTGACGGTGACCGAAGCGTCCACCGACGGTATGGTTCGCGTCAGCATCGACGCCCACGGCCTACCCACCGAGCTGACCCTGACCGACCGCTCCCGCGGAGCGGATCCGGCGCGCCTATCCGCCGAGTTGATGACCTGCCTACGGAGAGCGCAGAGCACTCTGGCCGCGCAGGTACAGGATCTGGTGACGGCGTCAGTCCTGGACAGCGAGGACGCTGCCGCCGCGCAGCTCGTGGCCTGCTACCGCAACCGCTTTGGCGACTGTCCCCCGCACCCGCCGGCCCGACACGCCCGGCAGACTGAGGCATCCGACAACGATCCACCCACGCAGGTGCTGCCGTGAGACGCGCCGCCATGGCGGTGACCATCGCGGGAGTGCTCGCGGCCGGCTGCAGCAGCCAGGTATCTCAGGTATCACAGCCGCCCCCACCTAAAGTGGCCGACGCCAGCCACGTCGATATGTGCACGATCCTGACGGATTCCGAGCTGACCACGTTGGGCGCGCAGGCCAGCACCCGCAAGAGCTTCAACAAGGCTGGGGTGGTCGGCTGCCGATGGCAGGGCAAGTCCTACACGCTGAGCATGGAGCGGGATAACAGCACGCTGGCCGGATACCGGGCCCACCGAAACGATCCCAATTTCCTCAATTTCGCAGATAATACGGTGAATGGCCGAGCGGGATCCCATTTCAGCGTGGACAAAAACGGTTCGCAATGCGCGCAGTTGATCGACGGTGGATCGGCATCGCTGTCAGTGAGCGTGGCGGTGCCGCGCACGGTGACTCCTCCGCCGGTCGATCCGTGCGCCGAGGCGTTGCGGATCGCTCAGGTAATCGAGCCTCGGCTACCCAAACCGTCGCAATAGCGCAAGCTGGGTGCGTACCGACATCTGGATGGTCGGTGATGATCCGGTGCGCGACGCTCAGGGCGCCACCCGGGCTGGGTTGTCTACCGTGTGGGTTAGTCACCAACGGCCCTGGCCCGACGATCTGCCGCTGCCGACGGTCATCGTCGCAGCTCCGGCGGATGCGCTGAGGTATCTACAAGATCTCGTGCAAGCTGACTGAATGGCGCTGTTGACCTTTGGCCATGGCACCGCAGGGCGCGATGAATTGCTCAAGCTCCTGCGGGGAGCGCGCATTGAGGTGCTGGTGGATGTGCGGACCGCTCCGGGTAGCCGGCGCAACCCCGACGTGGCGCGCCAAGAGATGGCGCGTTGGCTACCCGACCACGCGATCAGCTACCACTGGGAACGCCGGCTAGGAGGTTGGCGCAAAGCACCGCCCGGGTCACCGGACAGGGCGCTGCGCAACCG
>DATELN010000023.1:0-25088 GCA_035276605.1 Pseudonocardiaceae bacterium | reverse complement strand
TCGCGCGGCGTGCAGGATCTCGTCGGAATACGCGTTGCCGATCCCGGCGATCACCGTCTGGTCGGTGAGCACCGTCTTGAGCCGCTCGGTGCGCCCGCGCAGTACCTCGCCGAGCTGCTCGCGGGACAGCGCCAGGGCGTCCGGGCCCAGCCGGCTGATGCCCGGCAGCTGGGCCACGCCGGCCGTGTCGGCCACCACGTACACCGCGAGCCGCTTCTGCGTACCTGCCTCGGTGAGGTCAAATCCCGCGGCGGTGCCCAGGTGCACCCGCAGCGCGATGGGCCCCTTGCCCGGTCGTGGCGCGGTCGGGGGCAGCGCGTCCGACCACCGCAGCCAGCCGGCCCGCGCCAGATGCATGACCAAGGCAGGCCCGTCGGTGTACAACGCAAGGAACTTGCCGTGCCTGCCCGCCCCGGTTACCACCCGCTCGTGCAGCGCGCTCACGGCCGGCTGCACGGTCTTGAGCACTGTGGGCGAGGCGACGTCGATGCGCGTCACGACGGCGCCGACGGCGTGCTCGCGCAGGTGGTGCGCCAGCGCCTCGACTTCCGGTAGCTCAGGCATAAAGCTTTAGGACTCCCACGCCGCGGCGGATGAGGCAATCCGGGTCAGCGGACCGTGCGGTTCGTTGGGATAACCCTTCGTCTCAAGGTCTTCGACGATCCGGAACAGCTCCTCGCGGGCCGGCACCATGCCCCGCACGATGCCTTCCCAGTGCTCACCGCCGGTCGAGTGCGGCTCGGACGTGTCCGCCGTGATGACCCATGGTCGCTGCACAGCCCACAAAACCGGCAGCAGCAGCAATGCCAACAGCAACAGCAGCACAAACCACGCCGGTACGACCACATCGGTCGGGGTCCAGAACACCACGAACAGGATCAGCACGGTAAGGACACCCAACATCGCCACACCGGACACGTAGCCAGCTGCCAGGTCGTGCTCGAACTGGTCTGCCATCGCCGGGCGCGTCCAGCTGATCCGGCTCCGGACTACCCACACCCGCCTACTGTCCGTGGTCTCCCGTACCACCCGCCTCATGATCACACCCTCCGTCCGCCCTGCCCAGTATCGTGCGGGATACCCACACCCGGGATGTCGTGCGAGCTGCTCGGGTGAACGTATCCAGCGTAATGCCGATCTGGCTGGACGCGGCTGTCATGCTGACGGGTGATGACGTATCCGCCCTCGTTCACCCGGCGCAAGGAAAACTTCCGCTGCCTGCATTGCGCGACGGCGGTCCGCGGTAACGGCTACACCAACCACTGCCCGCGATGCCTGTGGTCGCGGCACGTTGACGTCAACCCGGGCGATCGGGCCGCCGAATGTGGCGCCGCGATGGAGCCTATCGGGGCACTCTGGGAAGGCGGCGAGATCATCGTGGTGCAGCGATGCTTGGCCTGCGGGCACACCCGACGCAACCGTGCCGCCGCCAACGACGATCAGGACGCACTCCTGGCCCTGTTCGGCCGCCCCGTACCGCACCCACCCCGCTAACCCCGTGCCCGCCGCGGAGTCTCATGGATGCTTAAGCACCTTCCGGCGCTTGGCGGTGACCAACAGGGCGAGGGCGGGCCGCAGCCGGCGTCACCACCGATGCGCGGCGTGGCGGCGCGGGGCCGGTCGGTCGTAATAGCCGCGAGGGGCGCTGCGGTGCTGCGCGCCGGCGGGCCGACGGACTCGTCGGCTGGTGCTGCCCAGCAGACCGAGAACGGCCAACGCTCCGGCGACTGCCAGCAGGCCGGCGATCACTGCCTTCGTGTCGTTGGTAGTCGCGGCGCGGACCGGCGCGACGTTGATGACCTGGTCGACGGGCTGTGCCGGGCGAGCGGCAGCGATAGCCGCAGGCGGGGTGGACAGCTTGGAATAGTCGACCAGCCCGGTGCGTTCCAGCGTGTCCATATGCCGGCTGACCAGCGTCGCGGCGTTGGCGGCGAAGGAGCGGATCAACTCGTTTTGGGTACTGGCTCGCACTGCGGTGATGGCCGGCAGCACCTCGCCGTCGGTAACCCGCAGGTGTTGGGCGAACATGCGATCGTATTTGGCGCCGGATTGCCCGGAGAGCTCCTTTAACCAGCTCTGCTGCGCAACGGTGGGCTGGTTGGGCAGCGGCACGCCGAGCTTGCCGGCCACCGCGCGCACCTGGTTGTCAAGATTGCCGTAGTCCAGCGAGATTCGCTTGGCGACCGTGCGTACCTGCGGGTTGCTGCCCCGCTTCTGGGCCTGCTGCCCGCTCGATCCTCCGCACAGTCCAGCTTGACGAATCATGACCAGCAGATCCCGGTCCGCGGGCTGCAGCGGACCCCACTGGGTAGGCATCGTGTTGGCGTCTTGGATCGCGGTTTGGCCGCGAGGAGCGATGGCGATCGGATATTGCGAGGTACCCCAGTACTGGAACACGGCGAGAGTCAGCGCGGCGACGACCGCCAGGGCAACTGCCCATCGAACGAATCGGGGTACCGGGGGGCGCACAGCAGAAAACCTTTCTCTCCGCGAGGGCGTCAGCCAGTTCGATTAGCCAATTTTTCTGAGTCGGGCAGGGAGTTAGACGAAGTCGAACTGTTCGGTGTGGATGCGCGGCTCCGGCACCTCTAGCCCGTCGAGCACAGCGAGCACGTCGCCGACCATTGCGGGTGGTCCGCACAGGTAGTAGTCGAGCTGGTTGCGGCGAAACTTGCCGGGTAGCAGCGACGTGAGCAGCCTCTCGTCGACGGAGCCGGACGGGCCGGTCCAGCTCGGTGGCGGCCGCCGGAGTACTTCGACGACGGTGAGATGCAGCCGTTGTTGCAGCTGCCTGATCTCGGCCCGGAACAGCAGCTCATCGATCGTCGAGGCGACCACCAGCAGCCGGTGCGGGCGTCGATCGCGTCGATGCGCCAGCGTCCGCAGCATGCTCATCATCGGGGTGATGCCGACCCCGCCGGCGATCATCACCAGCCCGGTGGTGCGCTCCAGGTCAAGGGTGAACGCGCCGTGCGGGCCGTCGACCCAGACTGGGCTGCCGGGCCGCAGCAGCCGCAGCTCACTGGTGAAATCCCCGGTGTGCCGGATGGTGAACTCCGTCCACAGGCCCAGATGAGCGCTGGAGGCGATGGTGAACGGGTGTTCCTGCGCCCGCAGCGACGGGTGCAGCCGCAGCCAGGCGAACTGTCCGGGAGCGAACTCCAGGGCCCGGTAGCCCCGCCGGGAACGGCTGCGCTTGGGCTCCAGGACCAGGGTGCTCACCGTGCTGGACTCCGGGCGGAGCTCGCGGACCACGTACTCGCGACCGGCCCCGAAGACCGGCATCCACAGCCACCGGTATCCCAGCACCGCCAACACGCCCAGCGCCAGGATGGTGAACAGGGCCCGCATCGAGGCATCCCGCACGAGATGGTTGAGCCACCAGATGTGCAGCGCGCTGAGCACCAGCGCCGTGCCCGCCAGCGCCAGATGCACCCACCGCCATACCTCGTACCGGTGCCGCAACCGCTTGCGCAGCACTGTCAGCGCGATCAACGCGCCCAGTGCCACGGTGGCGCCGACCGCCGCGCGAGCGCGATTGGGCGCATGCATGAGGTCGAACAGCGCCAGGTTGGCGGGCTTGGCGACGACCACCAGGATGATGTGCAGGCCGACCAGCAGGGCGACGGCCAACCCGACGAAGCGGTGGATGGACAGCACGCCGTCGATGCCGAAGGTGCGCGTCAGCGAGCGCACCCGTGACGGCAGTACCACCGCGCAGACCAGCATCGAGGTGGCGAGCAACCCCATCCCGACGGAAAGCTCAGACAGCAGGGATGCGCCATCGCCGGGGCGCGAGCCATGCAGCACAGGTGCCAACAGCGCAGGACTGAGAAGCACGGCGAGGAAGGCCGTGGCCCACAGCAGTCGTTCCAGCTGGCGTCGCACGCCACGAACGGTATGGAGAACTGGGTCCCTTGCTGGCGAAAGCTGAGAGTGTTACTGGCTCGTGGTCGCCCACCCGGCTCCGTAGCGCGACGAGCGACCGCTGATTAGCCTCAACGGCCCGGTCCATTACTCCGTTTGCCGGATGGGACGCTCAACGATAACCGGTAACCCGATGGATCCGACCAGTCAGCTTGCCGGTCATCGATTGGTCACCGCCGCACAGCTAGTCTTTCCGCCGATGCAAATTGATCAACGAGCGGCGGTGCTACGACATCCGGTTCTGTTGATGGTGCCGGTGCGCCAGACCACGAGCCGGGTGCTGCAGGCGTTGCGATCCACTGGGTTCGAGACCCGGATCCTGGACGCCGTTCCGGACGTGCTGGACGCCGCCCGGGCGCACTCGCTGGCGGCGATCGTGCTCGATGTGACGCTGGCCGGCTCGGATCCCCGGTGCTTTCTTGACGAGCTACGCAGGGTTGCTCCGCAGCTGCCGGTCATCGCGTTGACTTCTCGGGAACAGCGGGAGCAGACCGTGTCGCTGCTGCGCGGCACCCTGGACGACTACCTGACCACTCCGTTTCCGGTGGAGGAGCTGGTCAGCCGGTTGCGGCTGCGGGTTTCCGATCAGCTGACCATTGACCGGACCGTGCTGCGTGCCGGGTTGGTCACCGTTGACACCGCGCTGGGACTGGTCAGCGTCGCCGGCCGGTTGGTGACCCTGTCGCCGACGGAGTACGCGCTGCTGGTCGCGTTGGCCAGCCGCCCGGGTGAACCGGTGTCCCAGGAGCGGCTCACCACCGAGGTCTGGGGCCAGCGGAAATCGTCGAATTTGGTGGAGGTCTACATCGGATATCTGCGCCGCAAGCTCGGTCCCGACCGGATCCGAACCGTGCGTGGAGCCGGGTACATCCTCGACGGCTAAACCCTCAGAAACCTCGACATGTCTCCATGTCGGGGGGCTGGGGGTAGCGGGGACGTGTTCCCAGGAAACTTTGACGTTCCGTGCAGCTTGCTCGCACGTCGTGCGGCGATAACTAGGCCATGGAGATCAGGGGTCCGGTACTAGACGAACGCCAGGGCACCGCCACCGCGCGGTGGTCGGTCAAACAGACCACCACGGTGGATGTGGTGGTGCCGGTGTACAACGAGGAACGCGCACTGCCCGGCTGCCTGCAGGTGCTGTGCTCCTACCTGCGCGATCAGTTCCCTTTCGAGTGGACGGTCACCGTGGTGGACAACGCCAGCACCGATGGCGTGCTGCGGGTGGCCAGTGAGCTGGCCGCCTCCGACGAGCGGATACGCGTGCTGCACACCGACCGCAAGGGACGCGGGCATGCTCTGCGTACCGCCTGGAGCTACAGCGACGCCGATGTCGTGGTGTACCTCGACGTCGACCTATCCACCAACCTGGACGCGCTGCTGCCGCTGGTCGTCCCCCTGATCAACGGTCACTCCGACCTCTCGATCGGTTCCCGGCTCGCCCCGGGGGCGCGCACCGTGCGCAGCGCCCGCCGTGAGGTGATCTCCCGGTGCTACAACCTGATGATCCGGCTCACCCATGGCGCCCGGTTCTCCGACGCGCAGTGCGGGTTCAAAGCGGCTCGCGCCGAAGTGATCCGTCCACTGCTGGCGCACGTCCACGACGACGGATGGTTTTTCGACACCGAGTTGTTGCTGCTCGCCGAGCACAACGGGTTGCGGGTGCACGAGGTGCCGGTCGACTGGGTGGAAGACGTCGATAGCCGGGTCCGGATATGGTCGACGATTGTGGGGGATGTTCGGGGCCTGGCGCGGGTTGCTCGGGCCAAGGCCACCGGCGCGGCGCGGGTGGTGGACCTGCCGCAGCGCCCGGTGCCCCGTCCCGTGCACCCGGATGCGGTGCTTGCCGCGCGGGGCGGCGGGTTGGGCTGGCAGCTGGTCGCGTTCGGGTTGATCGGCCTGGCCTCGACGGTCGCGGCTGCTGCGCTGTACGCGCTGTTGCGGTTGTGGGCACCCCCGCTGGTGGCGAACCTGGCCGCGCTGGTGGTGGTGAACCTGCTGAATACCGAGGCGAACCGGCGCTTGACATTCGCCGGAACGAGTGTTGCTCGGCACGGCGCACACCTGCGGGGCCTGGTCGTGTTCGCGTTGTACTACGCCCTGACCTCAGGTGCCCTGCTGGCGTTGCAAGCCGCGGTCGCGCACCCGTCCCGCTGGCTAGAGGTCGCCGTTTTGCTGGTTGCCTCAGTCGTCGGCACCGCAGCCCGTTTTTTGCTCCTGCGCAAATGGGTTTTCCCGTCATGACCGCCACCGCACCCCCCGCCGAAGTCGCCTTCACTGCTCGTAGCGAGATGATTCGACCTGCTGTTATCCGGCTGAGCCCGCGGATTGCGGTGTGGGCCGTGGGTGTACTCGCGGGCGTGTTATATGGGTGGCGTATGTGGGCGAGCGGGTGGGGGAATCCTTATTACTCGGCTGCCGTAAAAGCGATGTCGGCGAATCTCACCAATTTCGTTTTCGGTTCGTTCGACTCGCTGGGCGTGGTCACCGTGGACAAGCCGCCGATGGCGTTCTGGCCGATGGTGGCCTCCGCCGCGATCTTCGGCTACCGCGGATGGTCGCTGCTGCTGCCCCAGGTTGTCGAGGGAGTGGCGGCGGTGCTGCTGCTGCACCGCACGGTGCGGCTATGGGCCGGTGAGCACGTGGCGCTGCTCGCCGCGCTGGTGCTTGCGCTGACCCCGGTGACGGTGGCGATCAACCGGGATACCAACCCCGACACGCTGATGGTGCTGCTATTGGTGGCCGCGGCGTATGCGTTCACCCGGTCGGTTCAATCTGAGGTGCAGCCCGGCCGTGCGACCCGCTGGCTGCTGCTCGCGGCGATGTTCCTTGGTCTGGGGTTCGTCACCAAGATGCTGCAAGCCTGGATCGTGATCCCGGCATTCGCGCTGGCGTACCTGGTCGGCTGCGCGTCGCCGTTGCGCCGGCGGGTGCTCGACCTGCTCGCTGCCGGCGCTGCCCTGCTGGCCAGCTCCATGTGGTGGGTCGCGCTGGTCACCTTCTGGCCCGGCTCCAAGCCTTACATCGGCGGCAGTACCGACGGCTCGGTGCTCAACCTGGTGATCAACTACAACGGTTTGGGCCGTATCGTCGGCCGGGAAGCCGGGGGCCACTGGGCTGGCGGTACCCGCGACGGGTTCGGTGGCGCGGCGGGCCTCACCCGGTTGTTCGGCGCGCAGGTCGGTGGCCAGATCAGCTGGCTGCTGCCGTTGTGTCTACTCATCCTGGCCGCGGTGGTGATCGCGGGGATCTACCAACGGCGCCCCGGTACGCAGGCCTATCGCGCCGGCTGGTTCCTGTGGGGCGGCTGGCTGCTGCTGGTAGGGCTGGTGCTCAGCCTCGCCCAGGGTGGGTTCCACCCCTACTACACGACGGAAATGGCACCGGCCGTCGCCGCGGTGACCGCAGCCGGGGTGGCCGCGATGTGGCGCTGCTACCGCCGGCCGGATGGTTACCAGTGGCTGCTGTTCCCCACGGCGGTAGTGCTCACCGCCGCCTGGGCTTGGGTGCTGGTGTCCCGGGACCTGTCCTGGCATGGCTGGTTGCGAGACGCCGTCGCCGCTGTCGCGGTCGTGGCGGTGCTGCTGCTGGTGGCGGCCCGGGTGCGGGTGTTGCACAAGACCCGGCTATCGGGCACGGGGATGGCCCGCATATCGGGTGCGCTGGGCGTGGTCGCGCTGCTGCTCGCGCCGGGTGTGTGGTCGGTGGCCACCGCGTTCGCCGCCACCGGTGGTGCGCTGGCGCAAGCCGGTCCACCGCGCTCTGCGTTCGGGCCTGGCCGCTTCGGTTCGCCTCGACACGACCTGCCTGCACAGTTGCGGGGTGCCATGGCCGGTGATCTGACCTCAGACCAGCGCAAGATCCTCACTTATGCGGTGGCCAACTCCGGTGGTGCGCCGATCACCCTGGCCGTGCAGGGCGGGGCGATGGCTGCTGAACCGTTCCTTATTCACAGTGACGCGGTGATCGTCGGGATGGGCGGGTTCAGCGGGCAGGACCCCGCGCCGACGGTTGCCACGCTGGAGCAGTGGGTGCAGCGGGCCCAGCTGCGGTTTGTCCTTGGTGGTGGTCGTGGCATGCCTGATAGAGGCAGCCGAGGCGGGGTGTCCGCGCAGCGCACCCAGTGGCTACAGCAGCACTGCGCCGCTGTCGACCCTGCCCGCTACGGCGGTGCCAGCCGCGCGGGCATTCTGTACGACTGCCTAGCCCGTTGATGCGCGACGAGGAGGACAATCGGCGCTATGCGTCGTCGGTTGTTCGAAGCTGAGCATGAAGCCTTTGGGGAGAGCGTTCGCGCGTTTCTGGCCAAGGAAGTGATGCCCCATCTAGAAACCTGGGAGGCTCAGGGGATCGTGCCCCGCGAGCTGTTCACCACGGCTGGCGCGGCTGGTTTTCTGGGAATGGCAATTCCCGAGAAATTCGGCGGAGGTGGGGTGTCTGATTTCCGATTCAATGCGGTACTCGGAGAGGAAATCATGCGCTGCGGAGCCGCCGGCGCGGGACTCGGGCTGACCCTGCACAACGATATCTGTCTGCCTTATTTCCTGGACCTCGCCACCGATGAGCAGCGCACCAGGTGGCTGCCGGGGCTTGCCTCCGGCGAGCTGATCACGGCGATTGCGATGTCTGAGCCGGGTATGGGTTCGGATCTGGCGGGCATGGCCACCACCGCGGTGCGTCACAAGGACCACTACCTGGTCAACGGATCGAAAACGTTCGTCAGCAGCGGCATCAACGCCGATCTGGTGATCACGGCGGCGAAGACCGACCCACGGGAACGGCACCAGGGCATGAGCCTGCTGGTCATCGAACGCGGGATGGACGGCTTCGAGCGCGGCCGCAACCTGGCCAAGCTTGGTCAGCATGCCCAGGACACCGCTGAGTTGTTCTTCCACGACGTGCAGGTGCCGGTCGCCAACCTGCTCGGCACCCAAGACCGCGGGTTTGCGCACCTGGTGGACCGGCTGCCGCAGGAACGGCTGTCCATGGCGGTCGCTGCGGTAGCCGCCGCCCGCTTCGCCGTGGACCTGACGCTGTCCTATGTCAAGGACCGCAGGGCGTTCGGCACGTCGATCGGCTCGTTCCAGAACACCAAGTTCCGGCTGGCCGAGATGGTGACCGAGATCGACATCGCGCAGACCTTCACCGACCGCTGCATCGAGGCCCTCAACGCCGGCGAGCTGACCATCGCCGACGCGGCCAAGGCCAAGTGGTGGTGCACCGAGCTGCAAGGCCGGGTGGTGGACACCTGCCTGCAGCTGCACGGCGGTTACGGATACATGCTCGAATATCCCATCAGCCGGGCGTTCGCTGACGCTCGCGTCACCCGGATCTACGGCGGCACCACCGAAATCATGAAGGAAGTCATCGGCCGGTCACTGGGCCTGTGATGCTCAGTGGTCTCCGTCACGCGGGTACATCAGTTGGGGTGAATACCGGGGTCGGGAGGTACGTACCGGTCTCGTTCCGCGATGTTTTCAGTGAGCAGTTCAAACTCCCCGGACCCAACACGGAGAGGCGGCCCGAGATGACCAGCTACAGCGGTGCGGCGGTTGCCCACGACATGTTCGCGTTGCTGCACGAGGCTGCGGCACCCGTGGTGACCCGCTGGAGTTACTGCGCCGACGATCCCTACGCGGTGACCATCGAAATCGAGACCCGGGGCAATCGCTTCGTCGACTGGGTGCTCGCCAGGGAGTTGCTGGTGGAAGGGCTGTCCGAGCCCGCCGGGATCGGTGACGTGCGGGTGCGCCCGGCCAGCATGGGGGAATGGGACGTGACCCTGGTCGAGATCTGCTCGCCCGACGGGCACGCCGTGCTCGAGGTGGACCGCGACCTGCTGCGGCAGTTCGTGCAAGCCACCATCGACCTCGTGCCGTTGGGCAGTGAAGGCCTCGCAGTCGACATCGACGCCGAGATCGAGAAGCTCACCAGGAGCTGCGCGGACTGAGGTCAACTGCGCCGGGGGGACCTCTCAACCGGATGGCCGGCCGCATACCCAAGATTTTTCGCCGCCGCCGCGAGGGTGCTCCACCTTCGTGAGTGGCACCCAGCTGTCGAGCGCGTCGAGCAGGCGTGCTGCGTCGGTGTCGGCGAGGATGAGGTCGCGGTGCTCGGCGCGCACGAATTGCTCGTTGACGGCATGGTCGAAGAATTCAAGCAGCGGGCGGTAAAAGTCGGCCACATTCAGCAACCCACACGGTTTGCACTGCAGACCGAGCTGCGACCAGGTCAGGACTTCTGCGAACTCCTCCAAGGTGCCGTACCCGCCGGGCAGGGCGACAAAGCCGTCGGACAGCTCCGCCATGAGCGCCTTGCGCTCGTGCATAGAGCTCGTGATACGCAGGTCGGACAGCCCCTGGTGGGCGACTTCCCGATCGACCAGCTGCTGCGGGATGACACCGATGACCCCCCCGCCCGCGGCCAACGCCGAATCGGCGACCACGCCCATCAATCCCACACTCGCCCCGCCGTACACCAACCGGATGTGCCGTGCAGCAAGCTCAGCGCCCAGCTCTTGGGCTGCTACGGCGTACTCGGCTTGGCTGCCTGGACTGGCACCGCTGAACACGCAGATGCTGCGCACCAGAAGGACTGTAGTGATCTCGTTGGCTGCGGCGTGCCGCTGAGGTAAATCGGGGGCGTGGATGAGACGATTCAGCGAGGCAACGACGGTGCGACTGGCGCCGCGATGGTGACACTCCCCGGGTCGGTGGGCTGGCCCGGGGAGTGTGCTGTCTGTGACATGCATCACCACGTCTGGCTGTTTGACGTGCGTACCAGTGGTCGACTTCTTCGGGTGGAAGCCAGTACGCAATCGGTGCCGTAAGGGCGCTTCGCATTTCCGATTGACCATCTGGTGTTCGTCCACCAGCGAAGGAGCGAGAACCATGAACTCCGACTGTGCAAGGTTGGCCATGCCACGGCGCGGACACGAGCAGGCAACGTTCTCGGTCATTTCTACGCTGCCTACATTTCACCCTCCTACCACCGCAATTCGGGTGGCTTCTGCGTAGTCGCCAACCAGTCCTGCGCTGGCACTAAGGCAAACGGCCGGTCGCCGCACTTGGCGCCGGCGACTGTTACTGCCGCGCTCGTTATCGAGCTAAACCGGGAAATTGAAGTCGGGGAGAAATGTGCACATTGACACTAAGGTTTCGCTACGCACGTCGACAAAAGGGCCGGTTGACCGGCTTTGGAAAGACGCCGCGATGAGCGGCCCCACGATCGTCGGCGCCGCGGCCGTGCCGGTCGCCTCGCTGTTAGTGGCCGGCAGCGTCACCACGGCGCAGCCCGTGGAGCTTCCGGTCGCGACAGCGCCGGCGACGCTGCCTCCCCCTCAGCCGCCGGTGGAGCCTCCGCCGGAGGCTCCACCAGACGCTCCGATGGCGCCTCCGGCGGAGCAGGACGAGTACGCGCACCTAATCCCGCTACAGCGCCGGTATGCCGAGCTGGCCCCCGACGATCCCGAACGGCGGCGGCGGCGCGATCAACTCATCAATGGCTACTTCCCGGTCGCCGAACACATAGCCCGCCGCTTTGCCGGCCGCGGTGAGCCGCTGGAAGACCTGATCCAGGTCGCCACCGTTGGCTTGATCAATGCGGTGGACCGCTTTGAACCTGCCCGTGGCTCGAGCTTCTTGTCTTTCGCGGTACCGACGATCACCGGCGAGGTCCGCCGGTACTTTCGCGACCACGGCTGGTCCACCCGGGTGCCGCGCCGGCTCAAGGACCTCAACCTGGCCATCAGGGGCACCGCGGCAGAGCTATCGCAACAGTTCGGACGTTCACCTAAGCCCAGCGAGATCGCCGACCGGCTGGACGTACCGGTCTCAGAGGTGGTCGAAGGGCTCCGAGCCGGCGAGGCGTATCGCAGCTCGTCGCTCGATGAGATGCTCAGCTGCGGGGAAGGCACCACGACACTGGGTGAGTTTGTCGGTGTCTTGGATGCTGAGATGGCTTTGATCGACTATCGGGAGACGCTACGTCCGGTGCTGGCCGAGCTCACGACCCGCGACCGCACCATCCTCACCCTCCGGTTCTTCCACCAGATGACGCAAACTCAGATCGCCGAACAGGTCGGTATCTCGCAGATGCACGTCTCCCGCGTGCTGCGCCAGACACTGACCTTCCTCCGCAACCGCATCAACAGTCCGGAATGATCATCTGTCGGTGCCGGCGAGCGCAGCCAATCCGAGTCGCCGGATCTGGGATGCTCGTGGGGTGGAGCAGCGCATCAGCCTGGTGACGCTCGGGGTGACCGATCTGACTCGAGCCCGTTCGTTCTATGAAGCGCTCGGCTGGGGTGGCGGCCAGCAGCCCGACGATGAAATTTGCTTCTTCCAGGCCGGTGGGATGGTCTTCGGGCTGTGGACGGCACTCGGTGGCCACGGCGCCCCCGGGATCGAGCTGGCCCACAACGTCCGCTCGCCGGAGGAGGTCGACGCCGTACTAGCCGAGGCCCAGCAGGCTGGGGGAACCATCGTGCGGCCTTCGGCCCGTGCGGAGTGGGGCGGGACGACCGGGGCATTCGCTGATCCCGATGGTTACGTATGGGAGGTCGCTCACAACCCCGGCTGGACACTCGACGAGCACGGCGCCGTCAGAATCTAGCCGGTGGTGTGGCTGCGCCACGCCTCGTGAGTGGCATTCGGTGCTATAGCACCGAATGCCACTCACGAGCCTGCGAGCCCGCGGGCTCGCAGGCATCGCCGCTCCACCGGGGCGAAGACGAGCAGTTCGATGGCGACGCCGACGATGAGAATCAGCGCGATTGAGGCGATCACCAGGTCCATCGCGTTGAGTTCCCGCCCGACATCGAGCAGCTGCCCGAGCCCCATCCCCAGTGCGGGCGAGTAGGTGATCAGCTCAGCGCCCATCAGCGAGCGCCACGAGAACGCCCAACCCTGCTTGAGACCGGCCAGGTAACCCGGCAGCGCCGCGGGCAGCAGCACATGCCAGATCCGGCCGACCGTACCCAGACCCAGCACCCGGCCCACCTTGTCGAGCAGCGGTGGCACCTGATCAAACCCGGCGAGCAGCCCGTTGGCGATCGACGGCACGGCGCCCAGCAGCACCACCGCGTAGATGGCGGCGTCGGACAGGCCGAACCAGATGATCGCCGCCGGGACCCACGCAATCGACGGCAGGCTCTGCAGCGCACTGACGAATGGCCCGAGAGCGGTCCGCAACCACCGGCTTTGCCACATTGCCAGCCCGAGCACGGTGCCGACCACCATCGACGCGGCAAATCCCTCCGCGCCGCGCAACACGCTGATTGAGACGGCCTGCCAAGCCCGACCGTCGCGCACCGTCTGACCGAAGGTGTGGAACACATCCAGCGGGCTGGGTAGCGCGTAACTCTCCTTGATCCCGGCGCTGTAGGTCAGCTGCCACAGCGCGACAAATGCGGCTACCGCAATGATCGGGGGCAGCACCGATCGGACGAACACCTTCCCGGGACCGGGCCGTGGTGGTGGCGTGGGCGCTTCTAGTGCGTCCAACCCCGCTTCAAAGGCCCGGGCGTCATCCGTGACCAGACTTTCGTTGTCAACGGGCATGGCGGGAGATCTCCGCTCGCAGGTGATGGGTGATCTCGGTGGCCAGCGCGCTGACCCCGGGGGACTCGATCGTTCGCGGCTGGCTCAGCTCGACTTGCCATTCCCGGACGATTTGGCCCGGGCGGGAACTCATCAGCAGTACCCGCTGCCCCAGCCGCACGGCCTCGCGCACATTGTGCGTGACGAACACGATGGACAGCTGCTGCTGCGACCACAACCGGATGAGCTCCTCATGCAGCGCATCGCGGGTGATCGCATCGAGCGCGGCGAACGGTTCGTCCATCAGCAGCAGCCGGCTGTCCTGGGCCAGCGCCCGGGCCAACGCCACGCGCTGGCGCATCCCGCCGGACAGCTCATGCACCCGCTTGCGGCCCTGACCGCCCAGATTCACCAGCGTGAGCAGCCGTTCGGCGTCAGCAGCGCGCTCGCGCCGCCCCACTCCCCGCGCCTTGAGCGCCAGCTCGACGTTGCCGGCGGCGGTCAGCCACGGCAGCAGCGCGGGCTCTTGGAACATCAGCGCTGGCCGACGCACGCTGACTTCGATGCTGCCCGACGTGGGAACAGTGAGACCGGCGATGAGCGAGAGCAGGGTGGATTTCCCGCACCCGGACGCGCCCAGCAGGCAGACGAACTCACCGGGCGCCACCTCTAGGTCGATCCGGTCCAGCACAGGTGGGCGGTCATGCTCGAAGACTTGGACCAGCTGCGCGACACGAACGCTGGAGCCTTGCACGGCGGTCTGCTGGAGCGCGGCGAGCTTGAGGGTCGGAAATGCCATGTCCGCTAGTCCTTCCCGAGCCCGCTGGCCGACACGGCCGGCAAGCCCCGTTGGTTGAGGAGCCGGTTGAGGATCGACAGCTCGTAGATGCCGTGCAGGTCGACCTGCTTGGTGGCGACCCCGGCGGTCACCGCGTTGGCGGCGCTGCGTTGCAGGGAGGTCGCGATCGGGTCGTCTGTCACCGTCAGGTTCTGCCAGGCGCGGTCGGCCACGGCCGGTGGCAACGGCTTGCTGGTCAGCGTGTTGATGCCGGCATTGACAACCGTCTTGGCCTCGGCCGAGTTCTGTGTCACCCACTGCACCGCGTCGACGTGCCCGCGCAGCAGCGCCTCGACCGTCTGCGGGTGCTGCTCCAAGAAGTCGGTGCGCACGATCAGGTGGGTGGTGACGAACTGCCCGCCCGGCCACAGGTCGCGCTCGTCGACCAGCACCTTGCCGCCGGCCTCCAGCACCAACCGGGACGCCCAGGGTTCCGGCACCCAGGCGCCGGCGAGGTTGCCGGATCTGAACAGCGGCAGGGTGTCAGCGTTTTTCGTGGGGGCGACGGTGACGTCCCCGCCGCCTCGCACGCTGTTACGCAACCCCTGGCTGCTCAGCCATGCGCGCAGTGCCACATCCTGGGTGTTGCCCAGTTCCGGGCTGGCCACAGTCTTGCCCCGAAGGTCCGCCGCCGTGTTGATGCCCGGACGCACGACCAGCTGCGCGCCACCGGAGGTGGCCCCGGCGATGATCCGGACAGCCTTCCCATCGCTTTTCGCGAATGCGTTGATCGCCGGGTTCGGCCCGAGGTATGCCGCGTCCAGGCTGCCGCCGAACAACGCCTCGACCGCGGCCGGACCGGCGTCGAAGATCTGCGTTTCCAGCTTCGTGCTGCCGAGTTCCTTGGCAAACAAACCCCGGTTGACGCCGATGATCGCCGCGGCATGGGTGACGTTGGCGAAATAGCCAAGCCGCAGCGTCGAGGCCGGACCGGGGAGCCCGCTGGAACTCGTCGCACTGCTGCCGCACGCGGCCGCAAGCACTAGCGAGCCGATCGCGATGAGCGTGACGATGATCCGTTTGACGGTGGGTAGGGAAGCAGGCATGACGAGCGCGTCCTCGGTGGGAAGGGCGCGCGAAGTGACGTCTTCAGCAAATATCAGCGCCGGGACGGCACGACCACACGCCCGGCTGATGGAGTCGTCGGGCAGGGTCAGGCCGGCATACAGATCATGCTGCGCGTGCGTCCATAGTCGACGTGGCGGCGGGCCACGAGCTTGAGCGACAACGCAGGCACGAAGCTCACGCTACACGGACGAGTGACGGCTGTTCCCGAATTGCCCACATTGTGGACTCTTCCGCTGCCCACCGCCACGCCGACATGGAGACACATATTGGGCTGATCAGGGTGGGTCTGACCCCGATATGTAGCCACGTCGGGCGACCGCGGGTGGCGTCCATGGTTGGACCCAGGGGCTTGGAGGCCAACTCTCTGCGGCGGCCATCAGCGGGAACGCGGTGGCGCCGTCCAGCGACTCCCGGATGATGTCCGCATGGCCGGCGTGGCGTGCAATCTCCTCGATCAGATGCAATAGCACCCACCGCACCGACCATGCATTGACGTCGGGCATCCACGGAATCGATTGTGGAACCGGGACCGGCTGCCCGAGATCGGCAATACCGGCGATGATCTCGTCAGTCTCTTGGGTCGCCTTTTCGAACTCGTCGAGCACTCCGGCTAAGGTCTCGTCTGGCCCGAGCCGGAAACCCGCTTGATGACCTTCCGCTGACCATTTTCGGTCCCGTTGTTGCACCGTGGCCATCCAGGCCCGCTCCACGCGTGTGACGTGTTTGATCAGCCCTCCGATACTGAGCTGGCTTGCAGTCGGCGTTGCTCGAGCCTGATCGTCGGTCAGCCCGTAGGCGGTGAGGCGCAGGACAAGACGCTGCTGAGCGAGATAAGCCAGCAGCAGCTCGCGCTCATCGGCCACCGGTGGAACGAATCCAGGCATGTCGGTGCCTTTCTGTGACCTCGCTGTGCGAGTGGACGCGGACGGACCCGTGCATCGTGACAGCGCCCTCTGACAGTCTCAGCCGGAAATAGCACTGCAACTGTGCGCCTCGAAGCCTGTACCGGCGCCGCGCGAATCCGGCGACGTAGGCCTCAGCATTAGCGAGTGGGTAGCCGCCGTCAAAGCGTGGCGCGACGGCATCGACGTCACACCCGTCGGGGGGGTGCCGGCCGGCTCGTTATCGAAGACCGGGAGGAGCAGTCGGGACTTGGCAGTCGTTGACGCGTCCGTCGTCATCGAGTTCGTGGCGCCCGACGCCGACCCCGCTGCCCCCGTGCACGCCCTGTTCGACAATTGGGCACAGAGGGGTGAACAGTCGCATGCCCCGCTGCTGTTGCCGCTGGAAGTGATGAACGCTCTGTTCACCGGTGTGCGTCGAGGGAGGTGGGACGGTCCCGCCGCTGATATTGCGGGCAGCTCCACTGGGACGTTGCCGATCTGCTTGCGCGGTGATGACGGCGACCGGCATCGAGCAGCTGTACGTGGCATTGGCCCAACGCCTCGGCGAGGCGCTGATCACAGTCGATGACCGGCTGCGCCGCCGTCTGGCGCCGCTCAACCTGATACTGCACCCCGCCGAAGCGCTCCAGCTAGACGCCTAACCGCCACCCCGACATGGAATCAGAGCTCGACGATCTCGAGGTGCGGTCGAGGCAGCGAAGATCCCGCTCGGCGGGAGAAATAACAGCGAGTGAGTTGGGCGGGTACGGGCGGTGATCGAGAGCGACCATGGCACCATGTCGCAGGTGTCCAGCACGCAGCCCCGCCACGGCCGACACGCCAAGCCGGATCCGCCGCCTGCGGGCCCCTCGGTTCCGCTGTCACCGGTCGCGTTCCCGCAGCTGGCCGATGCGTCTCTGGGCGAGCTGGTGCGGGAAGCTGCCACGCACTTCTCCACCTTGTTCCGCTCAGAGGTCGAGCTGGCCAAGGCAGAAGTAACCGCCGAGGTCCGCAAAGGCGTCAGGGGCAGCGTCTTTTTCATCATCGCGTTGACGATTGTGCTGTTCAGCCTATTTTTCCTGTTCATCACGATTGCCGAGGTGCTGGCCATCTGGTTGCCCCAATGGGCCGGATTCGGCATCGTGTTCGCCTTGATGTTGGCCGCCTCTGGAGTGTGTGCGTTGCTGGGCTGGCGCCGGGTGCGTGGCATCCGAAAACCTGAACGCACGATCAGCACCGTCCGGGAGACCGGCGCGGCGCTGACCCGCCCGCGAAGCCAGCAATCCACTTAAGTGAGCCGCCCGCCCGACCCCAGCTCCGTGCGGATTCCCGGACCGTGGACCCATCGTGAAGTATCGGCCAACGGAATCCAGCTGCATGTGGTGGAGATCGGCGAGGGTCCGCTGGTACTGCTGCTGCATGGCTTCCCGGAGTTCTGGTGGGCGTGGCGGCACCAACTCCCCGCGCTCGCGGCCGGCGGGCGACGGGCCGTGGCGGTGGATCTGCGGGGCTACGGCGATTCGGACAAACCCCCGAGAGGCTACGACCTGTGGACGCTGTCGGGCGACGTGGCTGGTCTGGTCCGGGCGCTCGGGGAACGCCAGGCCGACCTGATCGGGCACGACTGGGGTGGTGTGCTGAGCTGGTGCACGGCTGCGCTGCACCCTCGGGTGGTGCGCTCGGTGACGGTGCTGGCCGCCGCGCATCCGCGCGCGATGGGCCAAGCCCTGCTGCTCGATCCGGCGCAGCGCGCCGCCGCCCGATACCTGGTGGAGTTTCAAGCGCCCTTGCTGCCCGAGCGCCGCCTCACCCGCGACGGCGCGGTGCTGGTGGAGCAGATCCTGCGCGCTGGAGCAGGCCGGCAGTGGCCGCGATCACCTGAGTTCACCGAGGTAGCCTGCCGGTATCGGAAGGCCATGCTGATCCCCGCCGCCGCGCACTGCGCGCTGGAGTACTACCGGTGGGTTGGTCGCTCACAGTTCCGCTTCGATGGGCGTCGGTTGTCCCGTGCGGTGGATCGGGCCATCCGGGTGCCGGTACTGCACGTGCACGGCCTCGACGACCCATACGTGCTGGAACGCACGGCGCGGCGGTCCGCATGCTGGGCCGGCGACGGCTACCGCTACGAAGTACTGCCGGACATCGGGCATTTCGTCCAGCAAGAAGCACCGCGGCGCACTACAGCTTTACTTACCGAATTCCTAGCAGCGACGAAATAGCGACGCGTTGCCCGACCGCTCGCGCTGATCGTGGTCGACGGCGACCCACTGACCGACCTGACCGCGCTGCACCGCATTCTCCTAGTGGTCGCGACCGGACGACGGTATGAACCGCGAAGTGGCCGATAGCGACCTCCAGTCGCCGTGCCCCCATGGCTCGGTTCCCACGTCGCTGACGTGGGTACCCCGAGACATGGTGAGCATCGGCTACTTCCTGTCCTGCGAGGAGTTCGGGCCGCGGGAGCTTGTTCGGCAGGCCCGGCTAGCCGAACAGTCGGGTTTCGAGCGGCTGTGGATTTCCGACCACTTTCACCCGTGGATCGACGCCCAGGGACACAGCCCATTCGTCTGGTCAGTGATCGGCGCACTGTCTGAGGCGGTGTCGTTGCCGGTCACTACGGGCGTCACCTGCCCGACGGTCCGCATCCACCCGGCGATCGTCGCCCAGGCCGCCGCGACGGCCGCGGTGCAGCTCAACGGCCGGTTCGTGCTCGGCGTGGGCAGCGGTGAAGCGCTCAACGAGCACATCCTGGGGGATGTGTGGCCCCCAGTCGGGACGCGGTTGGCGATGCTGGAGGAAGCCATCAAGCTCATCCGGCTGCTGCATCAAGGTGACGAGGTGAGCTTTCACGGCGACCACTACGAGGTCTACGACGCCCGCATCTACACGCTGCCCGACGAGCCGGTGCCCATCTACGTCTCCGGGTTCGGCCCGCAGGCCACCGCGCTGGCCGGACGAATCGGCGACGGCTACTGCACCACCATGCCCGACGCTGACCTCGTCCGGGTCTTCCGGGAAGCCGGTGACCCAAAGCGGCCGGTGCAGGGCGCACTGAAGGTGTGCTGGGCCGAGACCGAGCAGGCCGGCATCGAGACGGCGCACCGGTTATGGGCCAGCGACTTGCTACCGGGCCAGCTCGGGCAGACGTTGCCCCGACCGAAGGACTTCGAGGCCGCCACCAGCTTGGTGACGCTGGATGCGGTAGCCCAGCAGATCCCATGCGGCCCGGATCTGCACCGGCAGGTGGAGGCCGTGCAGCGTTACGTCGACGCCGGGTTCGACGAGGTATACGTGCAACAGATCGGGTCGCATCACGAAGAGTTCTTCCGCGCGTGGGCCGACGAGGTATTGCCATCGCTTCGCTGAGGGCGTGATCTAAGGCCAGGTACCGTGAGGCGAGTGCGCGCGGTGGGGCTGGCCAGTCCGGGTGGCACCCATGTCACCTGCATACCGAACCGGGCGTCGACTTTGCCTTGGCCGGTGAGGTGGACCTGTCGTGCGCTGACGTGTTTGCTACGACGTTAGAGCGCATCGTGCCGCTGTCGTCCGGGCCGGAACTGGTCGTGGAAGGGAGAGGGTTGACGTTTATTGACCACCGGCGGTTGCTCGTGCCGCCGACCGATTGATCAAGAAGATGCTTGAGATGGCGGGGATGCGAGTGGAGTCGCTGGCATGACAACCGGCGGCCTCGTGCACGACGCGGGCTTCTACGACTCTGATGAGCAGTTGTTGAGGTTGGTGGTCCCGTTCGTGCAAGCGGGTCTCGACGCCGGTGAACCAACTGTGGTGGTGCTGGACGACAGCAATACCGAGCTGGTCCGTTCGGCGCTCGCGGACAGCCCGTACCTGTCGTTCGTATCAGGCCAGTACGACCGGCCAGCCACGGTGCTTAAGTCCGTCCACAAGTTGGTGGCGGAATGTTTGTCCCAAGGCGCGCGGCGGATCCGCATTGTCGGGGAGGTGCCGCACCCGGGGGTGGGCGTGCCGTGGGAGTGGTGGGCCCGATTTGAATCCGCTGTTAACCACGCGCTCGCGCAGTTGCCGCTGTGGGCGCTGTGCCCCTACGACCGGCGGATCACACCTGATGAAGTGCTCGACGACGTCGCCCAGACCCACCCCTACCTGGTCACTACGGATGGCCGCCGGATAGTCAACGACCGATATATCGACCCGGCGGTGTTCTTGACCCACCCGCGACCGCCGCGTGCCGACCCGCTGGAGGCATTTCCACCGGTGGTCGACCTGCTGAACCCGACTGCGGCGGCGGCGCGCCGGGCCGTGGTCGACGCTGCCCGTGCCACCGCTTTGGGCGACGATGAGGTGGCGGATCTGGTGATCGCGGTCAGCGAGACGGTCACGAACGCGGCCTGCCACGGCCGCCCTCCCGCCCGGTTGCGGCTGTGGCCCGACCGCGACCGCATGGTGGTGGCGATCAGCGATCAGGGCCGTGGGCCGACTGATCCATTCGCCGGGTTGCTGCCCGCGTCCAAAGCGCCCACCGGGGGTCTGGGTCTATGGCTGGCCCATCAACTGGTCAACCTGGTCACCTTCGACCACCAAGAGGACGGCTTCACCGTCCGCCTTACCGCCGGTACCCCCCAACCGGCCGACGTGCAACGGGAGGTTGGCCACTTTCGACACACCCCGGGTGGGTCGCGCTCGAGCCTGTCCGGTGGATCATGGAACGGGATCGCGAAGTCAGCGCTGCCGATGGTGGCGTGGTGATCATGCTGGCCGCACACGATGCGTACTGCGAAGGTCTTTGGTAAGTCAGTGGGAGTGGCGAGTACGCAGACCGACCTTCCGACGCTGGCTGATCTCGATTGGCCGGCGCTGGAGTCCCAGCTCGATAACTGCGGCTACGCCGTGACTCCGCCGCTGCTGTCGCCCGCGCAGTGCGCCGAGGCGGCCGGATTTTTCGACGACGACGCCCGGTTCCGCAGCACCGTCATCATGGCGCGGCATGCCTACGGCGAGGGCAGCTACCGATACTTTGCCGATCCGCTGCCGCCGCTGGTGCAGACCTTGCGGGAGAGCTGCTACCCGCACCTGGCGGCGATCGCGAACCGCTGGGCGCAGCGGCTCGGTGACCGCCGGTTTCCCGAGACGCTCGACGGCCTAATCGCCGAGTGCGCCGCGCTGGGGCAGCGCAAGCCGACCCCGCTGGTGCTGCGTTACGGCCCCGGCGGCTACAACTGCCTGCATCAGGACATCTACGGCGACCTGACCTTTCCGCTGCAGCTACTCGTCATGCTCAGCAAGCCCGACGAGGATTTCACCGGCGGGGAAAGCGTGTTCGTCGAGCAGCGGCCGCACCAGCAATCCCGGCCGATGGTGGCCCGCCCCAACCAGGGCCAGGCGGTGATCTTTCCCGTCCGCCACCGGCCCAAGCGCGGCACCCGTGGTGACCACCGGGTGCAGATGCGCCACGGCGTCAGCGCCGTGCACACCGGCGAGCGGCATGTGCTGGGCATCATCTTCCACAACGCCCGCTGACGCGCGACCCAGTACACAGCTGAAGACTTCCGGCAGCGGCGCCGAGATGTGCCGCAAACCGGTGCGCCACCCTTTTTCCCGTTGAGCCCGTTGGATGCGGGCAACGCCGGGAGTCGGGTGATGCGTCTAACGTGGTGGGTGAGCGCTTCGCCAGGCGGGGGAAGGAGCCACGGTGGACGCCTTGGTCGGCGCGGCGCAGGATGCGACCGCGCGCAACGAGCAAGCGCACGCGGCGCTGGTGGCCGACCTGCGACAGCGCCTCGGCGCCGCCCGGTTGGGCGGGCCGTTGACCGCCCGGCAGCGTCATGTCGCGCGCGGCAAGATGTTGCCCCACGACCGGGTCGACTCCCTGCTGGATCCGTCGTCGCCATTTCTGGAACTGTCCCCGCTGGCGGCGACCGGCATGTATGGCGACCAGGCCCCGGCGGCGGGGATCATCACCGGCGTCGGGCGGGTCTCCGGCCGGGAGTGCGTGATCGTCGCCAACGACGCCACCGTCAAGGGCGGCACCTACTACCCGATGACCGTGAAAAAGCATCTGCGCGCCCAGGAGGTGGCCCTGCGCAACCGCCTGCCATGCATTTATCTCGTCGACTCCGGCGGCGCCTACCTGCCTGAACAGGACCAGGTCTTCCCCGATCGGGAACACTTCGGCCGGATCTTTTACAACCAGGCGACGATGTCCGCGCTCGGCATCCCGCAGATCGCCGCGGTGCTCGGCTCGTGCACCGCGGGCGGCGCCTACGTGCCGGCGATGAGCGACGAGGCGGTGATCGTCCGCAACCAGGGCACGATCTTCCTCGGCGGCCCGCCGCTGGTGCGGGCTGCGACCGGTGAAGTGGTCACCGCAGAGGAACTCGGCGGCGCGGTGCTGCATTCGCGGGTGTCGGGCGTCACCGATCATCTCGCCGACGACGACGCGCACGCACTGCGGATCGTTCGCGGGATCGTCGCCACGTTCGGGCCCCGCCCGACCCGGCCGTGGGACGTGATTGCTACCGAGGAGCCGGCCCAGGACGGGATTTACCGCGTGGTGCCGGTGGATCCCCGCACGCCTTACGACGTGCGAGAGGTGATCGCCCGGATCGTTGACGGCAGCCGCTTGGCGGAGTTCAAGGCCGAATATGGCTCCACGCTGGTCACCGGCTTCGCCCGGCTGCACGGCCACCCGGTGGGCATCGTAGCCAACAACGGCATCCTGTTCAGCGAGTCGGCATTAAAGGGTGCGCATTTCGTCGAATTGTGCGACCAGCGCGGCATTCCGTTGGTGTTCTTGCAAAATATTTCTGGCTTCATGGTAGGCCGGGAGTACGAGGCCGGCGGCATCGCCAAGCACGGCGCGAAAATGGTCACCGCGGTGGCCACCACGCGGGTGCCCAAGTTGACCGTCATCATCGGCGGCTCGTTCGGCGCGGGTAACTATTCGATGTGCGGCCGGGCGTACTCGCCGCGGTTTCTTTTCATGTGGCCCAATGCGCGGATCTCGGTGATGGGCGGGGAGCAGGCCGCCACGGTGCTCACCGCCGTCCGGGGCGCGGACGATGCGTACGCCGAACGCATCCGAGCGCAGTATGAGTATCAAGGTCACCCGTACTACTCGACTGCCCGGTTGTGGGATGACGGGGTGATCGATCCGGCGGATACCCGGATGGTGCTTGGGCTGGCGTTGTCGGCCTGTGCCAATGCGCCGCTTGAATCCAGCAGTTTCGGTCTTTTCCGAATGTGAGCAGCGCGATGTTCCACACCGTTCTGGTGGCCAACCGCGGCGAGATCGCGGTGCGGGTGATTCGCACTTTGCGCGCGTTGGGCATCCGCTCGGTGGCGGTGTACAGCGACGTCGATTCTGAGGCCCAACACGTGCGGGACGCTGATATCGCGGTCCGGCTCGGCCCGGCGCCGGCGGCACTGTCGTACTTGTGCATCGATGCCGTGCTAGACGCCGCGGCGCGTACCGGAGCGCAGGCCGTGCATCCCGGCTACGGCTTCCTATCCGAGAACCCAGCCTTCCCCCGGGCCTGCGCTGCGGCCGGACTGGTCTTCATCGGCCCGCCGGCTGACGCGATTGAGTTGATGGGCGACAAGATCCGGGCCAAGGCCACCGTGGCGGCGGCGGGCGTTGCCGTAGTGGCTGGTAGCGATGGCCGTGACGGGTTGGCTGCCGCGGCCGATGAGATCGGTTACCCGGTGCTGCTCAAACCGTCCGCCGGTGGTGGTGGCAAGGGGATGCGGGTGGTGCACCGCGCGCAGGACCTGCCCGAGGCGATCGCCGGCGCCCGCCGGGAGGCTCTGGGCGCCTTCGGCGACGCCACGCTGCTCGTCGAACGGCTGATCGCCAGCGCCCGGCACATCGAGATCCAGGTACTGGCCGACTTGGCCGGCAACGTGGTGCACCTCGGCGAGCGCGAGTGCAGCCTGCAGCGGCGGCACCAGAAGATGATCGAGGAGGCGCCCTGCCCGGTGCTGGATCCCGCGACCCGGGCCCAGATGGGTGAGTGTGCGGTGGCCGTCGTGAAGGCGGTGGGGTACACCGGCGCGGGCACGGTGGAGTTTCTCGTCCCGTCCGGTGCGCCGGACCAGTTCTTCTTTCTGGAGATGAATACCCGGCTGCAGGTGGAGCACCCGGTTACCGAGCTGGTCACCGGGCTGGATCTGGTCGAGTGGCAGTTACGGGTGGCCGCCGGGGAGCCGCTGCGTTTCAGCCAGGGCGACGTTCGTATCGAGGGGCATGCGGTCGAGGCGCGGATCTACGCCGAGGACCCTGCGGATGGCTTCCTGCCCACTGGCGGGCGGGTCCTGCTGGTCCGCGAACCGGTCGGTCCGGGTCTTCGCGTGGACTCCGGGTTGCTGGCGGCCGAGGCTGTGGGCAGCCACTACGACCCACTGCTGGCCAAGGTCATCGCGCACGGTCCGGACCGGTCCGTCGCGCTACGCCGGCTGGATGCCGCGCTGGCGGCCACCAGCGTCTTGGGTGTGCGCACCAATGTGTCGTTCCTGCGCTCGCTGCTGGCTGATCCGGACGTGCAGAGGGGGAGATTGGACACCGGGTTGGTGGAGCGGTTTGGCGCGGTACGAGACCAAGTGCCAGACGACGTGCTCGCCGCGGCGGGTCTGCGCGCGCTGCTGGCGCTGGAACCTGCTGGGCCAGTGGTGGATCCGTTCGCGCTGCCGGGCGGTTGGCGCCCTGGGGAGCCCGCCTGGACCCGCTGGCACGTGCAGGCCAGCGGGCAGGATCCGGTTGAGGTCCGGACCCGGGGTCGCGCCGGCGCCGCGGAGGTCGTCGTGGGCGGGGGTGCGGCGGTCCGGGCGTCGGCGCGGTGGGATAACGGGGACCTCGTC
>DATELN010000022.1:0-8174 GCA_035276605.1 Pseudonocardiaceae bacterium | reverse complement strand
AAGGACGCAGTGATGCCCACAGCACGGCTATCCAGAGGCGCACGGCGTGTCATCGTGCTCGTTATCGGGGCGGTGTCGCTCCTGGTGGGATGTTCAGCAGGCAGGGATGCGTCCGATGCTGGGGCCTCGATCACCGCCCTGCGGGTAACCATGCCGGTACACGAACCGCAATGGTCACAGCACGGGCAGGCGCTGTTCGCGCTGACCGGCGATCGGCGGATCGCGAAGATCACGCCCTCGGCGCAGGCAACCATGCTCTCGGCGCCGTTGCCCGACGTCGGGGAGAACCTGGTCACCAGGATCACTGAGGGAGTGGTGTACGTGCCCCAACCCCATCTGGGGCAGGTGGCCCTCATCAGCGACACCGACCTACGCCAGGTGGGGACCTTGCAGGCCGGGCCTTCGCCGTCATACCTCTCGCTGGACTCTGGCTCTGATCACCTACTGGCGCTGTCCGAAGACCGGACCACCGTGACCCCGGTAGACCTGCACACCAATACCGCCGTACCGGCCGAGCACGTCCAGGCGCGCGCACCAGCGGAAATTGACGGTGCCGAACGGGGCCGGCGCATCGATTACCATGTGGCCGGCCCAGAAGGGATCACGCACCATCAAGGCGACCCCGGCGCGGTGGACGTCGACGGCACAATCGGGATCCCTGCCGAAAAGACCACCGGTGACCTGACCAAGCCCTCACGGCTGTATGTCGCAGAGAAGGGCACCGACCGGCTGCTCGCCATCGAGACCAACCGTTCGCTGCACGGTCTGCACATAATCGCGCAGACTGATTTGGGTGAACCCGTGCGCTATCTCGGCGTGGACGACACCCGGCTGTATGCGGCGACCGAACATTCGCTCACGGTATTCTCAACCAACAGTTTCGAAGGCTATCCCGATCACACATTCCCGATCCTGTCCAGAATTAATATCCGAAGTGCGCTACCACCGCAGGTGCGGGATGCGGAGCTGTCTGGCCTGGCGGTAAGCCCTGATCGGATCTACCTGACCCTGAAAGGCGAGCCTTACATCGTCAGCATCGCCAAACCGGATATGTGAGATGAGCCAAGAACTAATGAGCAGTCGGGTGGTGGGCGTGGATGCCGACCTCGATGTGCTTTTTGACCAGATCAAGCAGCTGCGGGAACTCGCGGGCGATCCAGACCACGCGCACGACAGCGCGCGGGTCTATGACTTCAGCATCCGGTGGGGCACGTTTCTGCGTGGACGGCTGGAGCGACTGGACTACTGCTACAGCTGCGGCACGCTCACCGCTGAGGAGCAGGCGCGCTACCAGGACCTGCGCACTGAGCTGCGGCGGGCGCTACCGTTGATGCAACAATTGGGCCTGGCCCGGCCGAATGTGGCGCTCGACGATGGGAGCCGCCGGTGATTAAAGGAATTGGGAGGCGGGGAGTCTGATCCCGCGGCGTGGAGCGGGACATTCCGGGTTAGCGCACGTCAGCGCCACCATGTAGGCATCGAGGTTCTCGCTGACGAACAGAAACCCGAGGTATAGCGCGTCTCCGACAATGAACTGTTCACCGCCGCAGGACGAGCAGGTTCCCGCCCTGCGGCGAACCTCCTCGAGGGCCCGACTTTTCTGCTCGTCGGTCAGCACGGTGATTTCCGGCCGGCGAGTGTCGGTAGCGGTCATACTTCGACGTCCTTGTCGTAATAGACGTTGTCTTCGCGCCAGCCACCCATGCCCTGCCCGATGGCGTGGTAGTCGGAGATAAACTCGATACGGCTGATCCATTTGGCCATTTTGAAACCGACCTGGTTTTCGATGCGCAGGCGCAGCGGGGCACCGTGCTCAATCGGCAGCGGTGCGCCGTTCATCTCGTAAGCCAGCAGGCACTGCGGGTGGCGGGCCAGGCTCATATCGAGGACCTCGTAGAACTGCCCGGCGCCTTCGGCGCTAGGTTCGTCGCGGCCAGCGTCTTGCATGGTCAAAAAGCAGATATGGCGGGCCTGGGGAAGCGGCTTGACCAGCTCCAACAGCTGCCGCAACGGCACACCGCCCCACTCGCCGACGCTGGACCAACCCTGGACGCAGTTGTGCAACACGCGCTGAGTTTGCTTGTCACCCAGCGCCCGCAGGTCGGCCAGCGTCAACGTCATCGGATGCTCCACCAGCCCCCCGACGTGCAGTGTCCAGTCGACGAAGTGGTGCACGGCCATGACCTTGTAGTCATCACTGTCGGGCGGCTTGCCGTTGACCCGATGTTCGGGCGACAGCGCTGACTGCGGGTAGCGCTGTCGGGACACCATGGGGCGCAGGGCCACCAGCCGCCCGTGGTTGATGACAAAGCCCAGCGCGCGCTGCACCGAGCGGGGGCTTTTCAGGCTCCACACCGTGGCCGCGATGTGCACCACCACGATCGCGGCCACGATGGCCAGCGAGGCCGCCAGCGCCCACCCCAGGTGACGGGCCTGACCGAAAATCATCAGAGCGTTGAGTTGCGGCCAGCCCCACAGACCAATCATGGTCAGGTGCACGGCGATGAACCCGACAAAGCCCAGCAGGCCGAAGAAGTGCAGGCTACGGGCGGTTTGCCGGCCGCCCCATAACCGGACATACCACGGGAAGTGCGCCTCCACCGCCGGTGACTGCGCAGCTCCGGTGAAAATCTGGAACGGAGCCAAAAGGAAGATCACGCCTGCGTAGGTCAGCTTCTGGATGGCGTCGAGCGGCTCGCCCGGCAGCAGCGGCGGTAGTTTGAAGCTCAAGTAGGTGAGGATGTCATTCCACGCCTCGGCAAAGATCGACCATGAGTACGGAACGTAGCGGTGCCACTGGCCGGTGGCGAACAGCAGAATGTAGTAAGCGATCCCCACGAGGATCCAACCGATGACGGTGACGAAGTGCCAGTGCCGTCCCATTCCGAGGTTCTTGTGACCGGGAAGCGAAACAAGTGAGGAATAAGACTCCTCCTCGTCTAGCGTGTCATAAAGCTTGTCGGTTGGCATGGTCTTGCGAGTGAATCTGGCCCACTCGGCGCCGGGCCTGCTGTCGTTTCCCCGATACAGCTTAGGATGGGTGGCCACGATCTCGATTCCACTGCGGATGAGTAGCGTCACGAACAGTACATTGACCCAGTGCTCAATCCGCAGCCAGGCGGGATAATCAAGCACCACCACAAACGTCTCCTTGACACCAGTCAGTCATGCCAGTCCCGCCGTTGCGGGTAGGCAACGTTCATCCCGGTTACCACGGACAGGTGCAGCGCAACGAACACCGCGGCCAGGGTCATTGCGAAAGTGCCCAGCGGGTAGTCCCACCAGAGCACCAACCGCGGTAAGCCTGGAAGGCCCACGGTTCGGCTGGCGACGTACATGGCGATGGACGCCACCGACACCACACTGCCCAGCATCCACCCCAGCCGCACCAGCTTTGGCTGGGACCCGACCACCATGCTGCCCGCGGCCAGCACCGTAACCGCGACCAGCAATCCGAAATACACGCCCATATACGTCGGGTAAGCCGGCACCGGGAATCCGCCAACCAGCCAGTACAACTGGATCGCCGCGACGCCCAGCAACACCACAATGCCCGCCGCTGTGATCACCCGCGGAACATTGAAAGCGATATACCGGTAAAAAGAAATCAGCTGGGCAATCCCGATCCACCGCGCCGCGTGAGCGATGGCAGCCCGCCCGGCCCCGGCCCTGCCATCGGTCGCTAAGGCGATCTCGCGTCCCGCGGTCTGTGCCATATCAATCTCCCCGACCCAGCCACAGCATCGGTTGCCGAGACATTTCAGCTTCTCGATCGCCGAACTACCCCGTCGGCCCTACCGGCAAACCGGATCAAGACCAAAGTGTCCGCAGTGCAGGTTTCAGACGAATGCATGGCCCGCGCTGATCACCCGGGCCGAGCGACCATATCCCCTCGTCGGCGTCTTGCAGCGAATTCACAGCCTGCTGTCAGTCCGGTGCCAGGTGGCAGCGGTCTGCTCGATGCAGCGGTACCGGCGGGAGCGGAGTGGAGGGCGCACCGGTGAACGAGGTGAATCGCCTGGGGTATCCGGCAGCCAGGTCGGGCTTGGGTAGTGGCGCACCGACGGTCGTGGAGCACTCCACATCGGTCGCCGAGCGTGGTAGCGGCGGCGAATTGCCCCCGTGGTTTTCTGCCGCCGGCGTCGGGCCCACTCCAAGCCCACCTGCGCCGGCACGACACCCACTGCGGTTGATGATCATTATGTTGCTCGCCGTGGTGGCGGTGGTGGCCCTCAGAGTTGACCGCATGACCGGGCGATCGAGCGCTGTCCCGTCATCCGCATCGCCGGGGGCGTCGTCAGCGATGTCACCGCGGTGGGTGCCGTCCGCGCCGTGGGCACCGCAGACTTCTACCAGTGCATCGAATGAATCGCTGGATCTGCCGGCTCTGGCCGCCGCTGTCGACCCCGCTGTGGTGGACATCAATACCCAGCTGGGTATCTCGAACGGTCAAGGTGCGGGTACCGGGATCGTGCTGAGCTCCTCGGGCGAGGTGATCACCAACAACCACGTGATCAGCGGCGCGACCACCATCACGGCCACCGACGTGGGCAATGGCAAGACCTATCCGGCCACCGTCCTGGGCTACGACCCCAGTCATGACATCGCCGTGCTGCAGCTACGGGGTGCGTCCGGGTTGGCCACTGCATCGATCGGGGATTCCAACGGGGTCGCGGTCGGCGATCACATCGCGGCGATCGGCAACGCCGGCGGCCGCGGCGGTACTCCTAGCGTGGCCGCGGGCACCGTGTCCGCGTTGAACCAGGCGGCCACCGTAAGCAACGATGTCACCGGCGGTGCCGAGCAGCTGGCCGGGATGATTCAGGTCGCCGCCGATGTGCAGCCAGGTGACTCCGGAGGCCCGCTCGTCAACACTGCCGGGCAGGTCATCGGCATCGACACCGCAGGTTCTGTCGACGCGCGGTGGCAAAGTGGCGGCAACATCGGCTTAGCAGTCCCGATCAACGATGCGCTCACGATCAGCAGGCAGATCTGGGCCGGTACCGCCTCGACGACCGTACACATCGGCGCCACCGGCGTCCTCGGCGTTCTGGTCGACAACTCGGGTGCGCAGACAGCGCCGGGTCACCGGGGCAGAATCGGGCACCGGTACGGCTCTGCTGCTGCCGTGGTGGCCGGTGTCGTGCCCGGCTCACCGGCCGCAGAAGCCGGGCTGACGGCAGGGGACACCATCGTGTCGCTCGACGGCACGACGGTGGATTCCCCCGCCACGCTCACCAGCATCCTCACCGACCATCACCCCGGAGACAGCATGCGGGCGGCCTGGATGGACGTGTCGGGGCAGCAACACACCGCCACCGTCCGCCTGGCGAGCGGCCCGCCGAACTAAGGCAACCAATCAGTGCGCATCTCCCGCTCACTACGGCAGAAGTGGCCGATCCCCACGGCCGTCCCGATTTTATCCTTACCCGCGCTCCTCGGCGTGACCGAAACTGGTCTAGGTGCCCGTTAGAGAGGAGCACAATGAACCCGAGCAGCGAGCTTGCCGAACTACTTGCTGAGTATCGACGCGCCCGTGCTTATACCGACCTGCTGTGGCGCGATTTGAGTGCTGAGGAGGTCCACTGGCGCCCCCACGAACAATCCAGTGCCATCGGCTGGCACCTCGGTCATCAAGCTGCGGTGGCCCACTTCATGATCCGCAACCTCATCTCCGCCGAACCCAGTCCCGACCCGCAACTTGACTCGCTCATGGACTCAGCCACCCCCGAACACGACCGGGGACAACTTCCCACTGTCGAGCGGCTCCTGGTTTATCGGGCGGCCGTGGCTGACCGAGTCCACTGCCACATCGGCGACATCGCCGCCCCTCGTGTCAGCGCACCTCGACACATGCACGCGATCGGACGAACCTTCCTTGTCGCCGTGATCAACCACGAATATCAACACGACCAGTGGATCGCCGAAGTACGCGCACAATCCCTCGGCCACGACCTACCACCGCACCCCGAGTCCGACCGGCTCGTCGCCCTCGATGGCTACCTGACGGTGAGCGACTCAGCAGCATGGTTCGGCAGCTAACTCGGATCGCGTCGCGAGTTCTCTTCACCGTGAATCGCGGTACGCCACCTCGGCCAAACCAGGCGGTGAGATTGGATCGTTCGGGACGCCCTTGCGGCCACCGGCCGCGCCGGCGTAGAGCAGCTGCCACATGTCGCCCGCGTACTCCCTCGAGCACGACTGCGCATGTGGGACCCAATATGATCATCGCGGACGCAGCGCTGAAATGTTCGCCACGATCGAACTTCACGGCTGCTGCACGTACGCGCGCCGCGTTCGTGCACGTTTAGCGCACATTCATGGGCTTGGGCATACGTCGCTTATAGGATCATCTATGCCGCGGAAAGGGCGAGATGTTTGAATCTGGCCGCATCGCCTGGGACAGTGAGCTACCTACCTTATCTTTGCCCTACTTGCCGGAAAGGTGTCTGACGATGAGTGGAGCAGCTCGTCCGCACCTCCCTGACGCGCCACACGGAACTCTAGCTGGGTATCGAATGGGATGCAGATGCCAGTGTTGCCAGGCGGCAAATCACGCGCACTCAGCATCGGTAGAACCTGTGAAAAACTCGAACAACCAAACTGCACCCACCTATCAGCAAGCACGGGCCCCTCGTCAATAAGATACTTAAGGACGGCGGTCCAGGGACGGCCCTAGGCACTTGCCAGTCCCGAACGCTGCGGTGAGGAGCAACGCTTGAACTTGCCCCCCGATTCAACGGGTACGCGCAGATCGGATCGGCAGGCACCCCGAGCTTGTGCTGGGCGCGGAGGGTGCCGGCTGCCTGAGCGGGGATGAGGAGCAGCTGCATGAGGTGAGTGGGCGGCGTGTAGGTATGCAGGGACAGCGCGGCAGGAGGACATCGAGGAGTACACACACGGTGCGCCGCCGTTCCGTGCCCCGGTCCATCGGCGGGTCTCCGGTCAGCTGCCCGATCGGCGCTCCAAGATCGCACTGCCGGCAGGGGGTTTTGCCAAATCTCGCTGGAGGAGCGGCGCACACAGGGGCGCCGCCGTGGGGTGCTCGCCGACAGTAACGGAACAGCGTGGGTGGCCGAAGGGTCACTTGCCGAAAAGAAGGGGACTTGCGCTTGGCGTTTGCCATCGCGCTATGGATGAAGGTCGTTACAGAGCGCATCCGATGTGACAATCTGTAACCAAGCGGTGCGATGAAATTGCAGTGACGATGAAATTGCATGTTGTCGTAGTTAACAGCTCCGGGTAGATTGCAGGCAGGCGACACGCGGTCACCGTGAGTTATGGCGCCAGATGCGAAGAATGTACAGTTCCTTGCCGTGGCATCTTCAGGCAGGAGTTGGATCATGATCGATACGGATTGCTCCTGGCAAACCTCACTGAGTTCTTGGGCTCCGCCAGCCATGACCGTGACCTTGAACCGACACGCGCACGACACAACGGTCTGTACCGTCGTCGGTACGGTGGATTGGAACACCTGGGCACTGTTGAGAAATGCGCTCGTCGAAGCAGGTCAGGATGACAACGTTCATCTCGTGATCGACCTATCGGCCGTTACCTCCATGGATTCGGCGGGCCCGTACACGCTGCTCGAGGCACGCTTTAGACACGGTCTCGAGGGCGCCGGTCATCTGGCGGTTGTCGCCGACCCGAATTCTTCTGCCATTCCCGAGCTGCAAAGTGTGGCGATCCAGGCAGCCTTCGACGTCCATCCCACCCTGACCGATGCTCTCCAGGCCTGCGCCCGCGCCGATACTCGTACAGCCACACCAAGCTAGAAAGATGCAGCCATCGCTGGAATCCAGCGCGGTTATCGGCTGTCAGTTGAACTCCTTGCCCTAGCAGCCGGCTCCCAAGGCCGGCCATCGGACCTCGCGGATCGGATGTGGGCGTGACAGCTCATCCCCTCTGCACGCGTAGCTCCTCGGATGCACCTCGATGCCAAACTGTTTGGTGATCGCTTGAGCGGCTTGGCTTAGCGTTGTGTCGCGCTAGCCTAAGCGCTGTCCGCGGGCATGGCGTGGGGAAAGAGTCAGGCTAACTCACCGGCACGTAGGCCAGCGGTCAATGCCGACCACTGCTGTGTGGTGCAGGTCAACACCAGCCCACCCGGGTCTTTGGAATCCCGTACCGCGCAGACCCCAGCGCCGAGCTTGGCAACTTCCACACAGTTACCC
>DATELN010000021.1:0-11943 GCA_035276605.1 Pseudonocardiaceae bacterium | reverse complement strand
TTCGCGAGGCAGCGCGTTCTCCGAGCGATGCCTCCCGCCACGCGAGGTAAATCAGACCGATTGGGGCCATCGTGCCGAAGGCGATCCACTGTAGGGCGTAGGCGAACGATGGCCCAGGATCCAGTTGGGGAAGCGGCAGCGCGGACAGCGTTCCGGGAGAGCCGTCCATCAGCTGGACATAGCCTGGCTCCAGCCGCACGCCGGTGGCGGCACCCACAGTTCGGGTACTGATCGCATACACCTGCCGGTGACCATCTTGCTGCACGACCGTGCCGCCCTGAGGGTCCTGCTCGTCGGCGCGCAGCCGGCCGGTCACGGTGACTTCACCACCCGGCACCGGAGGGTAGCTCGGTATCCGTACACCCTCTGCCGGGCGTAGAAATCCGCGGTCCACCAAAACGTTCGATCCGTCGGCCAGCTGCAGCGGGACGACGACCTCATAGGCCGGCTCGCCCTGCACGGTACGCAGCCGCACGACCATCTCAGCGCGGGGCAGGTAATGCCCGGTGGCCTGAACCGGTCGCCATTCGGTCGCCTGGGTCGGCGCAGTGTGGGCCGGCAGTACGTCCCGTAGCGGTTGCGGCAAGGCACTGAACGAGTGCTCAATCGCGCTGTTGCGGTCCGCACGCTCCGCCGCGCGGCGGAACTGCCACGGCGCCAGCAGAGTGAATGCCGCGAAAGCGAAGCAGATTACTGCTGCCGTCAGCGCCAGCCAGCCCGGGCGCAGCAGAAATCGCCACCGCATGCCACCACGGTAACGGGTGCTACGGGCACGTCGCCCGGGCGGCGGCGGCCGCGCTCGCGCCGTAGCCACCACCGAACAGCACCGCATGCACAAGCAGTGGGAACAACTGGTGCAAGGCCACCCGCTGTTGCCACCCCGGCGCCAATGGGGCGATGTCGGCGTAACCAGCCAGCAACCGATCCAAGTTCGGGTAGCCGAACAGTGCGAGCATCGCCAGGTCGGTTTCCCGGTGCCCGCCGTGCGCGGCCGGGTCGAGCAGCCACGCCCGCCCGTCGGCACCAGCGTGCACATTGCCCGACCACAGATCACCATGGAGCCGGGCCGGAGGCTCGTCGGGTCCGGCGAGCTCATCGATCCGTTCGCAGGTTCGGTGCACCGCGCGGGCCCCGGCTGCGTCCACGGCGCCGCGGTCGACCGCCGTTCGCAGGTACGGCAGCACCCGGTGCTCGGCGTACCACTGCGGCCACCGAGCTCCCGCAACATTGGCCATCGGGGCGGCGCCAATCCACGCCTGTTGCGGTCCTCCCGGGGGCGCGGCACCGAATGTTGCCGCACTCGCGAGGTGCAGCGTGGCCAGCTCGCGTCCGAGCCGCTCGGCCGCGGCACTATCCGTTCGGCCAGCGGGTACGTATTCGGTAATCAACCAGTGCTCGTCATGCCCGTACACCCGCGGTACCGCTGGGCCACCGGGCACATGGAGCCAGCGCAGCCCGGCCGCTTCGGCCCGAACCTGCCCAGCTCGCCCCTGCTTGGCCACGACGGTGCGCCCGTCACCCAACTCGACGAGCCAGATGCTGCCGCGGGGTGTCGCAGCGCGCACCCGCTGGCCGGTGAGGGCAGCAACGGCATCAGCCGGCGAGCTCACAGCCGCTCTCGCACCCACGCCACCAGTCCAGGCGTTGCGGCGTGGATCATGCGCAGCACCTCGTCAAAGCCGGGCTCGCCACCGAAGTATGGGTCTGGCACGTCGAGGTTCTTGCCGGCGTCCTGGTCGAACGATCGCAGCAGCATCACCCGTTCCGGGTCGCGGACCATCCGGCGCAGTGTTGTGAAATGTCCGTAGTCCAGTGCTACCAGCAAATCGGCGGACAGGTGCTGGGCGCTGAGTTGAGCGGCGGTATGCGTGCAATCGTAACCAGCCCGGCGCAGCGCCTCGGCGGCGCGCGGGTCGGCGGGATTGCCGATATTCCATGGCGCGGTTCCGGCGCTGCTCACCCGCACTAGATGGGCGAGACCTTCCTGGCGCAAGACGTCGGTGAAGATCGCTTCAGCCATCGGGGAGCGACAGATGTTACCGGTGCACACGAAGCAGACGTGATACTGCTTCAAACGACCCGAGCGTCCCATACCTGCCAGTGTCGCCGAGGTATCCGATGATCATGCAGGCCCCCCGGATCGTCTCGCTGCTCCCGTCCGCGACCGAGATCGTGTGCGCGCTGGGCCTGGCCGACTCACTGGTCGGGGTGACCCACGAGTGTGATTACCCGAGCGAAATCGAGCGCAAGCCTCAGCTGACGGCCAGCCGCATCACGCACCAGACCATGAGTAGCGCAGAGATCGACCACGCGGTGCGAACGCAACTAGACGGGCATGGCTGCATCTACTACCTCGATACCGACCGGCTGCGTTCGCTCGCTCCCGACGTGATCTTGACGCAGGAGCTGTGCGAAGTCTGCGCGGTCAGCTACCGCACCGTCGAGCAGGCAGCGCGCCGGCTGGACACCGACGTCACAATCATTTCGCTGGAACCGGCCACGGTCAGCGACATTCTGAGCAACATCGTCACCGTTGGTGCGGTGACCGGCCGTGAGATCGAGGCAGACGCGCTGGTCGCAAGGCTGCGTGCCCGTCTCGACGCGCTAGTCTCGTCGCTGTCCGGGATCACCCACCGGCCGCGCACTCTGGTTTTGGAGTGGTTGGAGCCGCCCTTCGCGCCGGGTCACTGGGTGCCTGAGCAAGTTGGGCTCGCGGGTGGGGATCCAGGGTTTGGTACCGCCGGCGCACCGTCGCGGATCACCACAGCCGACGAGATCACCGCCTACGCTCCGGAGGTGATCGTGCTGGCACCCTGCGGCTTCTACGCAACCGACACCCTTCGCCAGCTGCCGCGAGCCCGGTTGCCCGCCGGCTGGTGGGATCTGACCGCGGTCAGGGACGGCAACGTATGGGCTGTTGATGCGACGTCGTATTTCAGCCGGCCAGGCCCGCGGGTAGTCGACGGCGCCGAGATCCTCGCTCGCGTCCTGCACCCTGATGTGGTCGGTCAACCCGCACAGCGGCACGCCCAGCGAGTGCCACCGGCGCTCATGCACACCTGACCGCGACGCACCGTAGTGTGCAGTCCACATGGACCAGCTGCTGCGTCATCACGGCGATGTCGACGCCGCGCCAGGGCTGCTTGACTTTGCGGTCAACGTGCGCGGCGGCCGGCCTCCGGCATGGTTGCGCAAGCGGCTGGCCGCGGCGTTGGACGGGCTGGGCAGCTATCCCTCGGCGGCGCAGGACGCTGCCGCTCGCGCTGCGGTGGCCGCAAGGCACGGCCGCGATCCGGCTGAGGTGCTCGTGCTCAACGGGGTCGCGGAGGGTTTCGCCCTGCTGCCCGCGCTGGCGCCCCGGTCGGCCGCGGTGGTGCACCCGTCGTTCACCGAACCCGAAGTGGCGCTGCGTCGGGCTCGTATCCCGGTGCGACGGGTGCTCACCGACGCGGCGCATCAGTTGCAGCCAGAGTGGATCCCCAGTGAGGCCGATCTCGTCGTGCTCGGCAACCCGACCAACCCGACCTCCGTGCTGCACCCAGCTGAAGTGCTGCGCGCACTGGCCCGTCCGGGCCGGGTGCTCGTGGTGGACGAGTCCTTCAGTGATGCGGTGCCCGGCGAGCGAGAATCATTGGCAGTCGACCGGGACACTCCCGGCCTGCTGGTATTGCGCAGTCTCACCAAGACGTGGGCTGTGCCGGGGCTGCGTGCCGGCTACGCGCTGGGGGCGCCAGAGCTGCTAGCCCGGCTGGCCGCACCGCGCCCGCCGTGGCCGGTGGGGACGCTGGTGCTGGAGGCAGTGCGGGCCTGCAGCACCCCGAGTGCAGTGGCGCAAGCCGCCATCGCGGCGGCCGAGATCACCCAGGATCGGGACTGGATGGTTCGCCAGCTGGCCGAGCTGCCTGGTGTCACGGTCCACCAGCCGGCTGCGGCGCCCTTTCTTCTGCTGCGGGTGCCCGACGGGCCGCGCGTGCGGGCCGCGTTAGCCGATGCGGGTATCGCGGTGCGGCGCGCTGACACGTTCCCCGGCCTGACTCCCGATCATCTGCGGGTCGCAGTCCGGCACCCACAGATCGCCTGGGCGCTGGTGGACGCCTTGCGGGTCGCGCTGGTGGCGTCATGACTGCGACCCTGCGGGATGTGGTCGCCGCGCTGGATGCGGCCTACCCACCCGCGCTCGCGCAAAGTTGGGACGCCGTCGGGCTGGTCTGCGGCGATCCCACCGAGCCAGTGCACCGCGTGCTGGTTGCCGTCGACCCAGTCGCCGAGACCGTTGCGGAGGCGCTGGAGCTCAACGCCCAACTACTGGTCACCCACCATCCGCTGCTGCTCCGCGGGGTGCACGGAGTACCCGCCGACGACCCGAAAGGCGGCCTCGTGCACCGGTTGGTTCGCGCCGGGGTCGGACTGTTCTGCGCGCACACCAACGCCGATGCGGCCGATCCAGGGGTATCCGACGCGCTGGCTCACGCGCTGGGCGTGGATGTCATCGGGGTGCTCGATCTCCGTGAGCATGCTTCGGGCACCGGGCTTGGGCGGATCTGCCAGCTGCCCCACCCGGAGTCGTTCGGGGCATTCACCGACCGCGTGCGTGGCGCGTTGCCTAAGACCGCCTGGGGCGTGCGAGCCGGCGGCGATCCGCAGCGCCTCGTGCGTACCGTGGCCGTCTGCGGCGGCGCCGGAGACTCCCTGCTCGGTGTCGTCAGCGGTGCTGGTGTCGACGCGTTCGTCACCGCCGATCTGCGGCACCATCCGGCGTCTGAGCATCTGGCGGCCGGTGGTCCGGCGCTGGTGGACGTCGCTCACTGGGCCAGCGAGCACCCGTGGTGCGCGCAGGCCGCGGCAGTGCTCGGCGACGCTCTCGGCGGTACGGTCGATGTTCAGATTTCGTATCGCTGTACCGATCCCTGGACGATCGGCTCGGCACAACCACCTGGGAGGATCTCGCGGTGAACGCCGATCCCGCCGCGCAACGCCGGCTGCTTGACCTGGCCGCGGTGGACGCCGAGTTGACCCGGGTCGCGCACCGCCGTCGATCACTGCCCGAACTGGCCGAGATCGAGCAGGCCGCCAAGAGCTTACGAGCCAGCCGGGACGCGTTGGTCACGACGGAGACGGCGGCGTCCGATCTGGATCGCGACATCCGCAAGCTGGAGACGGAGATCGACCAGGTGCAGGCCAGGGGGGAGCGGGATCGAGGCCTGCTTGATTCCGGGTCGATCTCCTCGGGTAAGCAGCTGGAGGACCTGCAACACGAGTTGGCCACGCTCCAGCGCCGCCAAGCCGTGCTGGAGGACGACCTACTCGACGTGATGGAGCGGCGCGAGGCTACCGACGTCGAACTGGAGCGCGGCCGTGCGGCGCTGGCCGACAACGAGCGGCGCCAGCTCGATGCGATCCGCCGCCGGGATGAAGCGTTGGCCGATCTTGAGGCCACCGAGAAGCGCGGCAACCAAGAACGTCACACCATTGTCGGTGAGCTACCGCCCGACTTGGTCACGCTCTACGAGCGGATCCGGGCTCGCCAGGGTGTCGGCGCGGCCTTGCTGCGGGAGGGCCGTTGCGGCGCCTGCCGGCTGGAGCTGGATCGCACGGCGGTCGGGCGTCTCCGGGAAGCGGCCGCTGACCAGGTGCTGCGCTGCGAAGAATGTGGTGTCGTGCTGGTGCGTACCGCGGAGTCCGGCCTATGAGCCGGCGAGTGATCATCGAAGCGGACGGCGGTTCCCGCGGCAATCCTGGACCAGCTGGGTATGGCGCGGTAGTCCGAGACGCCGACACTGGGGAACTGCTCACCGAGGTTTCCGGCGGCCTGGGCTCCACGACGAACAACGTCGCAGAGTATTCGGGCCTCATCGCCGGTCTCCGGGCCGCGGTCAAGGAAGGTGCGGCCGCAGCCGAGGTTCGGATGGACTCCAAGCTGGTCGTCGAGCAGATGAGTGGACGCTGGCAGGTCAAACAACCGCACCTGCGTCCACTGGCCAGCGAGGCGGCCGGGTTGGCCCGTGAGCTCGGTGCCGTGACCTACACCTGGGTGCCGCGAGCCCGCAACGCGCACGCCGACCGGCTGGCCAACGAGGCGATGGACACCCAGGCCGGTGTCAGTCGCAAGCCTGCCCAGTCAAGCGTGTCGCCGCCACGCTGGACCGGTGCCACTGGATCGCCGACTCGGCTGCTGATGCTGCGGCACGGCCAGACGGATTTTTCCGCGCAGGGTCGCTACTCCGGGCGCGCAGACCTGCCGCTGACCGAGTTGGGCGAGCGCCAAGCCACCGCGGCCGCTGCTCGACTGGCCAACACCGGTGATGTCGCCGCGGTCGTCAGCTCACCGATGCTGCGGGCCAGGCAGACCGCGCAGCCGGTAGCCGGCGCGCTGGGCGTGCCGCTGCGCGTCCACGATGGGTTGATCGAGGCTGATTTCGGGGCCTGGGAGGGACTGACCTTCGCCGAGGCGGGCGCTCGTGATCCAGAGTTACACATCAGGTGGCTCACCGATACGTCCGTGGCGCCGCCGGATGGCGAGAGCATGGACGCAGTCCATCGAAGGGTGCGCCGGGTGCGCGACCAGCTGATCGCCGAGCACGGCGGCGCCACCGTGGTGGTGGTCAGCCATGTGACACCGATCAAGTCGCTGTTGCGGATGGCGCTGGACGTCGGACCATCCCTGCTGTACCGCCTCCACCTCGATATCGCATCACTGTCGGTAGCAGAGTTTTTCCCCGACGGCCCCGCCCTCGTCCGGCTCGTCAACGACACCTCCTACCTCCCCTAATCCCCGCGTGTCGCGCCCTCGTGTCCCGCGTGTCGCGCCCTGGTGCCCGTTACTTGATGAACAAGTAGATCGCCACCGCCAACCCCACCACGACCACCGCCACCCGCAAGGTGGCCGCAGACAGCCGACCAGCAAGCTTCGCGCCGAGGTAGCCCCCCAACAGCGTGGCTGGCGCCAGCAATGCGACGGCCAGCCAGTCCACCGGCGCACCTAGAGCGAACACCACCAGACTGACCAGGCTGATGATCAGCGACAGGATGCCCTTGACCGCATTGAGACGGCGCAGATCATCGTGTGCGCTCAGCGCCAGTACTGAGATCAACAAAACTCCCAGCGCACCGCCGAAGTAGCCACCGTAGACGGCGGCGAGGAACACCGATGGCAGTAACACGCTGCGCCGGTCCGCGGGCTGAGATGCAGGCTGCCCAGTCCAGCGAGCCAGCCACGGCTGCACGCCGAGTAGCAGGCTGGCCAGCGCCACCAACGCCGGCACCACTGCATCGAAAACCTTGGCCGGCAGCACGAGCAGCAAGAGGCTGCCCGCCAGTGAGCCAACTATGGCAATGCCGGTGGTGGACAACACCCTGCCCAGCTGCCCATGCAACTCCCGGCGGCTGCCGAGCGCGAAACCTACATATCCCGGACATTGCGCCACCGAGTTGGTGACATTCGCAGCAAGAGGAGAGAAGCCAACAGCGAGCAACGCGGGAAACAGCAGCAGCGAGCCACCTCCGGCCAGCGCGTTGACTACGCCCGACACGATGCCCACGACAAGCAGGAGGGCAAGTTCGGCGGAGGGCACAAAACGCCACGCTAGGCTCCGCTAGCGCAGGCTCGGCGTGCGGCCCGAGTCGCCACACTGGACCGGCCTTGGACGATCTATGCTGATGTAGCGGACGAGCTGGCCGGGCGGTCGCGTCGGGCTCGCCAGAGTGGGCCCGTCGAGGAAAGTCCGGACTCTTTAGGGCAGGGTGGTTGCTAACGGCAACCCGGGGTGACCCGCGGGACAGTGCCACAGAAAACAAACCGCCTCGCGTTAGCGGGGTAAGGGTGAAACGGTGGTGTAAGAGACCACCAGCGTCCCGGGTGACCGGGACGGCTTGGTAAACCCCACCTGGAGCAAGGCCAAAAGGCGCGCCGGCTCCGGCGCGCTGCGCAGGCGATTGAGGGTGGCCCGCCCGATGCCTGCGGGTAGGCCGCTAGAGCCTGCCGGCGACGGCAGGCCGAGACGGATGACCGCCGGCCGGGACGCCGCGAGGCGCCCGGTGCACAGAATCCGGCTTACAGGCCAGCTCGTCCGCCCCTCCTGCTAACCAGCGACAACGTCATCCTGAATGCTTCTCGGGGCAGATCCGGGACTCGCACTCTTCCCCGTGGCCGCGCCGCGGGGAAAGGCCCGCGAAACAGCCCACTGACCCTGTATTTCGCTTACTCCTAAGTCAGCTGACTGCGCGCTTGGTCCAGGTCCTTACGGTCTTCGTCCAAGCCAATGGCCTTCACCTGGGTGACCACGCCCTCCAGGGTCTGCGGGAGCAGCCCGTCCGGCTGCGAGTACACCAGGACACCTTTCCGGTACGCCATGATGGTGGGCGTCCTGCTGATGTTGGCAGCGGCCGCCAAGCCCTGCTCAGCCTCGACATCGACGGTGCCGTAGACGACGTCGGGGTGCTCGTTCGAGGACGCCTTGAACGTCGGCGCGAACCTGCGGCAGGCGCTGGATGAGAAGTCACAGAAACAGACGAAGACCACATCGTTGCCGTTGATTACCTCATCGAAGTTCGCTTCAGTCAGAGTATGGGTGGCCATAGCATCCCTTCATGTCGTTGTGTTGATGCACCGACGTGCATGTCGATTATTTTGCACCTACCTGAGCATCCAGCCCTGAGTTGAGAAGTACAGCAACTGTGCCCCCCGCAGGGATTGGGGACATATGGATGCTTGAACACCTTGCCGTCCTAGCTAGGCCAGCTGACGCGAGGACCATGCTTGCCAAGACAGTGTCCCGAAAGACCTACGGACGTACTGACCGGCCGCGCATCTGCACGCGCGTGCCGTGATCTGTGCCGTCGATGACCAGCTCGCCCACAGCTGCCTTCATCAGGGGAATTCCACGGCGGCGATTCTCCGATTGCTTGGGTATCGGCCGCCAGCGGCCGTGATCCTGAACGGTCAGCTCCGCTATCCGCACACCACCCGATTTCACGGTGACCCGACCAGCAATCTCCATGTTGCCCAGTACTTCCTGCAAGTAGGCGTGCTCGACGACGTTCGACGCGGCCTCATTCACGGCCAGTACCAGGTCTTCGATTTCAGCATTAGGCCACCGATGGGTCTGCAGCCACTGGCGCAGCCGTTCCCGGATCAACGACAGCGCTGCCGGTTGCGCAGGCAGCGTCAGCCAGAACGCGGCTGATGGTTGCGTCCCAGGCGGTTCCTGATCGGCTGGCTGACGATCAGCATGTGGGGGTGGCTGTTGATGGTCACATGGCGGCGGTGGCATCGTGGCCATCAGAGTGCCCTATCCGGCGCCAGCTCGCTCACTGAGGCAATGCCTCCTCGACCGAGTAGTACAGCGCGAGCACCTCGTCCAGCCCAGTGATCTGCAACGGGCGAGTCACTGCCCGCGTCTCGTCCACGACCACCCGCAGCGGTTCGCTACGCCGCGCTACTTGTGACGCGGCGTCAACTAGCGCCGCCAAGGCGTGAGATCCGAGGAAGGTGACAGCAGTCAGGTCAACGACCACGGGTCGTCCCGCGGCCTCCCGCAACGCCTCATCGACCGCTGCGCGAAGACGCCCGACAGTGAGCACATCGACTTCGCCGTCCGCGCACACGACAATGGCAGCTGGGCTCGTGGCGAGCCTCGATACGGAGAAGCTGCTCAGCGTCGGGCTCATCGCTCAACCGATCGGTCAGCGAGGCACACTACCCCGCCACGTCATCAGCCGAGCCGACTTTCGTGACGACGAGACCCTAGTCTCCGTCGGGGACAGCGTCCTGGGAATGTTGATCCGCCGCCGCGTTCAATCTCGACAACTCTTCGGCCATCGTGATCGTGTGGCAGAAGGTATCGATCGAGATCGGTTTGTCCCCTAAGTCCATGAGCGCCTGAACCGTCACCGGGTCACGCATCGCAATACCAAGCTCTTCGGCCCAGTCCATTGCCGACCGTGGATCGGTCATCTTGGCCATCATGTGGTTCCGGTCGTCGTCTGTCCGTGTCGCTTTCACCGACTGCTGGGCGGTTCGGATCGGGGTTGGCAGGGGAAAGTTGTCAACGATTCGAAGTTGCGCAGAGTCGGTGCCGAGCCAGCGGGCGAGAGCATCCCGGATGCTTTGGCGGGCCGCGGGCACGGTAGGGCACAGGATGTGAACGTCAGGTTTTTCGGCGATTCGCACCGCCCACTGTTCGCCATCTCGTTCATACACCGCGGTGTAGGTCTCGCTCACTACGATCAGTCCCTCCCATTGCTCGGCGCGAGGACCGCACTGGTAAAAATAGGTCCAGCCGATGGCACGAAGCCTACTCGGTCGCTAAAGCTGGCCCAAGGCACTGCGCGTACCGCCAAACACGGGTGGTATCAGGCCACCGGCAGCCGACTTCACGGCGGTAGGCCAACCGGGCGGTTCACAAGACGTGTCCGGCTGACTCGCTATCGGGCCATGGACGCCTGCCATAGGAAGCAGGACGGCACTGATCCGGGTAGGGCTGACTGCGCAGGGTGCTGACGTCGCGCCGTCGAGGGGGCTGCCTTGATTGAGGTTCCGCTGTCCGGGTGACCACTGGGCGTGGCGAGCCGGGTACTCTCAGACAACCCTGGCATGGTCTACTCACTACCCGCCGGGCGGCCGCTCGGCACTGAACCATGATCAAACTTCCCAGGGAGGTCGCGATGACTGCGTTGACCCTGGTTGCGCAAGGTGCCGAACTGAACACGAACAACCTGCGCACATGGATTCTGGACAACATCGTCCCGCTGCTGCTGTTGGCAGTAGCGGTACTGCTGCTGTGGCTTGGCGGTGGCAAGGGGGACAACGCCGGCGTTATGCGGCGAGTCGGGGGCGTGATCATCGCGTTGGGTGTCATCGGGCTAGCCGTGTCCGGAACAGGGGTGAACCTCGGAACGTGGATCGCCGGCCTGTTCAGCGGTTGAACCGGGAGGTGACGCGACCTTGCGGATCCGCACTGATGACGACGTCTATCGGGTAGACGCGGTGTGGCTCGGCCCACCGAAAGCGACATTCCCGTGGCGTGCGCGGTATGTGGCGTGGGGCGTCGGCACGGTGATGTTTCTCGTGGTACTCGGCGTGGAGCGTCAGTTGGGCATCGGCTTTGGTTTCTTCTCAACAGGCTGGGGACTGCTCATCACGATTCTGCTCACCAGGTTGGTCGGCTCCCGGATTAGCCATGAACGCCCGTTGACTGCGGTTGCGCTGATGTGGCTGCGCGAGCTCACCGCGCCCAGGAAGCGGACGGCGACTCAGGGGGGCGCTTCCAGCGCTGCCCGGATCCGGGTGCAACGCGACCGTCCACGACCCGTCCCACGGCCGGACCGTGGCTCGAGCCGCGGCAGGAAGGAGCGCACGGGTGTTCGGGCTGCGACGTCCACCCAGCAGCGGTGACAGCAAGCAGCGCGCGGCGCGGGACCGTGACCGTTTGATGCCTGCCACGCCGGCGCCTCGGCGTGGTTCCGACCGGCGTGGGCACAAGCTCCCCGGCGAGGCTGCCGCCCCCAGCTACACCCCGTCCATTGCGCTGCGCTCCATCGATGGCCATCTGGTGCGCAACGGGCAGGATGTCTACGCCTGGTACCGGTTGGCTACGCAACGCTGGTCGTTCCGTTCGGACGCGCAACGCCAGGACCTGATCCACGCCATTGCGGGCCAGTACGCCGAGTTGCAGGGTCGGTGGCTGCATCTGCGGGTTACCGCTCGCCCTTACCCGATCCGGATGTGGGCCGAGGCGCACGTACGCAACGCGGTGGGTCGGCTTCCCGATACCGGTGGAGCGTTGTCCTTTGACGACTACATGATCGGTGAGCAGCAGCAGCTGCTAGGTCACTCGATGGCCGAGAAAGAGGTCTACCTCGGCGTCCAGGTGCAGACCCGCTCCATGATGGACCTGGTCGTGGAGCGGGCCGCGCCGGTGTTGCGGCGGGGTTTTCCCACCGCCG